>WRGD01000147.1 GCA_009787355.1 Defluviitaleaceae bacterium | reverse complement strand
AAAAAAAAAAAAAAAAAAAAAAAAAAAAAAAAAGAGAGAGAAGGTCATTACGAATAATAAAAAAAGACCAAGGGTTATAACCAATGGTCTTTTTTTATTATTGTAATTTCCTTAAATTAATGTTACAATTTGAATATGAAAAAATTAAGGAGATATAAACCATGAAATTTTCATTTGTTGGAAAACAAAATGTAGTATCAGATTCACTTAAACAAAAAACAATAGATAAAATGCAAAGATTAGAAAAATTTTTGACAGAAGATACACAAATAAATGTAACATATAAGGTAACAAACCTTACAAACAAAATAGAAGTACATTTTACAGCATACAAAAAGCCACTGCGTGCAGAAGCAAAGTCTACAGATATGTACACAGCAATAGATTTAGTTACAGAAATGATAGAAAAACAACTAAGAAGACTAAAAAGTCGTATACAAGACAAACATAAGAGAGCTGGTAAAGACTTAAACATACCAGAAATCGAAGAAAGCTATGAAGACGAAATTTACACTTCCCCTCTTACTATTACAAGAAAAAGTTTTGTAGTTGAACCCATGGAAGTGGAAGATGCTATAATGGAGATGGAGCTTTCTGGTCATCAATTTTACTTGTTTAGAAATACAATTACAAACGAAGTAAATGTTGTTTTTAAAAGTAAAGGAGAAAATAAATACGGACTTTTAGACCCGAGTTAATGTTAATTTTCGCAACATGTAATGAAGATAAATTAAAAGAGATAAAAAAAATAATACCTGAATGTGTTTCTATGAAAGAGGCAGGGTTTTACGAAGATATAGTAGAAGATGGTACAACATACGAGCAAAATGCAGTAAAAAAAGCAAAAACGGTAATGCTTGCAAGTGGATATGCTACCCTTTCAGATGATTCTGGTATAGAGATAGATTTTTTTGATAAAAAACCGGGTGTGGATACAGCTAATTTTTTGTTTTCAAACAAGGAATACAAAGAACGTAACAAAAAAATTTTAGAACTAATGAAAAATTGTACAAATAGATATGCAATTTATGTTTGTACAATTTGCCTTTTTTTACCTAGTGGAGAATATTTTTTTACAACTGGCACTCTAGAAGGAGAAATAGCAACTACTCCAGCAGGCACAAACGGTTTTGCTTACGATGAAATTTTTTATATCCCTAAGCTAAAAAAAACTTTAGCACAAATTAGCTTAAATGAAAAAAACAAAATAAGCCACAGAAACGAAGCACTTCAAAAAATGAAGATTATTATTAATGATAGTTTTTTAGAAAATGGCTCGAAAAAAGTACAAATAAAACAAATTAAACCGGTTTAATTTGTTTGCACTCAAATTTACCTAAAAAATAAAAAACCGTGGGATGTGTGGTATAGCGTCAGACGGTTTTCAAATTTTTAAAGGAGTATATTATGCTTACAAAAATAAGAGAGTTGATGTTAAAAGAAGGTATAGATACATATATTGTAACAAAAATGGACCCACATCAAAGTGAATATTCTCACGAAATGTATGGTGAAGTTGCTTTTGTATCTGGTTTTACTGGTTCTAATGGTAATATTGTAATAACTAAAGATAAAGCTGGTCTTTGGACAGACCCAAGGTATTTTTTACAAGCACAAATGCAAATGGCAGAGGACTTTGAACTACACAAAGACATCTTGGTCGGGGCATCAAATTATATAAATTACGCTTTAAATATTACAAAAGAAGATGGTGTTATAGGCTTTAATGGGGAAAGATTAAATACTACTTTGGCAAAAATACTACTAAAAAAACCAAACATAAAAATAAATAGCAATATAGATTTCGTGTCTAGGATATGGAAAGACAGACCAAAATTTTCTCGTAATAAAATTTTTGCATATGGTGAAAACTATTCGGGTGAAAGTTTCGAGCAAAAACTTACAAAAGTAAAAAAAGAAATGTTACAAGCTGGAGCTTCGTATTATATAATATCATCTTTGGATGATATTTGTTGGTTTTTAAATATACGCTCTGTTTCCGATACAAATCCGTTTAACATTTTTGCATATGTTGTTGTAACACATTTTGGCACAAATTTGTTTATTGATACCATACCAGAAGATAAAGAAGCAATCGAGTATTTGGAAAAAAACAATATAAATATTTTTCCGTATAATGACATTTTTAAATATTTGGAAAATATGCAAAAAGTAATGTACTGTGAACCAAGAACAAATTTCAAAGTTTATAATGCATTTAAAGACAAAAAACAAATATTAATAAAGCATGATATAACAACAAATTTAAAAATGATAAAAAATAGCACAGAAAAAAACAATATAAAGACTGCGAATGAAAAAGATGCTATAGTATTTACAAAGTTGATATATTGGATAAAAACAAATGTAAATGTATCTAAAATATCGGAAATAGATATAGTGGAAAAATTGGAAGAATTAAGGTGGAAAATTCCAAGTTATTTTTGTAAATCATTCGAAACAATATGTGGTTACGGAAAAAATGGTGCTATTATTCACTACAAACCAGAGATAGAAACATCGAAAATATTAGAACCAAATGGATTTGTACTTGTAGACTCTGGATCAAATTTTATAGAGGGAACAACAGATATTACAAGAACAATTGCATTAGGCGAGCTTACTTTTGAAATGAAAAGAAATTATACAGCTGTTTTAAAAGGAAATATTGCTCTATCTACTTCTAAATTTCCATATGGAACACGTGGTACACATATAGACACTATAGCAAGAATGCCACTTTGGAAGCTAGGACTAAATTATCCACACGGAACCGGTCATGGTATAGGACATATGTTAAATGTGCATGAAGGACCAAATAGTATGTCGCAAAATATAAATTCTATTGTTTTAGAAGAAAATATGCTACTATCTAATGAGCCGGGAATTTATATAAATGAGCAATATGGCATAAGAATTGAAAATTCTGTATTTATAAAAAAAGATGATAGTACGTATTTTGGCAATTTTCTATCTTTTGAAACTGTAACATTTGTACCATTTGAAATAGATGCAATTCTTACTGAGCTTCTTACAGATGAAGAAAAACAGTGGATAAATAAATACCATGAAACAGTGTATAACAATTTAAAAGATTCTCTTACAACAGAGGAAGAAAATTGGCTCCGTCAAGTTACGTATCCTCTTTAAGATACAAAAATTAAGTGAAAAGGATTTGTTATGGACAATTATGGATTACAAAAACTGAATAAATATTTGGAATCTTCTGAAGATATAAAAAATATTATGGAATTTGTTTTTAGAAAATCTTCGCTTGTTATATCTGTTTGGAGTAGTAATTTTGAGCTTTTGTACGCAAGTGAAGAGGTTATAAAAAGATATGGTTTTTCTAGTACAGATGAGTATATTGCAAATTTCGATAAATCTTCTCCGAAATTTCAAAAATGCGGAAGAGCATCAAAAGATTTAGCAATATTTTACCTAAGCGAAGCTTTGAAAATTGGTACTTTGTATTTCGAATGGTTACATAGAAATATAGTAACAAATGAAGTAATACCAAGTGAGGTACATTGTTATAAATATAGAATAAAGAGCGTAGATGTAATAATAACATATGCCATAGACCATAGAAATATAACAAAACATTATGAAGAAACTAAAAGATGGCAAGAACATATACGCCACCTCTTCGAGTTTAGCCCAACCATAATAGAATATTATGATAAAGATTTAAATATTTTAGACGTAAATATGCATGGTGTAAAAACATTCGGTTTTGAAAACAAAGAAGAATATATAAAAAATTATGATAATGTATTTTTTAATACTGTACGTGGAGTATCTTCCAAAAGTCATTTTGAAAAGAGCTTAAAATTTGCTCTGCAAAATGGAAAATGCAAATTTGAATTTGTTTGTAAAAAAAAGAACGGAGAAACTATATATCTCTATATTACTGCAGTACGAATGGTAATAGAAAAATCAACCATAATAATTGCGTATTCCAATGACATAACATATCTAAAAAAAATTTTTAAAGAATTAAAAACTTCGTACAAACGTGTAAATAAAATCGTCGAAAATATGCCTATTTCCTGTTTTACGATAGACAAAAATTATATAGTAAAAGATTGCAACAGAGAATTTTTAAAATTGTTTGGTTTTGATAAAAAAAGAGATGCAATAGATAGCCTAAACGAAAATTTAAAAAGCATAAATCCTATTTTAGAACAAAAAAATTTCGAAATAGCTTTTGACAGTGGTAAATATTCTGTAAACAAAAATGTAAACTTTAATAAAGCAACAATACCAGTAGAAATTTCTCTTGTATCTATTCCTGATTCTAATAATTCTGTTTTGATTACTTATATACAAGATTTAAGTCTGGTACATCAAATACTAAAAAATAAAGAAAATATAAAAAACTTGAAAGAAGAAAGTGAAATAAAGTCAAGATTTTTTGCAAGAGTAAGCCACGAAATACGAACTCCTATAAGCTCTGTTCTAGGAATAAGCGACCAATGTATGCAAAAGAACCTAGACCCAGAAATTTTAGGCTCTTTTCAAAGAATCAATACATCTTCTAAAATACTGCTTAGACTTGTAAATGATATTTTGGATTTTAGTCGTATTAAAGCAGGTAAATTAAATATATACAACCAAAAATATAGCACCGAAATTTTTATAAACGAAGCGATACAAACAAACATAATAACTATAAAATCAAAACCTTTAAATTTTGAAATACAAATAGACCCAGACTTACCAACAGAGATGATAGGCGACTATCAAAGAAATATACAGTGTATTACAAATATTCTTACAAATGCTTTTAAATATACAAAAGAAGGTCATGTAAAATTACTAATAAGATATGAAAGAAACAAAGGCTTTCCAGAAAAAATATTATTAGTAATAACTATCGAAGATACTGGATACGGTATGACAAATTTTCAAATAAAATCTATCAAAAATGATTTTATAAGATTTAATGAAAATATACACAAAAACATAGAAGGTACAGGACTTGGATTAAACATAGTTTCAGATATTTTAAAACTAATGAATGGAACCATGAGTATTGAAAGTAAAATAAATGAAGGTACTAGAGTTAAACTTAAAATACCACAATTTATAGAAAAATATGTTCCTATTGGCATAAATAAAGCTAAAAATTTACAAAATATATCGTATATAGCAAAAAGTCAAAAAGTAGATTTGAATTTTTCTACAATACAAAATGGGACATTTTTAATTTGCGACGATTTGGAAACGAATTTATATGTTATGATTGGATATTTAAAAAAATATAACATAAATTTGGAAATGTGCACTTCTGGAGAAGAAGTAATAAATAAAATCAAAAATGGAAAAGTATACGATATTATTTTTATGGACTATATGATGCCAAATTTGGACGGAATAGAAACAACAAAAATAATACGTAGTAAAAATTACAAAGGTATTATAATAGCTTTTACAGCTACAACATCTACAGAGTATAGAACTGATTTTTTAAAAAATGGTTTCGATGATATTATTGAAAAACCAATAAATCAAAAAGAACTGGACAAATTATTAAATAAATATATCCGTAGTAAAAATAACAAAAATATGTTAAAATCAAATAATAAAAGTTTTGATTTTGATAATTTAAAAGATATAAGAAAAACATTCTTTCAAGAGCAAAAAAACACAATAGCTAGTATAGAAAATTTTTTGGCAAAAGGTGATATAAAAAAATGTCTAGGACCAGTTCACAATTTAAAAGGAACAAGTGGACTTATTTCTGAAAATAAATTATATAATATAGCTACTGTTCTAGAACAAAAAATATTAAAAAATGAAGCTACTCCAAATTGTTTTGAAGAAATTTTTTTGGAGCTAAAAAATGTTTTAAAAAAAATAGATACAGAAAATGAAATACAAAAAGAAAGTGAAACAAAAGAAGAATTAAGGCAAATTTTTGATACCTTAAAAGAAAATTTACAAAAAAATAATGCGAAAACAGTCGAAATATCGAAAAAGTTAAATATACCAGAAGCAAAAGTTTTACAAAAACAAATAGAAAATTTTGAAAACGAGGCAGCACTTGTAACATTAGACGTAATGTACGATATTTTCGAGCTGTAAGAGGTAGAATGGCAGATTATATAAAAGCAATACAGTCAATACAAAAAGGTAACAAAGAAGTAGATGATTTTTTTAAAAAAGTAGAAGAGCTATACAGCAATTTTAAAAATCGTATAGAAGTAGAAAATTGGCAAAAATTGTTCGAGAATGATTTACTAAAAAATGAAGAAACAAATGACATGCTAAGTATAAAGCTTTTGGATTATTTGTCTTTTTCTAAACATTTACCATCTAATGTTTGGGCATTTTTAAATAACATGTTTGAATGGCAAGAAAACTACGAAAAGCTAGCACAGAGATACCCAGTAGCGTATTTAAGATTTATACAGAATATGGCAAGTGATAAAAAATTCGACTTTCATTTTCACCTATTCGACACAAGTGTAGATAAAGAGTTTGATAAATTTTTTGATATTTTCTCATTACTGATAGACAGAGTAAATGCTAAAGATGTTATAAACGCTACAAAAACTTTAACAGAAATAGAAAAACTAAATATAGAGCATCCAATGCTTACTTTAGAAAAAGCTAGAATAGCTTCTTTAAATAAAAATATAAAAGAAGCACTTGAACTTTTCGATTCTGTTTTAGAAAAATATCCAAATGAATACAAAAATACTGCGATATCAGACGAAACAAAAGCATTTATATTATTAAATTCAAATGAAATCACAGATGTAAAAGAATCTGCACGTATTTATGAAGAACTAGTAGCAGAAAATAAAAATCACTACTGGGCTAGAGTAGGTCTTATATTTGCTATAGATAGACTTGACAAAAACAAGGCATTAGAAATAGCTATAGAAACTTTAAACGATTTTCCATCTAGTCAAATAATACTGAATTATCTAAATATTACATTACCAACTGCAATAGAAGAATTGAAAGAGGAGTATAATAAAGATAATACAAATAATGATATAATACTTAAACTAGGTCATTATTATTTACTTTCTGCAAGATACGAAGAATGTAGAAAACTTTTAGAAAACCATAGCATAAACGATTATAGATACTACAACTATTTAGCATTTTCGAACGTATCTCTTGGTAATACTGGGGAAGCTGAAGTTATGATACTAAAATCTATCGATTTAATGCCATGTTTTGAAAATTATAATATACTAGCACTAATAAAACTATCTACAGGTACACCAGACGACGTAATAGAGATAGAGAATAAAATAAAAGGATTAGAAGAACCAACTATCCCACTTGAAATATTTAGCAGAGGGAGAATATATGAATTTGTAGCTAATGCATACTATTCAAAATATGATAGTGAAAATGCACTAAAAGCTATAAATAAATCTTTGGAAATAAACAGAGAATGGGCAGATTCATTTGCATTAAAAACAGCTATTTTGATAGACTTGGGGCGTTTTGAAGAGGCTCTAGAAAATATAAGAAGAGCGATAACTTTAAACCCTCAAAATATAACATACCAAGAAATTTTAATGGAAATATTTTTTAAAACGTCAAGTTTTGATGTGTTAAATAATATAATAAATCAAGTAGAACAAAATGGTATGTCTAGCCCAGCAATATCTTTTTACAAAGGTGCTACACTACGTAGGCTTGGAAAAATAGCAGAATCTACAGAAGTTTTTGAAACACTAATACAAAAAGCAAATATAAAAGATTGGGAAGAGAAATCTCTATACGAGCTGGCAGGTATATATTTTGAAAAAGACGATTTAAAAAAATCGCTAGAATATTTGGAAGAAGCACTTGAAATAGCAAAAGAATTTAACAGAATGCCAGAACCAGTATATTACCTTACACTTAGTAGGCTATATAACAAAATGGGTGATAGCCTAAAAGATTTTGAAACATTACAAAAGGGATTGCTAAACCACAAAAATAACAACTTGCTTATGAAAGAGCTTGCTTTTTACTATAGTGAAAAGGAACCATTAAAATCTATAGAAACATGGAAAGATATAATAAAAGTATATCCTACAGATGCAATGGCATATGCAAATGTAGTAAAAATGTTAGAAAGTCAAAGTAAAATAGCAGAAGCAATATCTATATTGGAGGATGCAAAAGCTCATATAGGGAACGACCCAAATCTTTATTCTACTCTAGCATATTATTATATAGGGCTTGGCAACAAAAAAGAGGCAACAAAATATATAGATGTTGCAATATCTATGGAAAATTCAGATAGAAATAAAGAATTAAAATCGCAAATAGATAATTATAAAAAAGGTAATGTGTTATCATTTTTTAACAAAAAATCAAATTAGAAGCGTTGGGGGTTTGTTGCTTAAACACCCCCACATCCTTTGGTACCAACATGAAAAAAATTTCTGATAATTTTATGATTAAAAGGCATACATACATTATTATTATTATTATTATTATTATTATTACGTTTTCATTTGCCAGAAGAAACCAAATACAAAATTTGATAAATAGATATGATGCTTCTATACAACTAACTAATCAGCGTCGTAAATATATTATAGATATAAATAATATTTTTAATGTTTCGTATATAAATATGTTATTACATGGATATTCTAGGCACGAAGATAATATACATAATCTTTTTTTATCGAATGACTATATATCAGAGATAAAAAATATTGGTGTATATCTACAAGGTTTTAAAGATAGTGTCTATAATGTAAATGTAATTACAGACTATCAAAAATTTTTTATAACTAATTTATTAAATGATATTTCAGATGTTTTTTACAATAGGTATATACCAAATATCGAAAAATTTTACTATGCTGTCTACATAAATGACAACCATCAGATACAAAATATAATGTTAGAAATGATAGACATAAACATACAAATTAGACAAATGCTAGATGATTTGCAAGAATTTAATTTTACACTAATGGAATATATCGAATCTAGAATAGAAGAATTAAATTTGGACGAATTTTTTTATTTGGGAATTGATGTTTTTTTAATGTTTCTTATTGTGTCTATTTTATTTGTTTTTGCATATATAATTGAAAAAAATTCACTACTGCATAAAAAACTTACTTCCGAAAAAATAAATTTTATCGCATCTATCTCTCACGAATTGCGTACACCTGTAAATAGTATTTTGAACTATACAGATTTATTACTTACAGAAAAAAATTTAACAGAAAATGCACAAAAAAATATAATAAGAACTGCAAAAAATGCAAATTTTTTAAAAAACATTGTAGAAGAATTGCTAGATATGGGACAAATAGAAAGCGGATATTTAAGATTAAAAGAGAGTTATTTCAAACTAGAAACAGTAATCGATATTGTTTTTTCTAATGTTTATAATTTGGCAAAAAATAAAGGTTTGGAACTAGTTATAAATATGCCAAACATACCTTATGAAAATATGGAGTTTTTTGGTGATATCCTATTACTTAAAAAAGTTTGTATAAATCTAATTGCAAATGGAATAAAATTTACCCACAAAGGTTCCATAACATTAAATATAAAAAAGATATACAAAGATAATGAAAAATGTGAATTGCAATTTGAAGTTGTAGATACTGGTGTAGGAATAACTAAAGAAAATATGAAAAAATTATTTTTACCATATGCAAAAGGTGAATCAGCCGAAGATTTGCAAAGCCAAAAAGAATACGGTGGAAGTACAGGACTTGGTCTTTTTCTCTCAAAAGGTTGGGTAGAAAAAATGGGCAGTACAATAAATGTAGAATCTACAGTCGGTGTTGGTTCTGTTTTTTATTTTAGTGTAAAATTTGGATATATAGAAGTACAAAATTCTCAATATAAAGAAAAATCTGGAATTAAATCTATTGATACCGTTAAACCTTTTTACAAAAATACTAACATTTTAATTGTAGATGATAGTGATTTTAGTAGAGATGTTGTAACACAACAACTAGAAAATATCGGTATAAAAATATACACTTGTATAAATGGAAAACAAGCAATAGAAACAGTAAAAGAAAGAATAGATAAGCAATTCGATATTATTTTTATGGATATAAATATGCCTATAATGGATGGTTTGGCAGCTAGTAGAGAAATTAAAAAAATAGTAAAAACTCCTATTATAACAATGAGTGCCGATGTTCCAAATATAGATAAGTTTAAAGAAGCCAAAGTAAGTGATTATATAACAAAACCTTTTATTTCGGATGATTTGTATCGTATATGTTTAAAATATATAGATAAAAGCAAACAAGTAGATAATGAAAACAATAAAGAAAATGCTAAAATAGAGAATTTTTATAAAGTTTTCTATAAAGAATATGAAAACGTTATAAACAATATACAAAATAATTTGAAAAATGGAGATTTTGAATCCAGCTATTTAATGTGTCACAATTTAAAAAGTAGTGCTGGGTATTTAAAATTTAATGGATTACACGAAATAGCCAAAAAACTCGAACAAAGTTACAAAAATAAAGATATAGACGAAGATAGTTTTGAAAAACTAAAAATAGAACTAACAAGTATTTTAGAATCGATAAAAACAAAATATGAAATAGAAAATAAGTTAGAAAATATACAACTAACAGAAGAAGAGCAAATATCGTTAATAGACGAACTAAAAAAATTATTAGCAAAAAATGATGTTAAAGCTATAGATATAGCAAAACAACTTTTGAATATAGAAAATATAAGCCAAGATACAAGAAATATTATTTCCGAGATAGAAGATTTTAATTTTGAGCAGGCACTAAAGATTTTAGAAGAAAAGAGATATTGAAAATGAGTAAGAACTTGAAACAAACAGAAGATTTTTTTGATAAAATATCAGTACAAAATCTAATAAAAGAATATGGAAGCCCATTGTACGTATACAAAGAGAGTATTATAATAGAAAATTGCAAAAAAATGAAGTCGATTTCGTCATATAAAAATTTCGATGTACATTATTCTGCAAAAGCAAATAGCAACTTAGCAATTTTACAAATTATAAAAAATCAGGGTTTAAATATAGATGCTATGAGTATTGGAGAAATATATTCGGAACTTTTGGCTGGTTTTTTACCAAATCAAATAATGTTTGTTTCTAACAATATACCTATAGACGACATGAAATTTGCTGTCCATAAAGGTATTATAGTAGCTCTAGATTCTATATCACAACTGTACAAATATGCAGAAAACTTTATGGGTACAAATGTAGTAATAAGGTTTAACCCGGGCTTTGGAGATGGGCATCACAAACAAACGATAACAGCAGGAGAATACACAAAGTTCGGAATAGAAATAACTGAAAAAAATATAAAAGAAATAAATGAGATTTGTAAAAAATATAATATAAAAATTGTTGGTTTGCATATGCATATTGGTTCTCTTTTTCTAGATATTGTAAATTTTTTAGAAAGTGGCAATAATATATTAAAAATAGCAAAATATTTTGAAGACTTAGAATTTATAGACCTTGGTGGGGGATTTGGTATTCCGTATAAAAAGCAAGATGGAGAAACCCCTCTTAATTTTGAATATACAAGTAAAAAAATAGACGAGTTTATACAAAATTTTATAGCTGATTATGGCAAGGAGCTAAAATTCAAAATAGAGCCAGGTCGTTTTATAGTCGCCGAAGCTGGAGTTTTACTTGGAACTGTTATTTCTAAAAAAGAAAATTACGGCAAATCGTATATTGGAACGGATATAGGTTTTAATTCTTTTATAAGACCTGTTTTATACGATGCACATCATGATATTTCTGTTTTTAGGGATAATATTTTGCAAAGAGAATATATAGAAAAAGTAACAATAGTTGGTAATGTATGTGAAAATGGTGATAGTATAGCAGTAGACAGAAATATGCCAAAAATAAACGAAGGTGATATTTTGGCTATTATGGATACTGGGGCATATGGTCATGTAATGTCTTCCAATTATAATAATATGCTAAGACCTGCCGAAATTTTAATAAGAACAGATGAAACAACACAAATAATAAGAAAAAGAGACACACTAGAAAGCCTAGTACAATTTCAAAAAACATTAAACGAATAAAATATTAAAAAAACTTGGGGGCGTTGCCCCAAGGTTTTTAATTTTTTTAGAAAGGGAAATATGACTGTTGCAATGACACCCAAGAATATAAGGGAAAAGGATTATACAAAAATAGATAAAATAATTTTTGATGGAATTTATAGCGATGAAACGGAGTTTTTTCAGTACCCACCAGAATCAAAAATAAATGATTTTGTAACTTTTTATATACGAACTGTAAAAGACAATATTGGGGCAGTATATTTAAACATAAACAACGACAAATATCTAATGAAAAAGAAAAATACTGAAAATAGCATTTTTAGTATTTACAGCTTTAAACTTAGAATAACACAAAAATATGATTATTACTTTACACTAATAAAAGGTGATTACGTTTATTTTTATAACAAAAAAGGTCTTTCAGAAAATATAGATATAAGCTACAATTTCAAAGTAATACCGAATTTTTCAACGCCGAACTGGGCAAAAGGTGCTGTTATGTATCAAATCTTTGTAGACAGATTTTACAATGGCGATAAGTCCAACGATGTTTTAACGAAAGAATATAGCTACCTTGGAACAGTATCAAAAAAACAAGAAGATTGGAATGCTCCAGTAGAAAATAATGATTTTTGTACTTTTTACGGTGGAGATTTACAAGGTATTATAGATAAAATACCTTATTTAAAAGATTTAGGAATAGAGGCTATATACCTTACTCCTATTTTTGTGTCTCCAAGCAATCATAAATACGATATTTCAGATTATGAACATATAGACCCACATTTTGGAATAATAACAGAAGATGGTGGTAAAAGACTATCTCCAAATGAGTTTGACAACCAAAAAGCAACAATGTATATAAAACGTACTACATCTAAAGAAAATTTAGAAAAAAGTAATAAACTGTTTGAAAATTTAGTTTCTAAAGCACATGGAGAGGGAATAAAAGTTATACTTGATGGTGTTTTTAATCATTGTGGTGCTTTTCACAAATGGCTAAACAAAGAAAAAATATATAAAGAGTCTGGAGCATACCAATCAGAAGAAAGCAAATATAAAGACTTTTTTAAATGGTACGACAATAATTGGCCTGACAATATAGCATATGATGGTTGGTGGGGTCATTCTAATCATCCAAAACTTAATTACGAAAATTCTAAAGAACTGTATGACTATATTTTAAATATAGGCAAAAAATGGCTATCACATCCGTACAATGCTGACGGATGGAGATTAGATGTTGCTGCAGATTTAGGGCAGAGTGAAGAATTTAATCATAAATTTTGGAAAGATTTTAGAGAAGCAGTAAAAAAAGAAAATCCAAACTCTCTTATTTTAAGCGAACATTACGGCGACCCCTCTAGCTGGCTTTTAGGTGATGAATGGGATACTATTATGAACTACGACGCTTTTATGGAACCTATTACATGGTTTTTGACAGGAATAAACAAACATAGCGAAGTATCAAATTTTGATTTGCTAAATAACACATTTGCATTTGAAGAAGCAATGCTTTTTCATAATTCCAAACTTACTTTTCCATCTTTGTATACTTCTATGAATCAACTATCGAATCATGACCATTCAAGATTTTTAACAAGAACAAACCAAAAAATAGGTAGGTTACACAATACACATTACAAAGAAGCAGAAAATGGTATTAATAAAGCTGTAATGTATTTAGCTGTAGTGTTTCAGTTTACATGGATAGGTGCACCTACAATATATTATGGCGACGAAGCAGGGCTTTGTGGTTTTACCGACCCAGATAATAGACGCAGTTATCCATGGGGAAAAGAAGATAAAACAATGCTAAATTTACACAAAGAACTAATAAAAATAAGAAAAACTAATATATCGCTAAAAAAAGGTTCTTTGACGTATCTACACAACGAACATGGTTTTATTTCTTTTGGTAGGTTTACAACAGATGAAAAAATTGTTATAGTTCTAAATAATAATGAGTATGAAAAAACAGTAAAAATACCTGTTTGGAAACTTGATATTAAAGATGGTAACCTGAATACTTTAATAAAAACTGGGTATGATGGTTTTAGTATAAATAATGATAAATATGAAGTTTGCGATGGATTTGTAGAAATTTGTATTGGAGCTAAAAACGGAATTATATTAAAATACTAAAATTATTTATTACTTGAGAAAAGAGGTATATTATACAACCGATTAAATTTATAGATTTATTTGCTGGAATTGGCGGTTTTAGAATTGCTTTTGAAAATTTAGGTTTTAAATGTGTATTTAGTTCAGAAATAGATAAACACGCTTGTGAAGTTTATGAAGCTAATTTTAATGAAAATCCATATCAAGATATAACAAAATTAGACCCAAATATTTTACCATATTTTGATTTGCTTTGTGCAGGCTTCCCTTGCCAGTCATTTTCTATATCTGGAAAACAAAAAGGTATTTTAGATGAAGTTCGTGGAACTTTGTTTTTTGATATATGTAGAATATTAGAAATTAAAAAGCCAAAAGCATTCATACTTGAAAATGTTCAAAATTTAGAAAAACATGATAATGGTAAAACTTTATCTGTTATGTTAGATATGTTACACAAGTTGGGTTACTCTGTATCATATGAAATATTAAATGCAAAAGATTTTGACTCTCCTCAAAATAGAGAGCGTGTGATTATTGTTGGTAATACAAAAGGAATTTATTTTGATTTTGAAAAAATCAAAAAATTTAAATCTAAACCTATGAAAGAATATTTAAAAAATAATTCAAATTTTGAAGTGTTAAATGAAGATGAGTATACTTTAATTGATGAAAAATATATAAAAGAACAAAAAAAATCTGGTCTAATATTTGTTGGCTATAGAAATAAAAAAATAAGAACTACTGGGGTTAGACAAGGTACTGAACATTTGTCAAGGGTACACAAACAACCAAATAGAATATATTCTTCTGATGGAACTCATCCAACAATAGCTTCTCAGGAAACTAGCGGTAGATATTTCATTCTAAATGATGGAGTTGTTAGGAAATTAACATTAGATGAATGTTTTTTATTTATGGGATTTCCAAAAGAATTTAAAAAAATTGGTTTAAAATCTAAATTATACGAGCGTATAGGCAATAGCGTTTGTATAAGTATGATTAAATCTGTGGGTGAAGAAATGAAAAATCAAATTTTTAATGAAAACACTAAAGAATATGAAGTTACACAATTTTTAGAAAATATTTATAATTTGGCTATTTCAAAATTAGAATTATATGAAACAGAACTTACAGAAACACAAAGACTATGGCTAAAAATTATTGTAGAAAAAGAAGAAAGTTTTAAAGGAGTTTTTACTGTACTAATTACAAGTTTAGTTTATAAATGTTTATATCCAAATCAAGATGTTCGTTATCATAAAAAAGAATTACAAAATGGATATAGTGGTCGTAGTTTCGATACTAAATATATTACACCTTTTTTAAAAGTAAAAAGGTTTCTAGGTGCTATGAAAGAATCGGGTTGGCTTACTAGAAGTTTAGAGCAAGTACATCCGTTTACTTTTGATTTTCCTGGAAAAATAAATGATAAAAATGTTAAAGAAGCATTTTTATCAATATTAAACGATGTTGAAGAAAATAAAGTAAATCCAAAAATATATTTACTAGAATTGATGGTTTTAAGTATAAGAGAAAAATCAAAAAAAATTGTAAATATAACAAATCCTATTAATAGAGAAAGTAAACTAAATATCGATGATATAATAAATTTACTTAAAAAACATTTTTATTATAAATATTCCTCAAGAGGAGCATCTATCCTACCAGTTATAGCTTTTTACAGCTTATATGAATGCCTTATAAGTGAATTGAATAGATTTAAAGATAAAAAATTAGAAATTTTAGAATCTCATAATTCTAGTGATAGAAGTAGTGGAAAAACTGGAGATATATCTATAGTCGATATAGTTAGTGGTGAAGTTTTTGAAGCTATAGAAATAAAATTTGATATAAAACCTAATAAAATAATGATTTTAGATGCTTATAACAAAATAAAAAATACTAAATTACAAAGGTACTACATACTTAGTACAGTTACTACCGATGATATAGAAATAGAAGAAATAAATAAAATTATATCTGAAGTAAAAAGGGAACACGGATGTCAAATAATTGTTAATGGTATTTTTGAAACAATAGCATATTATCTAAGATTGTTAGAAAATACAGATTTATTTATAAACAATTATGTTGAAAATTTACAAAAAAATGAAGAACTAAGTTATGAACATAAACTATCGTGGAATATTATAAATCAATAAGAACCCAAGAGGATAAATATGGAAGAAAAAATCGTGAAATCAGTTGTTCCATACTATACAATAGGTGTGGTATGGCTTCTGTATAGCCTTATTTTTCCTATGTATACTATTATTAATCTGATTTTAGCTACTATAATATCTGCTATAGTATTTTATTTGTTCTACAAAATAATGCCAAACAAAATTATTATGGTAGAAAAACAAATACAAAAAACAGGTGAAGAGCGAGCAGACAAATACATAGTATCTGGTACTGAAATTTTGAAAAATTTAAGAGCTTTAACATTAGATTTAGAAAAAACAACTATAGGAAATGATTTAACAAAAATATATGATATAACAGAAAAAATAATAGATTTTATTTCTAAATATCCGAAAAAGGCAAGAAATTTAGACAATTTTATTGAATATTACTTGCCAACAACTGTTACACTTGTTGCAAATTATAAATATTTGATAGAGCAAAATCAATCTAGTGAAAATATAAAAAACTCTAAAAATAATATAGAACAAACGTTACCGAACATGGTAAAAGTATTCGAAAAACAACTTGACTCTCTCTTTTATGATAAAGCTATGGATATAACAGCCGAAATATCAGTTCTTAACGATTTAATAAAAAGTGAGGGTCTATAATGATAAAAGGTATAATTTTTAGCATAATTCTCATATTTATTAGTATTTTTGTATTTGGTGGAAATAGACTAATTAGTTTAAGAAGTGAATATATAAACAATTTTAAACATATAGCAGGAGAGATTTCTATTTATAGTAGGGCTACCGATATATGGGGTCAAGGTCATAATCTTATAGTTTTAATTAATAGAGCTACAAATAATACAAATATAACAGAAAATTTAAGTAATGCACTAAATGTTTTAGATACAAAATTGAAAAATATAGATAACAATACTAATTTTGCAATTTTGTACGAAAAACTCACAGATGTTATAAACGAAATAAACATATTAAATAGAACTAGGGATACACTAAATATAGAATCTGTACACTCTGGTATGGATGGTATAATTGCAAATGTAAACTCTTCATATAATATAATAAGAAACAGCAGTTTTAATAATATGTCAAATGCTTTTAATGAAACAAGAAATATGTTCCCAGCAAATATTATTAGTATCTTTAGAGGTGTAAGAAACATAGAATACTTTGGAGAGTAGGGGTAGATTGATGAAAAAAATAGTATTATTTATGACTATAATATTTGTTTTAATGCCAAATATTATTTTTGCAAATGTACCAAATCACACAAATAGTTTTTTTGTGAACGATTTTGCAAATGTACTTAGTTCTAGTACAACAGGACATATAATAGAAAGAAACGTAACACTATCAAATAGAAGTAGTACACAAGTTGTTCTTACTACTGTAAATTTCACAGATGGTCTTGACATAGTGCAGTATGCACAAAATATGTTTAACACATGGGGAATAGGCTCCGCAACCGAAAACAATGGTGTTTTGATATTATTTGTAATAGAACAAGAAGATTATTATGTAATGGTTGGAGATGGAATACTAAATATTTTATCTCCCGAAGTAGTAGACAACATATTATTTAATCAGGTGGAATCTTATTTTGACCGTGGCGAATTCGATATGGCTGCTAGAGTAGCTTTCGATAGTGTTTTTAATATATTAGATGCTAGTATACCACAAGTAACAAATGTTCCTGTGCAACAAAGCCCAGTAGCTACAAATATGCCACAGCCTATAGCTACTCCTTCTCCTGACAATTCTAGTAATAATTTTGCTAGTATTATTGTTATATTGGTAATAATATTATTAGTTTTGATAATTTTTAGTGGTGGCTCTCGTAGAGGAGGTACTACAATTGTAACAGGCGGTAGACGCTCTTTTGGTAGCTCCATGTTTTGGTGGCTTATGCCAAGCCCACTTAGTAGAAGAAGGAGACATCATCACCATAGACCACCTAGCAGTAGCTGGAATAGACCGTATACTCCTCCTCCATCTCCAAAACCAAAACCATCTGGCTCACCATTTACACCAGGTGGTGGACGTAGTAGTGGTATGGGAATGGGTAGAAATATAGGACGAAGTGGAGGCGGTGGTCGAAGTAGTGGCGGTGGAGTAGGTAGAAGAAGATAATATTTACAACGTAGGGAAAATGATTTATAATTAAATTATACAAAAATAAAAGTTAAACGATTTCTTATTACTCAATATATAGGAGGGAATTATGAAAGATAATCTAAAAGAAGAAAGAATCATGATACTAGAAATGGTTAAAGAAAACAAAATTGGTCCAGATGATGGGGTAAAATTATTAAACTCTTTAAACGAAAGTAAAGGAGCTTTTTATTCTTCAGATAGTATCGAAGAAAAATTTAGTAAATTTCATTCATCTATAGACAGTTTTGCAAAAGAAGTAAAATCAAAAATAGATTCTGCATACCATAGTGCAGAACCAAAAGTAAAAGATGCTACAAAAAAAGTAGTAGAAAAAACTGCAAATATGGTAGAAGAGCTTTCTAAAAAATTAAACGAAGGCGTAAAAAAATTGGAAGAAACAGAAGAAAAAATAGAAGACAAAACCGAAACAACTATTGTAAGAATAAAAGAAGCTGTAGAAAACGAAAAAGAAAACAATAATAAATAAAAAAACTTAAGGGGGTGCTATGCATCCCCTAAAAAAATATGGAGGTTCTAAAGTTTTGGATTTAGAAAAAAGTACAGAAAATAAAATAAAAAATGGTAATTCTAATAGAACAAGTTTTATAAGTGAACTCTTTAGTTGGATAAAAGCCATTGTAACAGCAGGAATAATTGCTTTAATTGTAAACAATTTTGTAATTGTAAATGCCATGGTACCAACAGGAAGCATGGAATCTACAATTATGACAAACGACAGAATTATTGCATTTCGTCTTAGCTATTTATTTAACTCTCCATCTAGGTTTGACATAGTTGTTTTTAGAAACCCAGATGATGAATCTGTACTATATATAAAAAGAATTATAGGTATGCCGGGTGAAACACTCATGATTGCAAATGGACGAGTTTATATAGATGGAGAAAGACTATATGAAGACGATGAATTTATAAAAGACAATTTTTTTGGAACATTTGGACCATTTGTAATAGGAGAAGATGAATATTTTGTACTAGGAGATAACCGAAATAATTCTGAAGATTCCAGAGCTTGGGACAACCCCTTTGTAGGTAGAAATGCTATTTTAGGACGTGCTATTTTTAAATATTTTAGAGGCTTTGAAATTTTGAGGTAACAAAAATGGAAAATTTAAAAGCATGGGTAGAAATAAATTTAAGTAACATACTTCATAATTTTGATGAAATACAAAGATTTGTAGGTGTTAAAATTATGCCAATAATAAAAGCAGATGCCTATGGACACGGAATAGTAGAAATTGCAAATATTTTAAAAGACAAAGCATCTATATTTGGCGTTGCAACTCTTTGTGAAGCAATGAAACTTAGAAATTTTAATATAAAAAACGATATTTTAATATTAGCACCAAGTATGAACTATGATTTAGAAGAAATTATACAAAATAATATAATATGTACAATAGCAACTTTTGAAGACGCAGTAACTTTAAACAATGTAGCTTTAAAATTAGATAAAAAAGCAAATATTCATATAAAACTAGATACGGGTATGGGTCGTATTGGTTTTAATATTTCTGAAGATACTATAAATCAAATTTTGCTAATAAATAAGCTTGCAAATATAAATATAAAAGGTGTTTTCTCTCATTTTGCACAAGGAGAAGACTTAGATACATCTTTTACAAAGTTACAGTATCAAAAATTCGAATTTATTACAAATGAAATACAAAAACATATAGAATATTTCGAAAAACATATATGTGCAAGTGGAACTATTATAAATTGTAAGGATATGCATCTAGACATTGTTAGACCCGGAGCTTTACTATACGGTATATTTCCAAGCTTTGAAATAAAAAATCCACTAAATATAAAGCCTGCCATGAGTGTAAAAGCTAGAGTTGTTTTCATTAATCATATACATGTAGGAGAAAGCATAGGTTACAATCGTACATATTTTGCAAAAGTACCTACTACTACAGCTATTATTATGTACGGCTATGCAGATGGTTACTTAACAAATTTTAGTAATAAATCTTATGTATCCATAAACAAAAAAAAATGTAATATTATCGGTCGTATTTGTATGGACCAAATTATAATAGATGTAACAAATGTAAAAGATATAAAAGTAGGAGACATAGTCCATGTAATAGAAGATGATGGACCTAGCATTTTAGAATTATCTAAACTTGGAAATATAAATGCAAGAGAAATACAATGTCTTACTACAACAGGTAACAGACTACAAAGGATATATAAAAAGTAATATATACTTTTTGATTTTTTGTACTTAGAAGGAGATAATATTTTGCCAATAAATTTAAAAGGTAGAAGTTTTTTAACGCTAAAAGATTTTACACAAAAAGAAATACGATATTTGCTAGATTTATCACATGAATTGAAAGCAAAAAAACTAAGAGGGGATACAAATAAAACATTAATAGGAAAAAACATTGTCCTACTTTTTGAAAAAGCCTCCACAAGAACACGATGTGCATTTGAAGTTGCTGCATTAGATGAAGGAGCTGGTATAACATTTTTAGACCAAAAAAGTTCGCAAATAGGAAAAAAAGAATCGATAGAAGATAGTGCAAAAGTTTTAGGTAGATTCTACGATGGTATAGAATATCGAGGTTTTGAACAATCAATAGTAGAAGATTTAGCAAAATATTCTGGTGTACCAGTATACAATGGACTTACGGATACAGACCATCCAACTCAAGTTTTGGCAGATATGCTAACAATGGAAGAACATATAAACAAACCTTTAAATAAGATAAAACTAATTTTTTGTGGTGATATACGAAATAATATGTCAAACGCATTAATGATTGGTGCTGCAAAAATGGGTATGCACTATGTCTGCTATGGTCCAAAAGAACTTGTATTAGATATTAATACACTAAATTACGTAACCAAATTGGCAAAACAAACAGGTGCAGTAATAGAAATAACTGACAATCCCAATTGTTTAAAAAATGCAGATGTAATATACACAGATGTTTGGGTAAGTATGGGAGAAGAAGACAAGATAAAAGAACGTGTAGAACTTTTATCTCCGTATAAAGTTACAAGACAAATGCTAGAAGCTACAAATAATACAGATATTTTATTTTTGCATTGCTTACCTGCTTTTCACGATTTTAAAACCGATATGGCAAAAGAATGTATAGGACAAGGTATAGATATTTGTGAAGTAGAAGACGAAGTTTTTAGAAGTAAAAATAGCAAGGTTTTCGACCAGGCAGAAAATAGGCTGCATACAATAAAAGCTGTTCTTGTTGCTACTTTATAAAAACTTCTATATTTCAATTTATTTTTTTAATAGAAAACTAGTTTAAAGACAAAACAGACATAATTATTCTAGCTAATGGGTACATAGCATTTTTTGCTTCTTCAAGAGTGCTTGTATTTGCTCCAACTTCTACAAGCATACTACGAGGTAAAATATGAAGACTGTACCTGTAAGCTTTTATATAATTTTTTCTTACAAAATTTGGATAATATTCATTTGCTGTTAAAAACATTTGTAAACTAAGGGCTAAATTTTCTTTTATATATGGATTGAAAAAATCGTACAAATCAACAGCTTCTCCATCTATATTTCTTCTTGTTATTCCATTAAAAAACATAATCTGTGCTGTTTCTGCTCCATTTATTTCTGTAACTAACTTTGTATCTGAAGCATCTCTATGTAAGTCTATTAAGACCTCTATATCTTCGTGTTCTTCTAATATTCGTCGTATTCCTGCTTCTGCACGCTCATAGCTTGTGGCTCTTGCTAATTTTCCATCTACCACATCATATATAGATGTGTCATGCACAACATTTATTCCATTATTCGTAAATATATTTGCTAAGTAACGACCCACAGCAACTATAGAATCAGCTTCATTTCCCTCTTCGCTATCTATAAAATATTCTTGCGAATGTGTATGAGTTATTAAAATACGTGGTGATTCTCCATATAGGTTTATTCTAAGGTCTATATTTAAAAGTTCATCGATAGGAAAATCCTCTATACGTACATATGCTGTATTATCTATGTAAAAAATATGCTTTTTTATATCTTCCAATGTTACAATATGATTTATATTTTTAAATGTGGGAATGAAATTTTCTTTATCTAATATATTGTATTCCTTATTATCTTCATTATTTTCAACAGTAAAAAAATTGAAAATTAATGGAAATATTAAAGTAGCTAAAACTTTCAAAAGTATCCCTATTATTAGTTTCTCCTTTAAATCCTTTATTTTCTTTATTTTTTCTAACACATTCTTAATAATATCAAACATTTCAATTATCTCCAAAAAACAATAAAAAACTTGACAAGAGTTAAATTCTATAATATAATGTTTTTGTTGCAAAAAATTACGTAGTTTTTAAATAAAACAAAAAAATTGCCCAAGTGGCGGAATGGCAGACGCGGCGGACTCAAAATCCGCAGTTGGTAACAGCGTGGGGGTTCAAGTCCCTTCTTGGGCATTTATTAAACTAAATGAAAATTCTTTCATTTAGTTTTATTAGTTTTTTAGGTAAAATGTGTTTACTTTGTAAAAATGTATAGAGTAAACACACAATATTACCATACGTATCCTTATCAAAATCATTTTTTCAATATCAATTTTATGTATCAATTCAATTATATATGCTAAAAATAAACTACATAAGTAAGGTATAATTTACGATAAATATTTTAAAGTATGATATAAAAGAGGAGTATAATTATAATGGGGTTTTCCACTATTAAAAGCAAACAAGTACTTGTATTTACAATTACAACAATAATAACAATAATAATAGGTTTTAGTGCTTATGACATTGTTATACGTATGAATAGTATCTTTCAAAATTCTTATATAGGAATACAAAGAGATTTTTTAATATCTGAGCTGGAAACATCTTCAGCTAAAATTAATGCAGCAATTAATTCTGCAAGAGTAATACCATCTCAAAATCAAAGTCAAATAATGGAAATGAGTGATTTTATATCTAATTATGTAAATCGCATGGGTAATGCTATAGATACATATATTATAAATTTAGAATCGGACGATAGGATAGATAGCGATGGTAGAGCTTTTTTAACTAATTTTATAAATAATTATAGACAAATTTTCCGAAATTATGAAGCTCAAGTAGAAAGTATCATTTCTCTTCTGTTAAGTAATAATCAACAAGAAATAAATATAGGTTTTCTACAATTTAATCAAATATACAACGATTTATTTACTCTAACACATAGTGTTTCCGAATTTTCAGCACAAAGAAGAGCAGGTATACTAGATAGTGTTACAAATTATATTACAAATCAAATTATATTAATAATAGTTTTAATTGTTTTATATCTTGCTGTAAGTATTTTAGGGTCTAGCATTATTTACAAAATGTCTTATTCTCCTATACTTAAAATTATAAATAATATAAAAGAAATTTCTAAAGGAAATTTTGATGCAAATTTGCGTACAAATAAAAAAGACGAAATATCTTCGCTTTCTAATTCTATAGCAGATATGATAGAACCATTAATGAAATTAATTAAAGACTTGAAAGATTTAGAGAAAGAAATAGACAATGGAGCACTTAGTATTCGTTTACCCGAAGAAGGTTATAAAGGTGATTATTTAACAACAGTAAAATCTATAAACCATTCATTGGATGTGGTTATAGACGACAATATTGCACTTTTAACAATTTTTAAAGATTATGCAGATGGTGATTTTGATAAAAAACTTGCACCACTACCAGGAGAGTCGATAATTTTTAACCAAGTTGCAGATAAAATGCAGGAAGAACTACTAAATGTACACAAAGATATTTCAGATATTATAAATAGTATAAAAGATGGTAACTTAAACTTTAGGCTAGATACAAGCAGGCACAAAGGAGGCTGGAGGGATTTATTAATCTCATTAAATAATGTTTTAGAAGCATTTACAATACCTATAAACGAAGCTTCAGATGTATTAAACCAAATCTCACAAGGTAATTTAAAAGTATACGTAGAAGGAAATTATCTAGGAGATTTTGAAAAAATTAAAATATCCATAAATAATACTGTAGATGTATTAAATGCATATATACAAGAAATAAGTACAATACTTAAATCTATATCTAAAAAAGATTTAACATCCATAATAGAGAAGGAATATTTCGGAGATTTTTCTTCAATAAAAACTTCTATTTCGTTAATATCTGAAAATTTAAACAAAATAGTAAAAGAAATAGAAAGTTCATCTGCTGAAATAGCAAATGGTGTAAATCATATTACAACTACGAATATGAGCCTTGCACAAGGTTCTACCGAGCAAAATAATTCTATTAGCTCCTTAAATGATGCTATAAATATTATAAAGCAAAAAACAGACCAAAGTTCTAAAAACGCAAATGAAACAAATGAATTATCTATAGTAGCTGCAGAATCTGCAAACCAAGGAAACGAAGATATGAAAGAAATGTTAAAAGCTATGGATGAGATAAATGAATCTTCTAATAGTATACAGAAAATAATAAAAGTAATAGATGACATCGCTTTCCAAACAAACTTACTTGCATTAAATGCAGCAGTAGAGGCAGCAAGAGCAGGAGAACATGGACGTGGTTTTGCCGTAGTATCCGAAGAAGTAAGAGCACTTGCAGGACGTAGTAAAGCAGCAGCAAAAGAAACTACAGATTTAATAGAGGCATCGATAGAAAAAACAGAAAATGGTTACAAAATAGCAAATAAAACAGCAATTGCACTAAACAAAATGGTAGAAGAAATAAATAAAATATCAACACTTGTATCTTCTATTTCCGAATCTTCAAACGAACAATTAGAAGCTGTAAATAGAATAAGTACAGATGTAAATAAAATTTCCGAAGTTGTTAGTTCTAATACAGCACTTGCAGAAGAAGGTGCATCTGTATCACAGGAACTAAACGCACAAACAGATATGTTTAGAACTATTGTAAGTGAATTTAAAATTAGATAATCCAAAAGTAAAGCTAAATAGAAAATATTTTCTATTTAGCTTTTATTTTTTGAAAGGACTAAGATGGCAAAAAACAATTTTGACTATAAAAAAATAACAAAAATACTAGGTAATGATTTTGACAACAAGCCAATATATGTATCACTTGCAGATGATAGCCCTTACAGAAAAATATTCGACGATATAACCCAAAAACAGTGGCAAAAAGAATTAGAAAAAATACATAAACAAAGCAACGTAAAATGGTCTTATAGTGAATATTTAGAAAATAGAGAAAGCGGTTTAATAAAATACCCACAAATGGCTGCATCCAAAAGGTTTTTTCATTTAGGTATAGATATAAATGCACCTGTGTATACAAAATTATATGCTCCACATGATAGCGAAGTTGTAATAAGCACATTTGAATCAGGAATTGGAAATTACGGTGGTTTATGCGTATTAAAATCTAAAACAGAAATAAAAAAAGAAAATATAAATAAAAAAGATGAATATATTTATATTTTATTCGGACATCTAGACAATGATAATTTGCCAAATATTTATACTAAACTAAAAAAAGGAGATTACTTTGCTAGATTTGGTGATTTTCATCAAAATGGAAATTGGTTCTACCATGTTCATATACAAATATTAACACAAAAAGCCTTTGATAATGGTTGGATAAATAAAGGATACTGTAGCAAAAAAGAAATAGAATGTTTAGACCAATATTGTCCAAATCCAATGCTATATCTTTAAAATGTGCAACAAACACAATACTAACATTTGTAAAATGCGTGTATAATAATCTATCAAAATAAAAATTTAAAGGATTAAATAATTAAACAGAATGTTGGAATTAAACGGAAAGTATGGAACTGCAAAAGTTTTTACAAACAATATTGAAGAAAGTACAATATCTCAAATAATAGAAGTTTTAAATAGTGTTTTCACCAAAGAATCTACTATTCGTATAATGCCAGATACACATGTTGGAAAAGGTGCTGTAATAGGTACAACTATGACAATAAAAGATAAAATTGTACCAAATCTAGTTGGTGTAGATGTTGGATGTGGTATGTCTGTTGCCAAAATAAACGTAGACAAAGATAATATAAATTTTGAAGAATTAGATAAAACAATAAGAACACATATACCACATGGTTTTAGTGTAAGAAAAAAAGAACATCCATTTGTTAAAAATATCAAATTTAAAGATATAATACTTCAAATAAATTTTGATAGAGCAAAAAAAAGTATTGGTACTTTGGGTGGGGGAAATCATTTTATAGAACTAAACTGTAGTAGTAATGGTAGTATATATCTTGTTATACACAGTGGCTCTAGAAGTTTAGGAAAAGAAGTAGCTTTACATTATCAAAAACTTGCATATGACGAGCTTTTTTTCAAAAATGAAAGTATAAGAAGTAATACAATAAATAAACTTATGCAAAGTGGTAAAACAAAAGATATACAAGAAGAAATAGAAAAACTAGACCTACCATATGTAAAAAAAGAACTTGCATATTTACAAGGGCAAAGTTTCGATGATTATCTAAACGATATGAATATAGCACAAAAATTTGCTAGCCTAAATAGAAAAGCTATGATAGAAGAAATAACAAAGAATATGAACTGGAAAATAGAAGATGAATGGGAAAGTATACATAATTTTATAGATACTGAAAACATGATTCTAAGAAAAGGAGCAACATCGGCAAAACAAAATGAAAAGCTACTTATTCCAATAAATATGAGAGATGGTTCCATAATAGCAATAGGTAAAGGTAACGAAGATTGGAATTTTTCTGCCCCACACGGTGCAGGTAGGCTAATGAGTAGGTCGGCTGCAAAAAATATAGTAAATTTGAGAGATTTTAAAGATTCTATGAAAGACGTTTGGACAACATCTGTAACAAAAAACACATTGGATGAATCGCCTTTTGTTTATAAACCTATGCAAGAAATAATAGACAATATACATGAAACAGTTGATATTGTTGATATTATAAAACCAATTTACAATTTTAAATCTAGTTAATGAATTAAAAAGACTGTCTTAGAAAGAAAACTAAGCAGTCTTTTTTGATAATTAAATAAATTCATTTTTCTAAAATTTAAAGTCCCAAATATCTCCTAGTTTCATCAACTTTCTCTTTTTGATGTTCTAGCATTTTATCATAACCAGTACCAGCCATTGCATATATAAATGGGTCTTTTACATCTGTATATATTTCACTTAATTCTTCCACTATAGCAAGAGAGCAAAAAGGCACATATACAGGACAATAACCACCTTCATGCAGGCAAACAATTCTTCCTTGTGAATATTTATTCGCTAATTTTTTTATCCTTTTGGTCATTTTTCTATATCCCTCACAAGATAGCATCATTCTAGCTAGTGGGTCGAAAATACTTGCATCTTGTCCTGCACATATTAGTATTAGTTCTGGTTCAAATTCTGCTACTTTTGGTTCTACAATAGAACTAAAAGCATAATCATAGACAGCATCTCCAGAGCCTGCGTATAATGGTATGTTTATTGTATAACCTTTTCCTGTTCCCTCTCCTATATGTTCTTTTTTGCCTCTATCTATAGGCTCTAAACCATCTTGATGTATCGATATATACATTACTGTATTATCTTTATAAAAAGCGTCTTCTACTCCATTTCCATGGTGTGCATCCCAATCTAATATAAGTATTTTTTTTATTCCCAAAATTTTTTGTGCATGTTTTGCAGCTATTACAGCATTATTGAATATACAAAATCCCATGCCCATATCTGAAACTGCATGATGCCCTGGTGGTCTTGTTAATACGTATGCCGTTTTTATTGCTTTATCTTTTACTACAGTTTCTACAGCTGTTATAGCACCACCAACAGCTAGTTTTGCTATCTCAAAAGAACCAATGCCTACAATTGCAGAATCTCCACAATCTCCACCTGTTGTATCACTTAATCTTTTTACATTTTCTATATGTTTTTTTGTATGAAAATATTCGAGTTGTTCATTTGTAGCTGTTATCGGTTTTGTTTGCACAAGTTTGCTTAAAAGACCAGAGCGTTCTACCAAATTTTTAAATCTTCTTTTACTTTCTGGACTTTCTACAGAACCATTTGCTTGCAAATATCCCCCTGCAGGTTCAAACAATGCACCATCACCAGAATTGTGCCAAAAATAACTTTCATCATATATAAATGATGTTTCTTTCATTTACTCTATACCTACCATTTTCATAAGATATTTTGCATTTCTAGTTTTACTTACTCCCTTATTTATTTTATAGTCAAATTTTATTTTTCCATCTTCGTAATATTCTTTAAAATTATAATTTTCAAAACTGCCCTCATTTTCAATTTCACATAATGCCAAGTCATGAGTAGTTATAAAACCAATAATATGTTCTTTTTGGAGTTGTCTAAGCACCATTTTTGCACCATCTACCCTATCTTCTGAGTTTGTACCTCTAAATATTTCATCTATTAAAAATAACATGGGTCTTTTTTCTTTTGCTCTATCTATTATTAATTTTATTCTTTGTAGTTCTGCATAAAATGTAGATATGTTTTCAGACAAATTATCTACAGTACGCATAGATGTATATATATCTAAAATAGGAACTTCAAAGTTTTTAGAATTTACGGAACTACCAGCATAACTAAGTACAAGATTTACACCAATGGCTCTTAGAAATGTAGTTTTTCCACTCATATTCGAACCTGTTATTATAGATATATTTTTTTCGTTAAAATTATTTTTTATAGGATTATGAAGTAATGGATGTCCCATGTTTTCAAATTTTATTTCTAAATTATTTGTAAAAACAGGATATTCCCAATCTTCAAAAGTTATAGGGATAGTAGAAATACTAATAAACGCTTCAAAAAAACCTATAGTTTCTAGCCAATTTTTTACATCTCCTTTACCTTTCAGCTTTTTTAAAATAATTACAAGTTGTATATCATATAAAAATAGTATATTTAGTAAAAATAAAAATATCCCCATTTTACGAAAACTAGCAGCACCCTCTATAAAACCAAGTTTTTTTATAAAATCTACAGAGTCGTATTTGTCATTTTTTTGTAAATGACTTTGCATTTCTTTATTTAGTTTTGCATTAAAAGGTTCATTTTGTATTAATTTTATAAGATTTTTAAAATTTCTAAGGCTATTATTCGAATCTGAAACACCAGAAATAATATTTTGAGTAATAGGAAGTGATACAGCAAATACAATTAATTGTAAAAAAAGTATAGAAAATATTATCCATATTAAAAAAACACTCGGAAATATAAAATTTATTAATATACTTGTAATTAACAAAATAGGCAATCCTGATAAATATTCAAAAAAGTATTTTTTTTCTGTTTTATTTTCCAAATAATCTATCAATACTTTGGGGTTGTAAGATGAATTTGTAGTTTTCGCTATAGATTTAAATTCTTCTAAAAAATCAAATTTACTACTAATTTCTTTTACAGATTCTTGCCTTTGTTTTATTTCTTCTATAATTACTGTGTTAGACAATATATTTGTTAAAATTTTACTACCAAAATAAGTATTTGTTTCATTTACAAATTGGTATAGTGAATTTTTACCAAAAATATCCAAATCTTTTGTGTAGGGATGTGTATCATTTATACTTTCTAAATGTTCGTTATTGTATTCAAAATTTCCCCATTCTCCTTTTTGTCTTGATATAAATCTTTTTATAGATTCTAACTTATATAGCGTTTTTATAGCCTTGTTTTTTATTTGTATATGCTTTATTACCAAGTAAATGAACAATAAAACAGGTACAAAAAGAAAGACAAAATCTACATAAAAATATAGTATAATAGTAGCTAAGGTAACGATACTTCTGTATCTTACGTAATTTTGCATGGAACTTTGTAAATTGGATTTTTCTTTTTCGAGTTTCTTTAGCTCTTCTTCAAATGACATTTCATCTCCTTTTTAAAATTATAGTTAAAAAGCCTTTCCACATTGGAAAGGCTTTGATTTTAGTAGTTTTATTATAAAATAAAACTATAAAAATTACAATTTTGATAAATCTAGCAGATTACCTTCTGGGTCAGGTGCATTTGCTAAAAATTCTCTTATATTTTTTTCATGGGTATCTTTCATTGGTTTACAACCTCTTATTTTACCAGTACCTGCAAGTATTGTAGCTGCGTGTCCTGCGCAACCAGGATTACCACAAGCACCACAATTGAAACCCGGTAATAGAGAAATAAGTGTTTCTAAACGAGAATCTTCTTCAACTTTTAAAAATTTATCTGCAATTCCTATACCAAAACCAAAAACTACACCCATAATAAGTAATATTATAGTAGGTGTTATCATCATAGCTATCATAATATTTCCCCTTCGTATTTGTGATTTATTAAAAAAAATTTGTTATATTTTTGATTTTTTTGAAAAAGCAAATCTACAAAGTAAATTTGCAACCACCAGTAGATCTACAACTATCACATAATGCAGCTTCTACATCTACACCTTCTGGTACTGGTGTACTTTTATTTCCTTTATATGCAAATAGAAAAAATCCAAACATAGATAGAAACACAGTTGCTCCAACTATAAAACTAATCATACTAATACCCCCTTTTTAGATATTACCTATATTACTTTATTATCCAAGACCAAGGAAACCAAAGAATCCCATGGCCATAAGAGATGCTGTAATAAGTGCTATTGGTGCACCTTTGAATCCTTCTGGAGTTTTTGCAAGGTCTAATCTTTCCCTTATTGTAGAAAAAAGATATATAACAATAAAGAAACCAACGGAAATACCAAGTGCATTAACCATAGTCGTAGCAAAATCAAAACCACGGTCTATATTCATAAGTGCTGCACCTAGAACCGCACAGTTTGTAGTTATAAGTGGTAAATAAACACCAAGTGCCTTGTACAAAGATACCATATGTTTTTTCATAACCATTTCTACAAATTGTACCAAACTAGCTATAAGTAGTATAAACACTATAGTACGCATAAACTCTATTTCGAATGGTACAAGTATAAAGTTAAAAACAAGCCATGTAATAGCAGAGCTAAGAGTTATTACAACTAAAACAGCCCCACCCATACCAATAGCCGCACTAGATTTTTTACTAACACCTATAAAAGAACATAGTCCTAAAAAGCTAGAAAGTATAATATTTGTAACAAGTGTAGCACCGATAAAAAGACTAAATAAATGCATTATATACCTCCTATGCTTTTGCAGCTACAGGAGCTTTTGGTTTAGTTTTTTCTATTCTAGCTTTTGCAAGCCTAGTAGATGTAATAATGCCTACTATCATACCAAGCACAATAAAGGAACCCATTGGCTGTACAAAAAATCCTATACCAAATTGTTGTGGAAATAATCTTAAACTAAAAAATTGCAAGTTGATACCACCAGTACCTATCAGCTCTCTTACTACAGCAATTGTAGATAATGCTATAAGTATACCTGTACCAGAACCTATAGCATCTGCTATAGATGGTAATACTGGGTTTTTACCAGCAAAAGACTCTGCACGTCCAAGTATTATACAGTTTACAACTATTAATGCTATAAATAAACCTAATGCTGCAAATAAATCTGGAAAAAAGGCTTGTATAAGCATTTCTATAATTGTTACAACAGCAGCTATAACTGTTATATAAACAGGAATACGAATTTCTGATGGTGTATATTTTCCAATTAAAGATATAGCAGTATTTGTTATTATTAAGCAAACCAAAACCATAAAACCAAAAGCTATAGAATTGAATGTACTAGATGTTACACCAAGTGCAGAACACAAGGATAAAAGAAGAGTAAAAACTGGGTTTTCTTTAAACATCCCTACAGATATAATTTCTTTGTAGTTATACTTTTGTTTTGAGACTGCTTCTGGAGCTAAAGCCTCTGCCTTAACATTTGATGACATAATTACCTCCTAGTTAAAAAATCTTGATAAAGATCACCAACAGCTCTTATTATTGGTGTTGTAGTTGCTGTTGCACCTGTAAGAATATCTACTGGGTTACCTGCATAATTATTTACAAGCCTTTCTTCAAATTCTGTTTCAGTTACTATCCTAGCACCAAAGCCCGGTGTTTCACTATGAGACAAAACATTGAAACTTGTAAATACACCATCTATATCTATTCCCATTACATATGATATAGCTCCACCAAAACCTGGTACAGATTTTTCATAAATATAACCTATCGTTTCTCCATCATTATCAAAAATTTGTAGTACACTTACTATATAATTTGAATAAACATCTTCTTCTGTGGCTATAACTTCAAAAGAGCCTGCTTCTGGAAATGCAAGTTCTACAGCAGCTCTAAAAGCAGCATCTTGAAATTCTCGTATAATAGGAGACGTAACATAATTAACTGCTGCTAGTGCAATAGTTGATATACAAGCTACTAAACCTAGAAAAATACTTAAACGAATAGCCTTTTTCATAAATATTACCCCTCTCTTTTATTTTATATTTATTTTTTCACAATTTCTTGTAGATTATAGATTAAAAAATTAAGACATTATCAAAGTAAAGCCAATAACAATTATACTAGCTGCTACAAATGTTATACCCAAAGATATTTTCTTCTTTTTTATATTATCGGACGTAATGCCATAAGATTTTACATCTATTATACCTACTACTATATTCATTAGTAGTATGGAAAAAGCAACTGCTTCTCCATGAGAAGAATTAAATCTGATAAGAAGAGTAAACATTGCAAGTAATATACCAAACATTACCTTACCTTGGCGTGTAATAGGTATTGTAACAGGGTCTGTTGCAAGAAATGTTGCACCAAATATTATACCACCAGTAAGCAAATGTATGAGCGGGTACCAAAAGCCAGCACCAATAATAAAGCCATATATAGTAGTAATAATAAATATTGTTCCAATATAAACAACAGGAGTAACCCAATCTGCCACCCTTTTGTAGCACATATATATAAGTGCAAGTATTAATGCAAGCCTAGATGTTTCGGCTATAGCCCCAGGCACAAGTCCAAGTAGCATTCTACCAGCACCACCAACAGATGATAAAAAATTACTTGCCTCCATAGGATTCATTGTCCAATTTACAGCGTTTAGCCCAACTAGCGGCGTAGGACCCGTTACAACATCTGCTAAATATGGCATAGCTAATGCAGTACCACCAAAAGCTAATGCGTTAAATATAAGACCTACAGCAACAGGATTAAATATATTTTGACCATAACCACCATATATAAGTTTGCCAAATATTTCTGCAAAAATTGCAACTATAGCAACAACATATAAATGTACAGTAGGCTGCATTGCAAGTGCAAGTATAAGACCTGTTATAATTGTTTCTCCATTTTTAAATCTTTTTACAAATGGAGTTTTGTCAAATTTCCTCTTTTCTATGGCTGCAATAGCAACATCGAAAATGTAATGAGCAAAAGTACCAGCAGTACACGCTGTTATTATCATAAGAACAATGTGTACCCCAACTTCTATTCCGAAAATAGCAAATCGGTTATATATAGCCCAAACAGCAACGAATAAAGCAGCTTTTATAACAACACTTAAAATATCTGCGTTTGTTCTCTTCCCTCTTACATGGGGAGCTGATTTTAAGGGAAAATTCATTTTCAAAATTTCCTTCCTTGTTTATTTGTTATTTATATATTAATTTTAGCAAAAAATTAATTTTATTTTTGTAAAGCTAATGCACGACCTTTTTTAGTAGCATCGGAAACATCAATATTAGACGGACAAACATAAGAACAAATCCCACATTCTATACAATTAGCTGCAGAAAGTGATATAAGACTTTCTTTGCTTTTCAAGGAAAATGCACGAAGTATTTGTATTGGTTGTATATCTACAGGACAAGAATTTATACAAGCAGAACATCTAGAACAAGCAGTTTCTTCATAAATAGCATTTGCTAAACAAGTAAAGCCAGCTGTAATAGGTGTTACACAAAGATTGTCTGTAATAACAGAATCACCACGAAGTGGACCACCATGTACAAGCCTAGCCTCCTTTGGAGCAGATGTAACAGAAGAAGAATAACCACCAATTTCAGATAAAATATCTGTAAGTAATGTACCAATTCTAACTTTTACATTTTGTGAATTTGCAAAGCCATCTCCTGCAAGTGTTATTACTCTCTCATATAATGGTAATCCTGTATTTAAAGTTTTTGCAAATTCTATAGCAGTAGAAACATTAAGGCTTATTATACCAGCCTCTAAAGGTAGCATTTTATATGTTTTATCAAACAACCTCTTTATTAATAACTTTTCGACCCCTGCGGGATATTCATCTGGTAGAGCTTTTATTTCTATTGTAGAATTTTCTTCTGAATTGTCTTTTGCTAATTTTATTAAATTTTCTACTATAGAATTTTTAGTTTCTGCTACCGCTATGACACATTTTTGTGCATCTGCCACTTTTAAAAATAATTTTGCAACTTTTATTAAAAGTTCTGTGTTATGTGCCATATTATATTCATCCGAAGACATAAACATATCGGATTCAAGACCATTAATAAGTATTGTATCTACATTCTTTGTATTTCTAAATTTTGTAAAAGTTTGTATTCCGCTACCACCAAGTCCGAGTACGCCTGCATTTTTCAAATGCTCTTTTACTACTATGTCGGTTAGTATACTAAAATCTGCTACTGGCTCAAACAATAGCTCCTTTTCATCTTTAAAATCATTTTCTATTACAATATGATTTGTCTTTTTTAAAGATATATGGTCTCTTTTTTCTATTGCTTTTACAACACCAGATACACTCGAAAATAAAGGTAGTTTATTGTGATCTTTTCCGGTTGCAAGTTTTGTACCTATTTTAACACTGCTCCCAACTTCTACATGTACATCAAAATCTTCGTATCCCATGTTTTTTAAAGGAATAATAACAGTTTTAGGATTAGTATATTCCAATAAGGGTTTACTTATTGTTAAATTTTTTTGTCCATCTACTTTTATGTAGTTTTGACCATTAAAAAAACCCACTTTATCACCTCTTTTATTTATAATTTGACGATTATGACAAATCAAACATATTACATTTTACTTTATATATATTCTAATTGTCAAGAAAACTTGAAAATAGCTAAATATATTTTTTGTTTTATAGTGAAAAATATACAAGGTAAATGAATTAAATTAAAAAAGATAGTATATTTTTCAGTAAATTTTGTACAGAATATTCGTATAGCTATTTATTAATATTATATTTGTATCTCTATCTTTTGTATATACAATTCTATGGTGCGGGGTAGCCATCATATTATTTTCTACATATACAATATCCATATTTTCGATTATAGCAGGAGCTGTAATATTTCTCATTGCTGTAAGCAATATTTCATTGGATGGTCTTATTTCTCTTCTATTTTCCCAAAAACCTTGTACTGGGTTCATATTTATTTCTATATTTCTTATATTGTTATTTTCAAAGGTAAAAGAAATAAAATTTGTATATATGATTTTATTTTGATACATTTGTCTATATGTTAGTATAGTTTTATCTTCAGAATTATTTATATCGTCTAATACAAAATTTCTTGCATTATCATTAAGTGAACGTAATACGTTTGCTCCAAAAATTCTTTTTTCTGTTTCGTTTCCAAAATATAAATCATTGTTTGTTAAATTTTCGTATTTTATTCTATCATTAAAAAAAGTTACTCTCTCACTTTCAGTTTCAAAAATATTTATATTATCACTAAAATTTGCAGAAATATTTGTATTATTTATCATAAGCAAGTTTACAATAAAATTTTGGTTTAAATTATTTATTGTAAGCAATATTCTTCTAAGTGGTCTATGATTTAAAAATCTAAAATTTTCACTAAGAGAAATATCATTTTCATTTAAAACAGATGATATAATCCTTATATCATTTGAGGATAATGTATATTGTCTACTTTCAAGGCTTATTAAAACAAAAAGAATTATATTCAAAATCAAAAAAGAGATAATACATATAGTTTTCGCTTTAGACCAATTCATTTATCTTCCCTCTATTATTAGTTTAATATAACCCATTCTATACTTATATCATTTCTATTTATATTAGAGTTATAAATATATCCTAGAGCGGGTATAATATTATTTCCTTGTTCATTTACTAAGTCTATAATATCTTTTGTAAAATTAAAAGTTTGGTTACTATTTTTAAAATAAACCATAAATTGACTAAAATTTGAAACACTGCCCCCACGCACTGTTACTTCTATAAAGTGTCTTTTGCTATCATTTATCAAAAATATGGGTATATTGTTTATTACATAATCAAAGTAAAAAATTCTATAATCATAGCCATGGTAAAAACCTGAAAAAGAAATCTTTTTATCACTATTCATATTGTTAAAACTAAGATTATTTATAAATTCAAAAGCTATACTAAAATCTGATAAAACATTATTATCATTTCTAGAAAAAAAACTATGATTTGTATACCTAACTATATTTTCATCTTCTCTATATCTAACAACAATATTATTATCCCCTATTATAAATTCATTTCCAATATAATCACTAAGTATAGGAGAAGAATTGTCGAAAAAATCTCTAAATATTTGATTTATAGTGGAAAGATTTGCACTATACAATATATCATTACTTTTAACTAAATTATAAGAAAAAAATTGCCCTTGCCACCTTGGCAAAAACACATTACGACTAAAATTAAAACCCATAATATCAGAACTTACATAATATATATCTTGATTATTAATTGTCATATGTGCATTTTGTATTGTACTTGTTAAATTGTTGTGTGTACCCTGTGAAATGTTAGCCTCGTACATAGCCATAATATTATCGTAAATAAAATAAATATAGGCAGTATTTGAGCTGTCTGTACTTGGTCTTATTACTATTTTGTTAAAACTTTCTAAATGGTCTGATATATTATTGCTATCTATATTAAAATGTTCAAAAATAGCTGATACTGGCATCGAAAAATTGTAATAGTATATAATAGAATTGTTTAATATATTTGTATTAAAACTACCAATAAATCTTGGTTCGTTTGAAAAAGAATTTACAATAATATCCCAAAAATTTGTATAAAATAGAACAGGAGAATGTTCTGCTACAAATCTATTTCTACCACCACTTGTAAAAATAATACTAGGTGCTATAAACCTATCCCCATGATACGATGTATTTGTTCTATTTGTAAAAAATACAAAAAAGTTATGACTCATATTACTAAGCCATAACTCTCCTGTTTGGAAAATGGCAAGAACCACTAAAAAAACTAAAAATATAGATTTTACTATTTCTCTTTCTTTTCCGTTATTCATATATACCTTTACTATCTTGTTTCTGTACCAGGAAATCTTGGAGTAAATTCGAAAATATCTTGTTTAATATCTGAAGACATTTTACGCATTGCTGCTACTTTTACAAATTCTCCATTAGTATCTTCAAACAAAATAAAAACAACATTTTCTCCAAGTGGTACTAGCAATTCAAAACTAAATACTTCAGATGGTCCAACATTAACACTTTCTTCATGTACTAATAATATATTATTTTCATTTGAATTTAACAAAAACACAGTAATTGTTGTTCCACTATTTGCTGTTCCTGTTATTGTCCTAATTTCGTCAAATGTTGTTTCTACAAATAGTGTGCTAAAAAAATCATCAAATTCTAAGTTTTGCAAAAAACTGTCAAAAGAAAATCTTGATTCTGAATCTTCATATATATCGATTAAATCGAAATTATCTTCATCAAAATTATTAATATTAACTTTTGGAGTTATCGTTTGTAAATCTAAAAAAACAGAATTTTCTAAACCACCTGTTATTCTAAAGTTGTTTGCATATATATTTGTTGTAAACATTAATGTAAAAAAAGATAAAAACACAAAGATTTTTTTCATATATTACCCTCCTTTCTGTTTTAGTATAAAATCTATCTCTATTATAAATTATGAAAGTTACAATAATATTACATTAAGTTTACTTTTAAATAAAAATCACATAAATTGCAGAGGGAATGATATAATAACTTTTGTGCCTACGTTTGGTGTACTATCTACATTTATTTTACCATTATAAATATCTAGTATCTCTTTTACAATTGAAAGTCCTAATCCTGTACTTCCTACGTTTCTGCTTCTAGATTTGTCTACTCTGTAGAATCTTTCAAATATTCTATCTATATCATCTTTTTTTATTCCTATTCCTTTGTCGCATATATATATATCGTAATAATTTCCATTTTTCTTAACTAGTATATTTATTTCAGTATTTTCTTTACTATATTTTATAGCATTAGATATGATGTTTACAAAAACTTGATTTATTCTTATTACATCGCAAAAATATTCTATTTTGTCTATATCAGTTTTTAGTATTATTTTTTGAGATTTTTTTTCTGCAGATATTTTTGTGTATTTTATAGCATTTTTTAATATATCTATTAAATTTTGTTTTGCATTATTTATTTTTAACTGTTTATTATCAAAATGAGATAATTCTAGCAAATCCGATGTAAGTATTGTCATTCTATCCACTTCAGAATTAATTGTATTTAAGAAACTCTTTTTCATTTCATCTTCTTCCATATCAATTATAGTTTCTGTATATGTTTTTATAACTGTTAGCGGTGTTCTTATTTCATGGCTTACATTTGCTACAAATTCTTTACGCATATTATCTAGTTTCATATGCTTTGTAACATCCTGCATAGATATTACAGTTCCATCTACATAACCCTCTTTATTATTATATGTTTTAGTATTTATTTTTATAAACATATCATTTATTTTAAAAGTATCTAGTGAATCATTTTCACTGTTTCTTATTAATTTTAATATATAATCATAATACATATTTTCCATGCCTATAATTTCTATTGCTGTATTATTTGCATGCACCAATTTTCCTGTATTATCGAAAGCAATTATTCCATCAGATATAGAATTTACTATTATTTCTATTTTGTTTTTTTCTATCTCTATATTTTTAAGTGTTGTTTGTAAATTTTTCGACATTTTATTAAAACTTTCTGAAAGTTGCCCAATTTCATCATCACTAAAAATAGGAATATTTTGGTCGAAATTTCCTTTTGCTATTTCTTTTGATATTTTGGTTAAAATGCTGATTGGTTCTGTAAGTGTTCTTGAGAAAAAAATGCCTAAAATAGCAGACAACAACATAGCTATAATTATAGAAATAATGATTGTAATAGTTGTATTTTCTAAACTCTCCATAAGAGTTGTTACATTCTGTCTAAGGTATATTATAAAAGATTTTCCAGTATCGGATACATATACTGGTACTGCATAACTCATCCATGTTGCAGTACGACCAAATTCTCCTATTTGGTCTACTGCACGTTCCCATGGGTTAAAACTTGACACACCAGTCATTGCAGATATTATTACAGAAGAGCTAAAATATTCACCTGAAAAATTTCTACCAGAAGAATCTAAAATAATAATATTTATATCTGGTCTTGTGGTAAATATTTGAGTTCTTAATTCTCTTTCTATATATTCTTGTTCTTTAAATACCTGTATTATTTCAGAATTTATCATATTTGCAAAAAGACTTAGTTCTTCATATATGCGTCTAGATTCAGAATTTTGTATATTAAATCTTAAAAAAATACCAGTGCTTATCATTACAATAAGAACTAAAGTTAGAAAAAGAAATACTAGTTTAAATTTTATAGTTTTATGCATACTATTATTCTCTTTTTACCTCTACAAGTAAATAAGGATTTACTTGATTTGTGTTATAAAATACTATTTCATCTTTTCTTAACATACCTTTTTTACTACTTGCATATAAGTACAAATTTCTTTTTCCTTTTTGATTATTACCAAGATTATCTTTGTTTAATCTATAATACTCAGGCTTAAATTCGTAAACTGTTTTTGCCCTGTCGAAACCACCTGTTGCAGCTTGTACAAGTATTAAAAACCCTGTTGGGTACTCACCTTTTGCCCAATAACTGTTTTCTATAGAAGTATAATTTAAACTTTTAATAACATCATTTGCTAAATATATACCATCTCCAAACATAGAACCATTATGAACAGCATTTGTAGGTCTTATTAAAAAACCTTGTTTCATTATGCTTAAAATATTTTCCGACCTACTACCATGCCAAAATAAATTTACTTCTTTTTTTCCTAAATTTTCTTTTTCTAAAAAATTTTCAAAATTTTCTTTAGATTTTGGAGTTGTAATTTTAAAAACATTTAAAACTTTTAAATTGGTATCTTTCAATTTTTCTGATACTATTTGTCTATTATCTAGGCTTGCATAATGAATATCAAAACCAAATAACGAAATTGGTGTATGTATTTTTTTATCTTCTATAACTTTGTTATCTGTATTGTTTATTTGTATTATATCAAAAGAATCTAATAAATTTTGCTCTCGTTCTATAATTCTGTTAAAATCTTGCTTGTTTGTTGCAAGCCACTCCCCAACATTGTTCATACTTCTTGGTATAACTTTAAAAAGTTCTATCAGCGATTCATTAAATTTTTCTTTTCTAGGTTTTTGTAATTTTGTTTCTTCGTTTATATATTTCATAGAAAGAAAATTCAAATATTCCTGTGCTTTTTCTTTTTGTGTAGGTGTTATTTGTATTTCTCTTCCATATATTCTTATTACATTTTTCAAACTAAAGTCATATAATCTTTTTAAAACATCTATAACCTCTGTGCTGTGTACAGAAGTCGGCTTTAGGGTAGAAACAAGATTATCCTTTTTTTCTTCCTCCATCTTATTTATTTTTTCTTGTATTAAATAGGACATGTCGTTATATCCCTTTTTTATTTTACCATTTTTAAGTCTTTCAAATTCGCTTATATGGTATCTAATAACAGCTCCACTTTCTCCAAAATTATAATTTGGAAAAATTCTTCCGTATCTTACTATTAACATCTCACCCTGTGGAATCATATCGTAAAATTTATTGTTTCCTTTTCCACCAGATGTATTGGGGTTTATCATAATTAAATGTATTGGGGTGTTCAATATTACTGTCCTTCATTTTTATTTTTATCTACAAAAAAATAACCAACTCCACGTTTTGTTAAAACATATTTTGGTGCATTTGGTTCATCTTCTAGTTTTGTTCTTATTCTTCTTATCGTTACATCTACTGTTCTTGCATCTCCAAAATATTCATATCCCCATACTTTTTTTAGTAGTTGCTCACGTGAAAATATTTTGCCTCTCTCTTTTGCCAAAAAAGTAATAAGTTCGAACTCTCTTGTTGTAAGAATTACAGTTTTGTCTCCTTTGATTATTATAAATTTTTTGAAGTCTAAAGTTAAATCTTCTATATTCATAAAATCGCCGTTTTCTTCTTCGTCTATTTTTGTTTTTCTAAGATTCGCTTTTACTCTTGCAAGTAGCTCACGCATTCCAAAAGGTTTTGTTACATAATCATCTGCACCTATATCAAGCCCAAGAACTTTATCTGCTTCTTCACTTCTTGCTGTTAGCATTATTATTGGTGTTTGACTTGTTTTTCTAAATCTTTTGCAAAATGTAAAACCATCCATTTTTGGAATCATTATGTCTAAAAGTATAAGGTCGGGATTTTTTTCTACTGCATAATTATAACCAGCTATACCATCATATTCACAATGTACCTTGTAACCCTCTTTTTTCAAATTAAATGCTAAAATATCAGATATTGCTTTTTCATCTTCGACTATTAGTATCATTATATTTATTACCTCTTGTATTTATTTACTTTTTTACGTAACCAAAATTTTATATATTTTCATTACGATATGTATAAAATCTTTATCAAAAGATTTGCCTAATTAAAAAACTACTAATAGATATTATAATACATTTAAAAATTTAATACAATTGAAAATCTCGAGATTGTAATATAAATTTAATTTTTTATAATTTATATAAGTGTATTTCGTAATGAAAATAGAGTGCTAAATCTAGCAAGTCCAAGTCTGGCACGTTGTCCCAATGTTCGTCTACCCTGTCAATGTAGTCCATCATATCCCTCCTCTATAATTAAATCGAAAAATTGTTCGACCCAAGTGGCGAACATGCCTTGAGAATCACCCCGAAATGATGTATCCCCCCTACCAAAATAGCGGACGAATTCCCCTTCCTTCGTGTAGTGTCCCACAAATCTCTGTGATAAAATGTCAAAACTCCCATCTTCATAGTGAACCATGATGACCCAGCCGTCGGGTCCACTGCTTTGACCCATAGTATGAAAAAACTCACTCCCAGAAATGGCTTCTACCAAATCGGGGATTTGCTCAGGCGGCAATTGCCTCACAGTGTTCAAAGGGAACATTCGGTAGAAGGCGAAATCTTCACGTCTGGGTTGCCACAAAATATGCCTGACTAAGGGAACATCTGGGTTGTCGTAGTAAAATAGGTAGACACTTTGCACGTCGCCATCGGTTTCATAAAAGCCATATCCGTGGCATCCTGTGAGCAACAGTAAGCAACCGGCAATAAATCCGCTGGCAAAAAGCCTTTTTTTCATTCTTTACATCTCCTCTTTTTTATAGAACATATACATATTTAGTATAAAAAAATCTTTAGCTAAATAGCTAAAGATTTTTAATTTACTTCTGTTTTATTACCTGACTTAACATCCATATATTTTTTTCTATTGCTGTTATTGTTACAGTAAATAAGTCTGATGTAGCTGTGTCCTTTACTTCTTCTGCAAGTTCTATACCATCTTTTAGTTTTTTTACTATGTTTTCATAATCTGCTATAAGTGTTTTAGATATTTCTTTTGGGCAAGTTTCACTACCATCTTCAGAAATAGATGTTAAGCTTAAAAATTCTTTTAAAGTGGAAACAGGAGTACCTTTTATAGATAGTAATCTTTCTGCAAAACTATCTACTAAATCTGTAGTTTCGTCGTATAAATCTTCAAAAACTTTGTGAAAAGTATAAAATCCTATACCCTCTACAAACCAGTGGAACCTGTGTAGCTTGAAATATAAAACTGCAAAATCAGAAATAAGTTCATTAAATGTTTTTTCTAGTTTCAAAATTGCCTCCTTTAAAAAGTTTATCTTTTTTATTGTGTGTTACACATATATTATAATTCATTTGAAAATTTAATACAATTAAAATTTATGAATTTGTAATATAAGTTTAATTTTTGTAATATTAAACCACTAAGGAATAATATACTCACTATTTTCGTTATTACGTTTTATTAAACCAAATTCTACAAGGTCTCTGCGAATTTGTGCATAATCTTCGTCTGTTATGCTTTTTAAAATTTCATTTATATTTTTTTCAGTGTAAATTTTGTTAGAATCAAAAATTTTCGAAATTTCAGAAAATACAACTAATTTATTTTTTAGTTTAGACGGTATTTTTTTTAGTTTAAGGGGTGATGTTGTATCAAAATATTTTTTTATTATTTCTTGTTTTTCAGATTCTGTGGTTAAGATATCGTTGCCGTAGTATTCTATCATTAATAACTCCTTTTTTAGAAAATTTATAGTTTCTTTAATTTGGTTAATGTATAACTTAGGTACTTTATTTTTAATTAAATTATCACACAAATATTCTGTATGTAATTCAATATTTAAACTTTTTATAAACTGTATAGAATTAAATTCATCAAGATTTTTCATTCCAAAATTCATTTTGTCTTTTTAACACCATAATAAGTAAAGGAACAGTAAAGACAACAGACATTATTGACATAATAATCCAAGAAATTCCCATACTTACTCTTTCAATTAAAATTGTGTTGGTCAATAAAACTAGCATTACAATAATCGTTTGTAACGTTTCGTAAAATGCACCTAATGTTCTCCTATTGTCTTTATTAAATAAGTCTATTATATATATTCCTATAATAAAGCTTTCAACAGCAGAAAAAACAACGTGTATAATAAAAAATAAAAGAGAAATATAAAAATTTTGAAAAATAACGCTCAAAATTAAAAATATAGGGCTTATAACTGCATTTATAATTAATGCCTTAATTCTTTTATTATTGTCAAATTTCATTTTAGGGAGATAGTAAACTACAGTAACAGAAAGTATTGAAAGAATTACACTTATATAACCAGATATAATATTTCCGTCTTCAGATAAAAACAAAATTTGCCAATAATAAGACGGCAATGTAGTTAAAAAAGAACTTCCTAGAAAAGAAATCATAACCAATAATATAAATGGTTTTAAAATACTTGAAATAATTATAGGCAGTGATAAATTTAAGTTAGCTAAAATCTGTGCACCTAAAAACACAAAAATCATATTTAAAAATGTGAATAATATAGAAATTTTAGAGAAAAAGCTTTCAAAGTTATAATTACCATCAATTTCTCTAATACTATCTACAAACCAAGCATCCAGACCTCTTAAAGATGTTCCAATAGAAGTTAGAATTGATGAAATTATAAGAGTGAACATATGCCCTCTACTTAAAAACAATATTAAAAGACCTATCCCTCTTAAAAAAGTTCCTAAAACTTCTACATTTCGTCTTCCAAAAGTATCTGCTAAAAGTCCTGCTGGTATTTCTGTTATAAAAGAAACGAGATAGTAAAAAAAATAAAAAAATTTATATCGGAAATTGAGTAACCGATATCAGACATATAAATATATATTATAGCCGAAAATAGAGCTATAGCTATATCATAAGTCGATTTCGTTATTACATATCTTATTTTTATACTTTTAATACTCATACTCTAAATGTTTTTACAGGATTGTCGCTTCTAGACAAGTTACTTACATAAACATCGTAACCATTATATTTTAAAATCCTGACTATTTTCATATTCAACCTTATTTATTCAACTTTATTCATATTTTTTGAAAGTTCTATAGCAAATTCTTTTAAATCAAATCCAAGTTCATTTAATATTTTTATTAAAAGAATAACATTAGGACTTATTTTACCTTTTTCTATTCGCCAAATTGTAGTATGGTCGCAAATGTATTGACCATCAGACGAATATGTAATGCTTCCTATTGTTCTTCCTGCTTTATTTCTTAAATTCTCAAGAGTTTTTCCAATATCACTTTTCATAACTACTGGAGCTAATTTTTCTATCTTTTTTAGCTTTATTTTTTTAGCCATAGCTTTTCTTCCTCCTCCCTAAAAAAATTATAGAAATTTTCAAAAATTTTTAAAGTATGTAAATTTCCATTTAACAAAATAATACTACATATATTATAATTAGACAATTGCATTTATGCAATATTTATACAAATTAAAAACTTTTAACTTCACTTTTATAAAATTTTTCAAAAAAACTTGACAAAAGAACAATTAAATAGTAAAATATTATTATAAATAGTTGTATTTTACATCAATATAAAATTTTATAGATTTTTCGATGGTCTATACTTAATGCTATATACATAAATTTATTTAAACTTGTAGCAAATAATAAAATGGAGGTGTATAATGGAAAAAGAATATACAAAAGTACAATTGCTGGATTCTTTTTTCAATATGGGTGGAAATGGAGACCCTAAAAAACTAAAGAAATTAAAGAGAAATTAGAAATATATAAATTTAAACTATATTTTATGTTGACAAATTTATATACCTATGGTAAAATAATTGGCATCAAACTAAATCAAACTAAATCAAACTAAATCAAACTAAATCAAACTAAATCAAACTAAATCAAA
>WRGD01000146.1 GCA_009787355.1 Defluviitaleaceae bacterium | reverse complement strand
GGATACGCAAATAATAAATTTATACATTTTTCTGTTTTTATTTTAACGAATTTATTTACTTTATGACATTTTCCCTATATAATTACAAAATATAATACTTACCACGAAGAAAAAGCACTGAACAAAAAAATACTAATAAATAATTTGAGGTTAATATATGAAAACAATATGTTTTTTTGACATAGAAGTATCAGAAAATAAAAAAATAGTAGATATAGGTGTAACAGATGGTTTTAGAGATTTTCATACAAAAAATATAGAGGATTTTTTAAATTATATAAAAAATTATGAATACATATGCGGGCATAATATAATCGCCTACGATTTAAAGTATTTACAAAATGCAAATATTTTTATAGATAACAAACCTATAGATACGCTATTTATTTCTACTCTTTTATTACCACTTAATAAATATCATGCTCTTGTAAAAGATGACAAAATTTATTCAGATGAAATAAATAACCCAGTAAGTGATTCAAAAAAAGCTAGTTATTTATTAGGTAGTTTTGTTTCAGATTTTTGGGAGCTAAAATCTTATATTCAAAATATTTATTATTCATTACTTTGTAATATTCCACAATTTAAATTTTTTTTTGAATATATAGGTTTTTTTAAAACTTCAAATATAGATATAGAAAAACTAATTTTTGAAAATTTTGATATATGTAAAAATTGTAATTTAAAAGATATAATAAAATTCTACAAAGTAGAACTTTGTTATGCTTTATCTCACATAAATGTAATAAAAGAAATATCTACTATGCCACCTTGGGTAGTTAAAAATTTTCCTAACATAAATTTTGTTATAGACCTTTTGAGGGGTACAACTTGTGAAAAATGTACTTATTGTTTACAAAACTTAGATGCAAAATTAGGACTTGAAAAATATTTTGGATATGACAATTTTAGAAAATATGGTGGTATAAATTTGCAAGAAGATGCTGTAAAATCAGCTTTAAAAAAAGAATCTTTAATAGCTATTTTTCCAACAGGTGGTGGTAAATCTCTTACTTTTCAATTACCTGCTCTTATGGATTATGAAAATAAAAAAGCCTTAACTGTAATAATATCTCCATTACAATCGTTAATGAAAGACCAAATGGACAATTTAGAAGCAAAAACAGGTGTAACAACAGCTGTTACAATAAATGGAAGTTTGGATCCGATATCTCGTAAAAATGCTATTTTACAAGTAGAAAATGGTAGTGCTAGTATTTTATATATAAGTCCAGAAATGTTACGTTTTAGAACAATAGAAATATTACTAAAAAAAAGACGTATTTCAAGGTTTGTAATAGACGAAGCACATTGTTTTTCATCTTGGGGTCATGATTTTCGTGTAGACTATTTGTATATAGGTGATTTTATAGCTAATCTTAATTTAAACAATATAAAAAATTCTAATATACCAGTATCTTGCTTTACAGCTACAGCAAAACAGAGAGTTATAGAAGATATACAAAGTTATTTTTTGAAAAAACTTAATATTGATATGAAAATATTTAAATCTGAAGTTTCTCGTAAAAATCTTGATTATAAAGTAATAAAAATACACAATGACAAAAAAGATGAAGAATTACTTAATATAATACTTGAAAATATAGGAAAAGTAATAATTATTTATGCTTCAAGAACGAAAAAAACAGAGGAAATTTCTAAATTTTTAAATAGCCGTGGTGAAAATTCACTTTTTTATCATGGTAAAATGGATACAGATATACGTACCTTATCTCAAGAAAAATTTATGAAAGGCGAAGTAAATATAATAGTTGCAACAACAGCTTTTGGAATGGGAGTAGATAAGGAAAATGTGGAGGTAGTAATACATTATGATATATCGGATAGCGTAGAAAATTATGTACAAGAGGCAGGAAGAGCAGGACGAAATGAAAATATAAATGCAACTTGTTATATTCTATATACAGAAGAAGATTTAGATAAACATTTTATCTTGTTAAACCAAACAAAAATAAACAAAGTAGAAATAGAACAGATATGGCGTGCTATAAAAGATATATCTAAAAATGGAATAAGAAATAAAATAACAGTATCAGCATTAGATATAGCAAGACAAAGTGGATGGAATGACACAGTTTACGATGTAGAAACAAGAGTGCGTACTGCTATAAATTCTTTAGAGCAATCTAAACATATAAAGCGTAATCAAAATAGTCCTCATGTATTTGCTACAAGTATTTTGCCAAATTCTATGGTAGAAGCTAGTCAAATAATACAAAATGCCACAATGGAACAAAAAGATAAAAATTTAGCTTCTATTATAATGAGCAAACTTTTTGGTGCTAAAAGTAAAAAAGATAATGATGGTGAATCTCGTGTAGATTATTTAGCCGATACTTTGGGTATAGATATAAAAGATATAATACGCATAATAACGAAGCTAAAAGAAATATGTATTTTGAAAGATGAAACCGATATAAATATAAAAATTAGTATTTCTTTAAAAAGTGTAAAGAAAAAACTAGATTTGTTGAAAAAAATAGAAATTTTTTTAATAAAAACTATAGGAGATAGAGAAGAAAAATATAAAACTACTATTTTTCAAAAAGAGTTTAATGAGCAGAACAAAATAGATGGAAACAAAAATGAAATAGATAGAATATTAAATTACTATTCAAGAAAAAATGTATATAAAATAAGCAAAACATCTATAGAGACAAGATATATAAAGCCATTACAAGATAAAGATGATTTGTTAAAAAAAGTAGATGAGCGATATGAACTTTTAAACTGGATTTTAGAATATTTGTACAATAAAAAGGAAAAAGAGAACATAGATAATGTAGTAGATTGTTCTGTATTAGGACTAGCTAAATCACCAAAAAAATTTATGCACGGTAATACTACAGAAGAAATAGAAAATGCTATATATTTTTTAGAAAAGCAAAAAATCTTAAATATTTCTGGTGGATTTTTAGTAATATATCAACGTATGAATATCGAAGTTTTAAAAAGTTCCAGATTTAAATATGCTAAAGAAGATTATTCACATTTAGAAAAATTTTATTTGGGTAAAATTCAAGCTATACATATAGTTGGAAAGTATGCAGAGCTACTATCTACAAATCAAAAAGAAGCTATAGTTTTTATAAAAGATTATTTTGAAATTGAATACCAAAGTTTTCTCAGAAAATATTTTAAAAATAGTATAGATAAAATAAAAATATCTATGACACCAGCAAGATATCAAAAAATATTTGGAGAGCTGTCGTTAAAACAAAGAGAAATAATAGAAGACAAAGTTTCTAAAAATATAGTAGTTTTAGCAGGTCCCGGTAGTGGAAAAACAAAATTGCTAACCCATAAACTTGCTGCTTTATACAGTTTGGAAGAAAATAAAAGGGAGCATCTTTTAATGCTTACATTTTCTCGTATAGCTGCAGTAGAATTTAAAACAAGACTTATTAAACTTATGGGAAATGCAGCAAATCATGTTGAAATAACTACTTTTCATTCTTTCTGTTTGAATATACTTGGCAAAATAGGTAGTAGTGAAAATATAACAGATATAGTAAAGCAAACAGCTAAAAAAATAGAAAATGGAGAAATAGATTCAAACCATGTACAAAAAGCTGTAATAGTAATAGATGAAGCACAGGATATGAGTCTAGATGAATACAATCTTGTAAAAGCAATATGTGATGTAAATGAAAATACAAAGATAATAGCAGTAGGCGACGATGACCAAAATATATACGGATTTAGAGGTAGCAATTCTGAATATTTTAAAAAATTTGCAGATGAAAAAGAGAGCAAACAATATTATTTAATAGAGAATTATAGAAGTAGTAAAAATGTAATAAATTTCGCAAATGATTTTGTAAAAAATATAAAAACTAGATACAAACAAGAAGAAATAATACCAATACGTGATGAAAATGGTATTGTAAATATAAAAAATATTTTATCTAAAAATATAGAAATACCTATTGTAAATGATGTAATAGAAATTTCAAAAGATGAAAGATATACTGGTACAACTTGTGTAATAGTTAGAACAAATGATGAAGTAAATATTTTGGCAAGTATGATTAGAAAACAAAAAATAAAAGTTAAAACACTTGGAACAGGAACAAATAAAGAATTTAGGCTTTATCTTTTGGATGAAATTTATACATTTGTTAAATTGTGTAATGTAAATGAATATTTAGAATATACAACTATATCAGATGAAGTATGGAAAAATGCAAAAAATGAAGTTTTTAAAAAATATGAAAAAAGTAGAAATTTAAACATATTACAAAAAGCAATATCTATATTTGAGAAAATTTATACGAAAGGTCAAACTAAAACTAAATATAAAGCAGAATTTATACATTTTATAGAAGAATCAAAAATGGAGGATTTTTTTGATATTAGTGATTTAAAAAATACTATTTTTGTTTCTACTATACATCAAACAAAAGGAAAAGAGTTTGATAATGTTATATTAGGACTTAAAATTAATAACACTAGCCTTACACAAGAAAATTTAAGAGCTATATACGTTGCTATTACTCGTGCAAAAAACAATTTGAATATAGTGAGCTATAATGAGTTTTTTGGTAATATTACAGATAGAACACAATATGATAAGCCTAAAATAATAGCAATAGAGTTATCACATTCAGATGTATATTTAGATTTTTTTAAAAATGTACAAAAAGAGATAGGATATTTACAAAGTGGAAATGAATTATATTATTCTAATAATGGACTACATACTTTAGAGACTTTGGTTTGTATATTAAGTAAGTCATTTAAATCAGAAACTTTGCCAAAATATATAAAGCAAGACTATAAAATAAGTAGAGCTTTTGTAAGACATATAGTATATTGGAGAGCATCGGACAGCGAAGAATATATAAGAATAATTTTACCATATCTAGAAATGGAACGTAAATAGAAAAGAGAACATAAAAACATGAACGAAATAAATGATATGTATTATTATGAAAATTATTTTAAAAAGTATGAATTTATAGCAGGAATAGACGAAGTAGGACGTGGTTCATTATGTGGACCTGTTGTATCTGCTGCTGTTATTTTGCCTAAAAATGTAGAAATACCAGTAAAAGATTCTAAAAAATTATCTGAGAAAAAAAGAAACGAATTTTTTAAAATAATTGAGGAAAAAGCAATAAGTATTGGAATAGGTATAATAGATAATGAAATAATAGACGAAATAAATATATTGAATGCTACTAAATTATCTATGATAGAGGCTGTAGAAAATTTGAAAATAAAACCAGATTTTTTGCTTATAGATGCATTAAAAATTGATATAGATATTTCACAGTTTTCTATAATTTCTGGAGATAATAAATCTGCTTCGATAGCAGCAGCAAGTATTATAGCAAAAGTTACACGTGATAAAATAATGGTGGAATTTGATAAAAAATATCCATTATACGATTTTAAGAAAAATAAGGGATACGGTGTTCCATTTCACAAAAAAGCATTAATAGAGCATGGAAAATGTGATATACACCGAAATACTTTTATTTCAAAAATAATAAAAAAGCAGAGTGATGTGTTAAATGAATAAAGAATATATCAAAGATAAAAAACGAAAAACTGCAGTAGCAATATCGTATAATCCAGAAGATATTGCTCCAAAAGTAATAGCAAAAGGAAAAGGATATGTAGCTGAAAATATAATAAATAAAGCAACTCAAAACAATATAAAAACATATAAAGATGAGAAACTTGTAGAAGAGTTAACAAGAACAGACATTGGAAGTCATATACCGCAGGAATTGTATTTAGCTGTTGCTTCTGTACTTGTTTTTATAAATGATTTGGATAGAAAGTTTGTAAGATAGTACAAAAAACAGCTACTAATTAAAGTAAAAAGTAGCTGTTTTTATATTTTATAAAGTTACTGTTTTTCAGAATTATTAAAATATTCTAATAATTCATTCATTTCATTTATTACATCGTATACATTTACGTGATTATATAATTTATCTAAATTTCCTATTGTATCTTGACCTTTATAATGGCAAACAGTACATGGTAAGCCATATTCTAATAATATATCAGCTATAGCCGGATGTAAACTAAGTGCATGTTCTATGGTCATTTCTGGGTGTACGTATTCCATCGTTTATTTTCTCCTTTTTTATTGTTTTGTTTATAATTTTAATTTTTTTTATTGTTTTTGTCAATTTGTAATATGATAAATAGTTACATTTTATCAATTTATTTATACGGTCTATATAATGGATAAAGTAAAGCCTCTTCTGTAAATACCATTATCTCTCCAAAAGGAATATAATTAAATTTACCATATACACCTTTTCCATAATAAGGTGTACTAGCTTCTAGATATGTAGGTATTTTTATTTTATCGAAACTATCCAAACTGTACCTAAGCAGTTTTTCTCCAATACCACTCCCTCTTAAATCTTTATCTACTGAAAAACCAACAAGTTGGTAAAAAGATATATCTTTTGGCTCGTTGTCGTGCGATTTTTCAGCAACTAATCTAAAATTTCGAGCATATTTTCCTACTGCTATATCTATATCGTCGTAAATACTATTTTCTACATTATGGGGTAACCAAACTGTAGCACCTACTATTTCACCGTCTTTTTCTGCTATATTACAAATACAACCTTTTGCGTTTAAATAAACTTTATAATAATTTTTTACTATTTCATATCTATCTTTATCTTCCGAAACACACCATTTAAAAAAAATGTCGTAAAAATATCCTAAAGATATTAAAGACGATACTTTTTCTATTTCATTAGATTTAATTTCTCTTATGTTCATATCATTATTCTCCGTGATTTTATTTCGTAAAAATACAAACTCATTAGCATTCTAATTTAAAATATACCAGAGTATTTTTTTTGTATTATATATTGAAGTGCAAAGCTGATACTAGCAAGCAGAAAACCAATAATAAATGATATAAAAGTAAACTGAAAATTATTGAACCCAGAAAATATATTGTATAAAATAAATATACTACCAAGCCATGCGGTTATAGCAATTGTTACAATGTTTTCATACTTATAGTTTAAAAAAGATATTACAGCAGATATTGAAAAAGCCATAATAGAATTAGTAATAATATGTGAAATTCCTACAAATGTAAAAAAAATATAAATAGATAGAAAAAAAGCAAGAATACACATACACACACTTTTTAAATATTTGTAATAGAAAAAATTGAAAAAAGCAAAAACTATACCCAGTGTAATACCTATAATCATAGATAGCATAAAACTATTTACAACATATCCAGTATAAAAACCAATTCCATAACCTATAGAACCACCTAAAAGCAGATTTATATATCTAGCTAATTTATAACCACCAAAAAAAAATAAAAATCCTAAAATTCCAAATATAGATGTAAAAATGCTTAGAAAATTATTTAAAAATTCTAAAATATTCATGTAAAATCCTCTAAAAATCTTTTATCTAAATAAATTCATAATATCATTGAAAGCTACAACTAGTATCAATCCGATAAGTAGAACAAAACCAACTAAATGTACTACACCCTCTTTTGATGGGCTAATAGGCTTTCCTCGCAATGCTTCTATAAATAGGAAGATAAGTCTTGCACCGTCTAGTGCAGGTATTGGCATAAGGTTAAAAAGTCCTATATTTACACTTAAAAGTGCAGCAAGGTTAAACATTCTAGAAACTGCAATCCATATACCACGTTGTAATGCTTCCTCATATGAATCTCCTATAATACCTACTATACCTATAGGACCTGAAAAATCATTTATAGAGACATTAAAAGTAAGAAGTTGTATTAAACCTCTCAAAACAATATTACCATAGTATAGTATTGTAAAAAAACTATATTCTATTATTCCAAAAATAGATGCTCTTTGTACATTTTCTATGTTTTCAATATTTTCTATATCTTCAAACAAGCCAGAAAAATGAATAGGAGAAAAACCTATAATATAATTTCCAGCAGGACTTTGTATAGGTGTTACTCTTAAATTTACTCTTTCACCATTTCTATTTATTAGTAAATCTATAGGATTTGCTCCATTTCCAGCAAGTTTCATTGGTATGTCTGAAAAAGTAAGCATTCTAGTATTATTTATAGAAATAATTCTATCTCCATGTGTTAAACCAGCTGCATATGCAGGTGAATCTTCTGAAACATTGTTTACAAAAAGACTTGCATAACCATTTGTACCTACGACAATAAGTATAAGAATAAATGCTAAAACAAAGTTCATAAAAGATCCTGCAAAAATAACAGCTATTCTTTTAAAAACGCTTTTACTTTGATAAGAACCTTCTAGAGTCTTTTTTTCCTCTTCATCTGCTCCTAGCATTTTACAATAGCCACCTATAGGCAAAAGCCTAAGAGAGTACAAAGTATTGCCACTTTTTTTACTATAAAGAATAGGACCCATACCAATAGCAAATTCTTCTACTATTATTCCGCTTTTTACTGCAACAATATAATGACCATATTCATGAACTAAAACTATTACTCCAAAAATAAGACCAGCTATTAAAATGTTCATATTTCCTATTTTCCTTCCAAATTTTTTTAACAATATAAGTCTTTAATCTAAATTGTAGCTATAATATATAGGATAGGAGATATAAAAATTATTGAATCGAATCTGTCCATAGCACCTCCATGCCCTGGTATTATATTTCCAAAATCTTTTATACCCAAGTGGCGTTTTACAGCCGATGCAACCAAATCTCCAACTTGAGAAAATACAGCTAAAACAATAGATATTATTGTATATATGAATATTAGATGTGTTTCTATTATATGATTTTGTGCAAGTAAAAAAGAATATAAAAAACTAATAATAGCTACTCCAATTACACCACCTAAAGAGCCTTCTACTGTTTTGTTTGGGCTTAATTTTTTTGCTAGTTTATGTTTGCCCCATTTTTTTCCTACAAAATAACAAAAAGTATCAGAACCCCAGGCACTTACAAATACAAACCAAACAATATATGGGTTTATTTCTCTAAGCATATATATTAGAGATAAAAAAACTCCAGTATATATAGGTAATACAATATATGAAAACGATTTAAAAGGTGTTGTTTTGGGATACGATGCTATTACATATATCAAATTTATTATTATAAGAGCAAAAAATACCACAAAAAAATTATACATAAACCATTCTATAAAAAAATAGTGAAAAACAAGAAAAACATAACCAATATATGTAATTGGTTCTATTTTGCCCCAAATAGCTTTGCTTATTTCTGTAAAAGCTACAAGGGATACTACAAGAAGCCCTATTCTAAGAGGTATATCTCCAAAAATAAGAAGAAAGACTACTATAGGAAATAGTAAGATGCCATATATAATACGTGTTTTCATATAAACCTTTCTTATCTACCAAGATTTTTTGTGCGTTTGTTATAAAAATCTACAGCCGTAAGTAAATGTTTTATCGTAAAATCTGGCCATAGAGTATCTGTAAAATAAATTTCTGTATATGCCAATTGCCACAATAAAAAATTACTTAGTCTAGTTTCTCCACTAGTACGTATAAGTAATTCTGGGTCTGGTATGCCATATGTGTCTAAATGTCTTTCGAAATAATTTTCGTCTATATCTTCTATATTTATTCCTGTTTTTATTGCCTGATTTATTAATTTTTTGCTAGCTCTTAATATTTCGTTTCTACCACCGTAGCTTATTGCTATATTAAGTGCAAGTCCTGTTTTTCCTTCCGTTGTTTTTTGTGTTTTTTTAATTTTTTCTTGTAAATCTTTATCTAGAGCATCTTTATTTCCAATTACTCTAAGTGATATATTTTTATTTTTTGCTTCATCTATATATTTGTCTAAATAATTGTGAAGTAACTTCATAAGTCCAGAAACTTCTTCTGCTTCTCTATTCCAATTTTCTGTTGAAAAAGCGTATACTGTTAAATATTTTAATCCTATTTTTTCGGCTTCTAGCACCAAATTTTCAAGTGCTGTAGCTCCAGCTTTATGACCTGCATTTTTGGGAAGAAAACGCTTTTTTGCCCATCTTCTATTACCATCCATTATAATAGCAATATGTTTTGGAAGAGAAACTTCCATTTAAAACCTCCTAGATAGACAAAACTTCTTTATTTTTTTCTTCTACTAGTTTGTCTATTACAAGTATAAATTTGTCTGTAGATTTTTGTATAGAATCTTCCAAACCTTTTAAATCATCTTCTGTTAACTCTTTAGATTTTATCATTTTTTTAAAATTATCTATAGCTTCACGTCTTATATTTCTTATTGCTATTTTAGCATCTTCGCCTTTTTTCTTTACATCTTTTGTTAATAGTTTACGACGTTCTTCTGTAAGTTGTGGAAAAACAAGTCGAATAACTTTGCCATCGTTGTTTGGATTTATGCCTAGGTCGGAAGCAAGTATAGCTTTTTCTATTTCTTTTAAAAGGCTAGTTTCCCAAGGAGCTATTTGTATAACTCTTGCTTCTGGTACTGTTATATTTCCTACCTGACCAATTGGAGTAGCTGCTCCATAGTAGTCTACTGTTATTTTATCCAAAACATGTGGATTTGCACGACCAGCTCTAAGGCTTTGCAAATCATCTGTAAATGAATTTATAGATTTTTGCATTTTCTGTTCAAATTTTTTTATATCTTCCATAATATCCTCCTAATTATTTGTATATATTAATGTTCCAAAATCTAAATCACTTTTATTTTTGGCAGTAACTGCAATTTCTATGCTATTTGGATGGTTTAGAGAAAAAACAAAAGATGGTATATTGTTTTGTTCACAAAGAACCATAGCAGCAACATCCATAGCTTCTAGATTTTTTTGTATTATTTCTCTGTATGTTATTTCTTTGTATCTTATTGCGTCTTTATATATGTTTGGATTTTTATTATACACTCCATTTACATTTTTCGCAAAAAATATACAATCACAATTAAGCTCACAAGCACGTAGTACAGGTATAGTGTCTGTAGAAAAAAACGGATGACCAAGTCCACCACCAAAAATAGCAACTTTACCCTGTGCAAAACATTCTTCTGTAGCTTCTTTTGAATATACTTTTGTAAATGTTCCAATAGAAAAAGGAGTAAAAACAACTGCATCCTGTTCCAAGGATTTTAATCTTTCGCAAAGGTACATACTATTTATAACAGTTGCAAGCATTCCCATCTGGTCTGCCTTTGCTTTGTCTATACTTTGTGTATTACGTCCACGCCATATATTTCCACCACCAACAGCTATAGCAACATTTACTCCTTTAGAAACAACAGATTTTATATCTTCTATTATATTATCAATTATATTATCGTCATACAAATTATTACTATTTGATAAAGCTTCACCACTTAATTTTATTACTATACGTCTATACATTTATTTTGCTCCTCTCAGTATAACGCTTTACAATATACCACATTTTTATTAAATTTTCCATAATAAATTTTTTGTATTGTATATTTTTAAATAACATACGATTTGTCCCTTTCATATATTGTTATACATTATAAAATTGATATAGGAGTAAAAATGTTTTATGGAGGTAATTGTAAAAAAAGAATTGAAAAAAAAATTAAAGAACTTAGGAAAAATATTATACGATTTGCCTATAATTGACTCATATGTTTTAAAAATAGATGAAAAAGATTTAAAAAAATTAGAAGAATTTAATATCACATACGAAGAGCCAACAAAAATAGCTGCACAAATGTATAATGAAAGACAAAAGTTAAATACAGAAGCAGCTTTTCAAAAAGGACTTACTGGAGAAAATGTTGGAATTGCTTTTTTAGATACCGGTGTAAGTCCTGTAAATGATTTAATAAAACCTAAAAATAGAATAATAGGTTTTGTGGATTTTATTTTAAATAAAAAAAAAGCATATGATGATAATGGACATGGAACCCATGTAGTTGGTATTGCAAGTGGAAATGGTTTTATGTCTAATGGTAAATACATGGGTATAGCTCCAAAAAGTAATATTATAAGTGTAAAAGTATTAGATAAAAATGGAGAGGGAAATTCTGCGATTTTTCTTGCAGGTCTACAATGGATTTATAATAATGCAAAAAGATATAATATAAGAATTGTAAATTTATCTGTAGGCTCCCCTCATATTACAAGAGATGATTTAGTAGTAAAAGCTGTTGAATTTTTATGGGATTCTGGACTTGTTGTAGTTGCAGCAGCAGGAAATAATGGGCCAAAATCTGGTACAATAACTTCTCCGGGTATTAGTAAAAAAATAATAACAGTAGGTGCATCGGACGATAATAACGAAGCTAAAATTTGGGGTAGTAACCTTGTTCATTTTTCAGGACGTGGACCTACTTTAGAATGTGTTATAAAACCCGATTTGCTCGCTCCAGGATTTAATATTATATCCTTACTTGGTTTAAACTTGCAAAGAGATAATGTAGTAGATAAAAATTATTTAATGCTAAGTGGTACATCTATGGCGACTCCAATGGTTAGTGGTGCAATAGCATTATTATTAGAAAAATATCCTAGTCTTGATTCAAATCAGGTAAAAAAAATTATAAAAAATAGTTGCAATTCTCTTGGTTTTCCTAAAAATCATGAGGGTTTTGGATTATTAGATATATCAAAACTTATAAATTTTGGAGGGTATATATGGGTATAGTAGATGATTTACAAAATAAAGAACTAATAAAAAAAGATATAAACGAAGCATTGCAAATAGTTTATACAATGTTTCAAGAGAGATATATAAATAAGCTTCAAAAAGATATAAAAGCAAAAACAGATGAGATAAAAAAAAACCCTCCAAAAGAAATAAAATTAATTCAGTCTATAAAACCTTTCATAGACTACGAAATTCATGAAAAATTGGATAAAACACTAGATACGTTTCACATATTTCAAACAATCAAAAATATACAAAAAGAAATTAATAGTATCAAAGATATCGATAATTCTGTTTACGAAATTGATAGCGAATGTATGAGAGACAGTAAAAAAAATACATTTATTATAATACTGTTAATTGCTTTTTTTGTTTTGAAAGGAAATATGTTTTCATCTTGATATTTTTATCTTGATTTGATTTTTTTCATATGTTAAAATTGAAATATAGTTTTAAGAATTTTAATTATAACAAAATAAAAGGTTTTTTACTACACGTGCCAATAAATAAGTTTGGTAGTTTTAGTTGCTTTTACGAAGTAAAAGCATTTATTTACGTAAGACAAAGAATTTTCGAGGTGTTTAGGTGAAAGAAATAAATATAGGTTTGGTCGGTGCAAGTGGTATTGTTGGTTTGCAATTTTTGAAAATATTAGAACAAAGAAAGCATAATGTGAAAAATTTGTATCTCTTCGCTTCCAAAACTTCAGCTGGAAAAAAGCTATCGTTTAAAGGCAAGGAATACATAATAGAAGAACTTGACGAAAATTCTTTTGATAGAGAAATGGATTTTGTATTTTTCTGTGCAAGTAATGATATTAGTGCTAAATATGCACCTATTGCAAAGGAAAAGGGTGTTATAGTAATAGACAATAGCTCCCATTTTAGGTTAAACAAAGATGTTCCTCTAGTTGTACCAGAAATAAATTCACATTTATTAAAAGAACACAAAGGAATAGTAGCAAATCCAAATTGTTCTACAATACAAGCCGTTCTTGTTTTGGCACCTATAAATAAAATATATGGAATAAAGCGTGTTGTTATAAGTACTTATCAAGCTGTATCTGGTGCAGGAAAAGAAGGTATACAAGATTTAGTAAATGGTTACGAAAAAACAAGTTGGCAAACTGGAAGAATAAGAGATGCCTTTGTGGATACAGAACATGAAATGAACCCAATAAATATATTAACACCAAGACATCACTACGAGCTAAATACTTTTGGTGAGTATATAGCAGGTAATATAATACCATATATCGGAGAAATATTGGAAGATGGATATAGTGAAGAAGAGCTAAAAATAATAAATGAAACAAAAAAGATATTAGAATTACCCGATTTGAAAATTACAGCAACAGCAGTAAGGGTACCTGTTATAAATGGACATAGTGAAAGTATAAATATAGAGCTAGAAAGAAGCTATCAATTAAATTCTTTAAAAAGACTTTTGCTTAGTACAAATGGTATAGAGCTTGTGGATACGCCAACACCTTTAAAGTCTTCTGGAAAAGATGCTATTTTTGTTGGTCGTATACGTAAAGACTTTTCTACAAATGGTGTAAATTTATTTTCTAGCTCTGACAATTTAAGAAAAGGTGCTGCATTAAATGGAGTTCAAATAATGGAAGCTCTTATAAATATGCAGACTGTAGAAAACAACCAATAGGGGGATTTATGCTAATTTTTAAAGGCTGTGGCGTTGCTATTACAACTCCATTTAATGAAGATGGTGATATAGACTTTGCTTCTCTAAAAAATCATATAGAATATTTGATAGAAAATAAAGTAGATTCCATTATTTCATGTGGAACAACTGGTGAAAGTGCAACTTTGACCACAGATGAAAAAATAGAAATTACAAAGTTTATAATAAAGCAAGTGAACAAAAGAGTTCCAGTTATAGCAGGTAGTGGTGGAAATAATACAAAAGTTGTAATAGAACTTTCTAAAGAACTAGAAAAAATAGGAGTTAATGCTCTTATGGTAGTAACTCCTTTTTATAACAAAGCAACACAGAAAGGACTTGTAAATCATTATACAGAAATTGCAAATAGTGTAGAAATACCAATACTTTTGTATAATGTACCTAGTCGTACTGGTCTTAATATTTCTCCAAGTACAGTATATGAACTTTCTAAAATAAAAAATATTATAGGTATAAAAGAAGCAAGTAGTAATATAAGTCAAATAGCAGAGATTTTTTCATTGTGTGGAAAAGATTTTTATGTATACGCAGGAAACGATGACCAAGTTGTACCAATGCTTGCATTTGGAGCAGTTGGTGTTATTAGTACAATAGCTAATATAATCCCTCATGATATGCACAATATTGTAGAATACTTTGAAAATGATAGACAAAAAAGTGTAGATATACAGTTAAACATGATAAGTCTTATACAAGCAATTTTTAATGAAATAAATCCAATACCTGTAAAATATGCATTAAACAAAATGGGTATTATAAAACCATATTTGAGAGCTCCACTTTACGATATGGAAGAAGAAAATCAAAAAATATTGTTTGCTGAGATGGAGAAATACGGATTGATTTAAAATAAAAAAATCAAAAATACACCTCTAAATTATTAAAAGGTGTATTTTTGGTTTGTGATAAATTAAAAATTTAAAGCAAAGGAATTGTATTAATAGTGGCAACTAAGTCTTTTGAAAAAGCGAAAAAAAAATAAAGCTGATGAGTTTTATACACAATGGGTTGATATAGAAAAAGAAGTGCAAGCATATTTGGAATTTAATCCCGATGTATTTAAAGGCAAGACAATTCTGTGTCCTTGTGATGACCCTTATGAAAGCAATTTCTTTAAGTATTTTGCGTTAAATTTCAATAACTTCGGTCTTAAAAAGTTGATTTCAATTTGTTACATAGGCTCTACAATTGCGAGTACACAGTTGACTTCGTTTACTGACGAACAAGAAGAAACCAAAACAACAAGAATGCCACATAAAATAGTAATTACGGAGGTTTTTGATTATATTTCTAATAGCACAATTGACTTGACAGACGTTAATTGGCTTCTTGCTAATAAGATGAACGTATTAACACGCCTTGAGGGTGATGGTGATTTTCGTAGCGAAGAGATAACTAATTTGCGTGATGAAGCTGATTTTGTTATAACAAATCCACCGTTTTCACTGTTTCGTGAGTTCATAACGTGGATAATAGAAGGTCAAAAGCAATTTATGGTTATCAGCAATATGAATGCCATTACCTACAAAGAAATTTTCCCGTTAATAAAAGACAACCGTATGTGGATGGGCTTGGGGTTTGGAAGAAGTTTTAAAGGATTTATAGTTCCAAAAAATTACCCGCTAAATGGTTCGGAAGCAAGGATAGACGAGCAGGGAAATAGAATAGTATCAACCAACAATACTATATGGCTTACGAACATTGACCATGGTCAAAGGCATAAACCACTACAACTTATGACAATGGAGCAAAACCTTAAATTCAGTAAACATAAAGGAATCAGAGGTAAGGAAAACTATGATAATTATGACAACTATGATGCTATCGAAGTACCCTTCACAGATGCTATTCCCTCTGACTACAGCGGTGTTATGGGTGTACCCATTTCTTTCCTCCATAAATATTGCCCAGAGCAGTTTGATATTATAAAGTTCAGAAAAGGCAATGATGGCAAGGATTTGTCAGTCGGAGGCAAGTGTCCGTATTTTAGAATTTTAATTAAACATAAAACAATAGGGGATAGATAATATCAAAAATGAGTAAATAAGCTGACATTTTCTTAATTTTATTAATTCCTATACGAAATTTTGATTTGTGGTAAAATTCGCCTTACTATGCATCAAGCAACGACTGGTCAAAATATGCTGTTAAAAAAACGACCCTCGTTTAGCTAACGATATTGATTATTTAGCAGAAAAATCAAGTCTAAATCAAGTCTTATTATTAGATAGCGGTAGTTATCAAAGAAATTTACATAAATAGCAACATATTGTCTCAAAAGCTAACACGCAGATAATCGAACGAAAAATTTTAGTTCTTAGAACTCGAGCTAAAAGATTGTGTCGTAAAACCATATGTTATCCAAAATCTATAGGGATGCATGATAATCTTATTGGCTTAGCTATAAATATTATTTGTTTTAATACTCCTCTCCTTTTATTCACTTCACGTTTTTAGAACACGACCGAATATTGATTTACAAAAAATTATAATATGTGTAGGGTAAATTTGTTTATTTAAAAAATTTAAAGTAAATAACATATTTTTTTAATTTTAAAATATATGATATCAGCGTTGTTTTATTAAAAATAACTACAAACAATATAATTTCCATAAAGTAACATTTGAATATTGAATAGGATGGTATATAATCACTTTGTAATGTTATTACATAATTTTGATATAAACGTATGTTTTTTATTTAATTGGAGTATTAAGCTGATTTTTGGTTTTTCTAAAGATAAGATAGAAGGAAAGGTCGTCTTTAAAACGAAAATAATTATAATGAGCAATAATGAAAATTTTGAGCCACACGAAAACAATAAAAAAATAAATAATGTAAGTGAAACAGAACAAACATCTAGTTCCAATAAAGAAAATACAGAGCATATAAGTTCAGATTATACAACAGATGAAATCTCTAATAATTTTTTATCTAGAAATTTATTTATTAGTGGTGGGTCTAATCAAAATAGAACAGTAACATTTAATGCAAATGGAGGTTCTCCAAATCCTGCTAATAGAACTGTTGCTAACGGTAGTCAAATTGGAACTTTACCAAATGTAACTAGAGCTAATCATACTTTTTCGGGTTGGTGGACTTCTCAAACTGGAGGTTCTCAAGTTTCAAATAATACTGTGATTAATTCTAATATGAACCTTGTTGCTAGGTGGAATCAACAAGTTACTAATAGAACAGTAACATTTAATGCAAATGGGGGTTCTCCAAATCCTGCTAATAGAACTGTTGCTAATGGCAATCGAATTGGAACTTTACCAAATGTAATTAGAGTTAATCATACTTTTTCAGGTTGGTGGACGGCGGTTGCTTGGGGGTTCTCAAGTTAATAATAATACTATGGTTAACGCCAATATGAACCTTGTTGCGAGATGGAATCGTATTACTGTAACTGTAATATTCGATTCAAATGGGGGTAATGTAAACCCATCGAACATAAGTGTAATTTCAGGAATGGCTGTTGGTACGCTACCAATCCGAACCAGAGCTAATTATAACTTTGCAGGGTGGTGGACATGGTTAACTGGAGGTACTCAAATAACTGCAAACACTATTGTAACCACAAATACGACGTTCTTTGCAAGATGGAATCCTTTTCCTGTAAGTATATCATTTAATTCAAATGGTGGCACTCCAAATCCTGCTAGTAGAGTTATTGCTAACGGTAGTCAAATCGGAGCTTTACCTACTGTAATTAGAGATAATCACTCATTTGAAGGGTGGTGGACAGCTTTAATTGGTGGTACTCGAATAACTTCAAGTAGTGTTATAACAGCAAATATAACATTATTTGCAAGATGGAACCTTGTTTCTGTAACTGTAACATTTAGTCCAACCGGGGGTAGCGTAAGCCCTACAAATATTATACTAAATTCAGGAAATGCAGTAGGTACACTTCCAACTCCAATTAGGACAAACCACAACTTTGCTGGTTGGTGGACTTTAGCTACTGGAGGTTCTCAAGTAAATTCTAATACTATTGTTAATAACAATATCACTTTTTTCGCAAGATGGAACCCTATTCCAGTAACTGTAACATTTAATCCAAATTGGGGAGATTTAAATACTACAACCATAACTTTAAATTCAGGAAATGTTATCGGTACCCTCCCAACTCTATCAAGAGCAAATCGTACTTTTGCAGGCTGGTGGACTGATAGGACAAGAGGTATTCAAGTAAATGAAAATACTATCGTAAACAATAATATAACATTATTTGCCAGATGGAATGCTAATCAAAGAATAAGAACTATAAATAATAATCATTACCGTAGAAACGGTTATTTTGATGGTAAGCCGATATATTGTATATGAGACCCAATAGATGTAGTTAGTGGAGCTTTTTTATGGGAGTACACTTTAGTTAGTGTTAATTCTAAAGATAATATAAACTTTAAATGAATATTCAATCGAGGAAAAGGATGGTAAGAAAATACTTCGTCATATCGACAACACAGAGTATATCTTTGGTGAAAAATTAAAAGAGATTCGTCAAAATAATATAATAAATGTATACTTTGAATATAACAATGATGGACAAATGTCAGCTATATGTGGTCAGTACGGTTCCAAAATTAAGTTTGATTATACAGATGATAAAATATCATCTATAATAAACCCATTGGGTAACTCTTTACATCTAAATTATGAATACGATAATTTAATAGAAATTGTTAATCAATCTAATAATTCCATAAATTTTGCTTACAAAGAAGATATCCTAAATGAGATTACAGATTTTCAAGGTGGGACTTATTTACATAATGTCTACAACGAAGATGGAGAAGTAACAACTCAATACTTGGTTGAACGTGGTTCATCAAACCTAGTATTTCATAATGGTAGAACAGAATATATTGCTGAAGGCGGTAATACATCATTTTATTATTATGACGAAAATGGAAATGTTTTAAAAATAAAACACTCACTAGGTGAAATTAGTTATAGATATAATGAGAAACGCCAAGTTGTGGAGCAAATAGACGAAAATAATAATATTACAAAAATGAACTATGATAGTATTGGTCGCTTGTCAGAAATAATGTATCCAAATGAAACTGTTGAAAAAATTGAATATAACGACTTTAACTTACCAACAAGAGTTATTAATACAGACAGCACAGAATTAATATATAACTATGACGAAAGAGGTAATTTATTAAAAGCTATAGATGAGATGGGTAATACAGAAAGTTTTGTATATGACGCTTATGATAACTTGATAAAATATATAAACAAAAACGGCAATGCAAAAATTTTTACTTACGATGAAAATGGACAACTTTCCACTTCTACAGATTCGTTAGGAAATACAACGAGCTATGTCTATGACCTTTTAGGTAGATTAATATTTATGAAAACCCCAATGGGTCAAACTGTGAAAAATTTCTACAGTCCAGAAGGTGATTTAATTAAAGTCGAAACAAATGGTATTTTTGAAATTTTTGATTATGATGTCAACGGAAATTTAATAACTCAAACTGACAAAATGGGAAATAAAAAATTTTTCACTTACGATGAAATTAGTAACTTAAAATCTGAAACTAATTTTATGGGTAATGCATACCAATATATTTATAATTCAATAGGAAACATAATAGAAAAAGTTGAACTAATTGGATATTTTGAAACTTTCAATTATGACTCCGCTGGAAACATTACTGCTTACACAGATAAAAACGGTAATTTAATAAAAAATGTATACTCACATGGCAAAGATTTGACAGAAATAATACTACCACTTGATACTGTAGTAAAATTTACTTATGACAAAATGGGTAATGTTACTTCTGAAATTGACCCAAACGGTAATGAAACTAAATACTCATATGACAATGCAAGTCAAGTAACAAGTATTACAAATGCTTTATATGAAACGATTTATTTAACATATGACAAAACTGGTAATATAACATCTGAAACTAATGCAAAAGGCATTGTGACTCATTATACATACGATAATGAGGGTAATTTAACAAGCATAAAAACAGAAAATGGGATAGTAAAATTCTATTACGATAGTGTTGGAAGATTAATTGAAGTATTAGATGAATTAGAATACTCTGAAAATTTTGAGTATGATAAAGATGGTAATCTATTAAAAATAATTGATAAAGAAGATAGCGTTACAAAGTTTACTTATAACGAACAAGGGTTAATATCTACTGAAGTAAATTCTATAGGAAGTGTTACAACCTACGAATATGATAAAAATGAAAATTGCATAAAAGTAATAAATGCACTTGGTAGCGAGCATATATTTGAATATAATGCTAATAATCAGCTTTTTCATACAATTGACCCAATGGGTAATGAAACATTTATATCTTACAATGAACGTGGTGAATTTACTTTGGAAGTAGACGGAAATGGAAACACAACATCCTACGAATACGATGGCAACGGTAACTTAACAAATATAATAACTCCAAGTGGAGGAGAAATCCAATACACCTACGACGAACTTGATAGAGTAATCTATATTACAGATGAAAATGAATATACAACCCATCTTTCCTACGATAAAGCTGGAAATAATATTTCCAGAAAAGATGCGAACGGTAACATTGTTAGCTATGTATATGACAAATTAAATAGACTGATAAAAACAACTGACGAAAACGGCGACATTATTACAAAATATGATGTAAACGGAAATGTAGTAGAAATAATAACGCCAGATAATGCTATAACACGATATGAATATGATAATAGTGATAGGTTAACAAAAATCTATGATGCACTAGGCAACTTCAAGCAATTTTCATATGATTCTGTTGGGAGAATTACTGTTCAAATAGATGGAAATGGTAATAAAACAAAAATAAATTATACTCCGAACGGTAATGTTAGCCAAGTAACAGACCCAGAAGGATGCACTACAAAATACGAATACAATGCACTAAATCTAATAACAAAAGAAATAGATGGCGAAGGAGTTATAACCAATTACGAATATAATAAATTGGGACAAATTATAGCTATTATTGATGGCGATAATAATAAAAAATATTTTGAATATAACAACAATGGTGAGGTAACAAAAGTTACTGACGAAAACGGCAATAAAACTATCTACAACTATGATGCCAATGGCAATATAATAGAAATTACAAACGCCGAGGGTGAAATATCATACTTCGAGTACGATAACTTAAATAATGTAACAAAATTATATAGTTCTTCAAATAAAGCACCGACCGTATACAAATACGATAAAAAAGGTCAAAGAATAAAAGAAATCCTACCTACTAAAGCTGAAAAATGTTTTGAGTACGATGGCAATGGAAATATCACAAATATAACTGACGAAGATGGTAACATAACGAAATATGAGTACAACATGAACAACCAAGTAACGTCTGTTATATACTCCGAAAAGTCTGCAAAATTTAGATATAATAGTCGTGGAGATTTAGTAGAATTTTCTGATTGGAACGGTATAACGAAATTTGAAACTGACCCACTAGGTAGATTAACAAAAGCAATTGACCATTTAGGGAGAGAAACTTCGTATAAATATGACAAAGTCGGTAACAAGATTGAAATGCTATATCCAAACGGTAGCCTTGTAAAATTTGCTTACGATAAAAATAATCAGCTAAAAGAAGCAAATGGAGTAAAATACGAGTACAACAAATCTGGTAATATTACAAAAATAACAAAGCCAAATGGTGTTGAAACAAACTATACCTACGACAAGAAACTAGGATTACTACAAAGCATAAAGTTTGGTGATTTTACAAATAATTTCAAGCATGATAAAGTTGGAAATATTATATCCATAAACGGTGATACCTACAGCTATGACAAGATAAATCAATTAATATCACATACAGAAGATGGGATTAAAACAGATTATATTTATGACAAACTTGGTAATCGTATTAGCAAAACATCAAATGGAATTGAAACAAAATATTTATATAATGAGTTTGACCAGTTAATTTCAAAACAAAAAAGCAATAACAAGTACGGTTATAAATATGACAAGCGTGGTAATTTAGTAGAGGAAATAATTAACGGTAATATAAATAAAAAGTATAGTTTTGATGAAGCAAATCAATTAGTTAAAGCTGAAAATATAGTTACTTCTAAAAGAACAAGTTACGTATATAATGCTACAGGTATAAGAGTGGCTAAGCTTGATATTTGCAATAATATGTCATATGTGGTAGACTATAGTAGTATATACAAAAATGATATATTTATACGTGGAAATGATGAAGAAATTTCAGTTGTATATGGTATTGAAACTGAACCAATAAGTATTATTTCCAAAAAACGAAAATTGTATACACGAAATAATCATATAGGTAGTCCATTATTTGTTACAGATAAAGATGGTAAATTGTTATATCAAAATAAATTTGACCCATGGGGCAAGTTAAAAACAAATGATTTAGAAAAGTTTAATCTACTTGAACAAGAAATTGTTACACGTTTTACTAACCATACCTACGATAGAGCTATAGGTAAATATTATGCAGGAGCTAGATTTTATGACCCAGTTAATGCTAGGTTTATAGGAACAGACCCAGCTGGGGCTGATAGTAGTTTGTATCGTTATGCTTTAAATAATCCTATTATTTATGTTGATAATGATGGGGAAATTGTTAAGTTGTTATTTGCTCTTATTAAATTTTTTAAAACTCCTTTGGGACAGTCTATAAGTGCAGGAATAAGAGGTTCGGTAGTAGAGACGGCACGTCAGATAATTGCTGGGGAAAGAATAAATCCTAGAGCTATTGTTGGTGCTGGTGTTTCGAGTTTTGTTTTTAGAGGTTCTGAACCAATAGCTACTCGTTTAATAAATAGACGTCGTTTTATACTTGCTCGTAGTTTTGTTGGTGAATTTTATAATTCATTTATTACTAATGGTAATCCATTTAGAAATTCTGAGGATAACTTATATAGTTTTGTTAGAGTTTCTACGGTTAATACATTCACAGAACTAACAGAAAATTGGTTAAACCGTAATAGGAAGAATAGAAAAATACCTCTAGGAGAAATGGTTACCCTTGGAGGAGCTTTTTCAAGTAGGATATCAAATAACAATAATGCGACTATAAATCCTACTAATATACAAAATAATCAAACAATTAGTAGAAATCCTACAAGAAATTGTATGACTAACAGAAATCATAATATATCTATAGAATTACAAAGAAGTCAAAGAGAACTTATACGAGCAGTACAAAGAAGATTAGAGCAAATGAGAATAGACGCACAAAGGATGGCTCAGCAAAGATTGTCAAATGCACGAAATATACTTCTAAATCATCAGTTGAATGTACAGAGAATTGCTCAACAACAACGAGAAAATGCACAAATTCGAGCTCGTCAAAGACAAACTCAAGCCGAGAATAATATGCGTAATGCACAAATTCAGACTCGTCAAAGACAAACTCAAGCTGAGAATGCCATTCGTAATGCACAAATTCAGGCTCGTCAAAGGCAAACTCAAGCCGAGAATGCTATACGTAATGCTCAGATTCAGGCTCGTCAAAGGCAAACTCAAGCCGAGAATGCTATACGTAATGCACAAATTCAGACTCGTCAAAGGCAAACTCAAGCTGAAAATGCCATTCGTAATGCACAAATTCAGGCTCGTCAAAGGCAAACTCAAGCTGAAAATGCCATTCGTAATGCTCAAATCCAGGCTCGTCAAAGACAAATTCTTGCTCAGCAGAGAAGAAATAACCCAAGGGTATTCGCACATCAACGAATATAATATAACTGCAGTGTATGTCGATGAATCGAATTCATCGACATATGTTTAATAAAATAAAAATGTTCATACACTAAAATATTCTTTAATGAGAGGAAATAGGATGAATAAATTAAAATTAATTAATACATTATCAACAGTTATAATGGTTATTATTTCTATTTTTATTTATATACTTACACCAGATACAAATTACTCTTTATTTTTAATTCTTTTAGGTTTATTTATAATATTTACGATTATTATTGATATATCAGATGGATTTATTCAAAAAAAACAGCCTAAAATAACAGTAAAAGCTCGTGTTACTAAAGTTGGAGTTTCTTCTATATTAACTAGGAATAGTCATCAATATGCATTATTTTTAACTATTTATGGCGAAGAATTATACTTCCGTATAACATATGGAACTTACAAGATATTAAAAAAAGAGATATCGTTAATTTAACTTATAAAGGTTATATAGTTGAAAAAATAAAAATAATTCAAAGAGATACATAAAATATTAAAGTAACATCACTTAAATATAAATCCTGAAAGAAAATATTATGACTAACAGAAATCATAATATAGCTACAGAATTACAAAGAAGTCAAAGAGAACTTATACAAGCAACACAAAAAGGAGTATAGCAGATGATAATAGACGCACAAAGGATGACTCAGCAAAGATTGGCAAATGCACGAAATATACTTTTAAATTATCAATTGAATGTACAGAGAATTGCCCAACAGAGAAGAAATAACCCCAAGGGTATTCACAAATCAACGAATATAATATAACTGCAATGCATGTCAATGAATCAAGTTCACTGACATGCATCAATTTCAATATATAGGAGGAAATTTTGAAAAAATTAAAAACGATTAGCGATTTATTATTGATATTATTTTTTATGAGTATATTTTTATTAATTATTATAAGTTTTGTTATACCAGATAATGAACAATCAGCTTTATTTTATTCAATATCCATAGTATTATCTATAGGAATTTTAGTTTTTAAGTTAATATTAGATACAATAACTTATACAAAATCTCCTATAGTGAAAGTAAAAGCCAAAGTTATAGACATAGGAAGTAGAGGTAGTTACAGTAGTAACTATGCAGTATTTTTGACTACTAATGGTAAAAAAATCCATTTAAATATATCATCTAAAGAGTTTCGATTATTGATAAAGAATCAAGTATTGAAAAAAGGTTATCTTGTACTTTTAACATATAGAGATGAATATACAGAAAGTATAAAAATATTAAATGAAATACAAAAACAATAATAAGTTAGAAAATAACCAATAGACACCATAACTATAAATATTAGGAACTATTTAACAATGATGAATTATAAATAATATAAAATATTTCATTATACTTAAATTTAATTAAGGAGAGAATTATATGAAAAAAACAGATAAATTTGATATGTTATTGTCAATGATTATTATTATACTTATAATTTCAACTATCATACATTATTCAAATAATGTAATAAATGGTAATATTACTTTAAATGATATTTTGTTCGAGAGGACAAGTAGAGGACATAGTTTAGCCAGTTTATTTCTTCTTATACCAATAATTATTATTGTTTATATAATAGATTTTATTGTAGATTTATTATCACCTACAATCAAAGAAAAAGATAAAGTCATAGATATTGTAAGTGTTTCTACGAGTGGTATTACAAAAAAATATGGACAGTTTTTAACTGCAAAAGGTGAAGTGCTGTATTTATCTTTATCTTCTAAAGATTATAAAATATTAAAGAAAGGGTATATTGTACTTTTAACACATAAATCTAAACATCACTATGCAAAAAAAATAAAAATATTAAAAAAATTTTGAAAAGAATATTTTAAAATAAAAATAAATTATAAAGTCATTTTTATGTATTTCTAAAAAGAAGCCGAAGCCACTCATTTTATAAAAAGAGATGGCTTCTTTTTTAAATTAATATAAAATATTACCTTATTTAATTAAATATACTAGAATATACCGCTACCCTCAGGTCTAGTACCCCCACCTATCCAAGCAAGTGGTATAATTAAATTGTAAAGACACATAGTATTACCTCCTTATTAAATATACTAGAATAAACCGTTATCATCTGGTCTATCAGCACCACCACCACTACCGCCAACTATCCAACTAAGTGGTATAATTAAATTGTAAAGACACATAGTATTACCTCCTTTATTAAATATTAACTTAAAAAGTCTTCAACATCTTTTAGCATTATTTCATGTAATTTATGCTCACCTTTTTCTTTTAATTGAGATAATCCCATATTTATAAGCTCTATATCATTATAGAAAATTCCTTTTCTTATAATAATTACACTTTTATGTATAGGAAAATTGTTCTCATCGAAAAATTTAATAGCCTCTTCAAACAGCTCATCAAATATTGAGTCTAATTCGGCATTTTGAGCTTCAACTTTATAAACCGTATGCTTCAAATCATGACGTTTTGCTCTTACTAATCTTAGTGGAGTATTGCTATAGTAAGAAGATTTAATATTAACAAAATATTTTTGGTTATCTCTATATTTTTCAATTTCTCTAAAAGCTTGTTTAAATAATAGTATAGCTTGTTCGTATGTTTCTGTATAAGCAATAGCTACAGACAAAAGTTCTATATCTACTTTATCCCACGAATCTAAATACGTTAGCCTATCTAACAGAGGCTCAGCCATTTTATATAATTTTTTAAAATCATTATGTTTAGCTTCTTCTTCGTGAAGTTCTAAAAATATTAGAAAATCTTCAATTTGTTTATCTGCTCCATTTTCTTTTATATAGTTTAAAACCTTTTCTTTTACATTTCTGGTTCTATTTATCTTATTATTACCGCCAATAGAAATTATTTCATCGATGAGCTGTTCTTTTGGAGTTTTATGCATAGTAGTAATTTTCCTCCTTGTTAGAGTTTTTTATTAAATTTCATTTAATAATTTTGGTATATTAGTATAATAATATTTATCTCGGATTTTGTCAACACTTTTTTGTGTATAATTTTTTATTATTTAAAAATATACTTTAAAATGACATTAAACGTTGTCCGATTGAAAAAAGATTTTTTTTATGTTATAGTCTATTTAAATAGAATATTTTTGAAATAACCAAAGAATGAGGTACTAATGTCGATTTTAAAAACTAAAGATTTGATTTTCGAGTATAAAACTAGCGAAATAAACTATAGAGCATTAGATAACATAAATTTAGATATAGAAAAAGGTAGCTTTGTAGTTGTACTTGGTCATAATGGTTCTGGAAAATCAACTTTAGCAAAACATTTCAACGGTCTTTTTGTTCCATATAGTGGTGATGTTTTTTTGAACAACTTAAATACAAAAAACGAAGACAATATATGGAAAATAAGACAGAGTTGTGGTATGGTTTTTCAAAATCCAGATAATCAAATAATTGCTACAATGGTTGAAGAAGATGTAGCATTTGGTCTTGAAAATATCGGGATAGAACCAGAAGAAATGAAAAAAAGAATAAACTTTGCCTTAAATTCTGTAAATATGCAAAATTTTAGAGATAGTATACCTAGCACTCTTTCTGGTGGACAAAAACAAAGAATAGCAATAGCTGGAATACTTGCTATGAAACCCGAATGTATAATATTCGACGAGCCTACTGCTATGCTTGACCCTATAGGAAGACGAGATGTTATTTCTACAATACATAATTTAATAAAAGAAGGCATAACAGTTGTACTTATTACACATTTTATGGAAGAGGCTATAAAAGCAGACCGTATAATTGTAATGGACAAGGGTAAGATTGTAATGGATGATATACCAAAAAATATTTTTTCCGATATAGAGAAAATAAAAAAATATAGTTTGGAATTGCCACAAATTACAGAGCTTGCAAACGAATTAAATATTCTAGGGCTCGATATTCCCAAAAATATACTTAGTATATCTGAGATGGTGGATTTTTTAAAAAATGTTTTAAAAGTAGAAGATACGAAAAAAGAAAATTGGAAAGAAAATTTAAAATTAGAACAAGAAATTACAAGTAACAAAATATTAGAAATAAAAGATTTAAATCATATATACAGTAAAGGTACACCATTTGAAAAGACAGCACTTAAAAATATCAATTTTGATATATACGAGGGTAGTTTTGTAGGAATAATAGGTCATACTGGTTCTGGAAAATCTACACTTGTACAACATCTCAATAGTCTTTTAAAACCAACATCTGGTAACATTTTTTTGAATGGTGAAGATATAAACGAAGATAAAAAAAAGCTAAGAAGTATAAGACAAAATATTGGTTTAGTTTTTCAATATCCAGAACATCAATTGTTTGAAACTTCAGTTTTTAAAGATGTTGCATATGGTCCTAAAAATATGGGATTTTCCGAAGAGGAAATAAACAAAAGAGTTGTATCTGCACTAGAATTAGTAGGTATTTCTAACGATTTTTTTGAAAAATCTCCTTTCGATTTGAGTGGTGGACAAAAAAGACGTGTAGCCATTGCGGGTATTTTGGCAATGCAGCCAAAAGTTCTTATATTGGACGAGCCTACAGCTGGTCTTGACCCAATAGGTAGGATAGAAATATTAGAACAAATAAATGAATTGCACAAACGAACTAAAAATACAGTAATAATAGTTTCGCATAGTATGGAAGATATAGCAAAACTTACAGATAGTATACTTGTATTAAATAATGGTGAAATAAAATATACAGGTACTCCTAGCCAAGTTTTTTCGTATACATACGAACTCGAAAAAATAGGTCTTAGTGTTCCTGTTATATGTTACTTAATGCACGAGTTAAATAAAATAGGTTTCTATTTACCTAAAAATATTTTTACTGTAAAAGAGGCGGCAAAAGCTATTTTAGATATTAAAAAATAATTTTAATATCATTATGAGGAGAGAAAATGAAATCTGTTACACTTGGTCAATACTATCCTATAGAATCTAAAATACATTCTTTAGATGCTAGAGTTAAGTTAATAGGTGTTATTATTTTTATAATATCTCTTTTCGTTGCAACTAACTTTTTAGCCTATGGAATAGTAGGGATATTTCTATATTTTTGTATAAAACTTGCAAAGTTGCCTCTTAAATTTGTAATAAAAGGTGTAAGAGCTCTTGGATATGTAATAGTTTTTACAATGGTTGTAAATGTTATTTTTTCTCCTGGAGAAATAATATTATTAGACCTTGGATTTTTTAATATTACATTGGAAGCTGTTTTATGGGGTATTTTAATCACACTTAGATTTGTTCTGTTAATAATTAGTTCTTCACTTTTAACTTTAACAACATCACCTATTAACCTTACAGGGGCAATAGAAACTTTACTTTCCCCTTTTAAAAAAATAAAATTACCAGTACATGAAATAGCAATGATGATGACAATAGCATTACGTTTTATTCCAACTCTTATGGAAGAAACAGACAAAATAACAAAAGCTCAAATGTCCAGAGGAGCAGAATTTGACAGTGGTAGTATTGCAAAAAGAGTAAAAAGTCTTATACCTATTTTAATACCTTTATTTGTTTCGGCATTTCGTAGAGCGGATGATTTGGCTATGGCAATGGAAGCACGTTGTTATAGAGGTGATATAAATAGAACAAAACTAAAAGAATTAAGATATACAAAAAATGATGTTATAGCATATGCTATTATGTTTATTTTTTTGCTACTTGTAATACTTACTAATTTCATATATTATTAATATTATGAAAACATATGACGAAATTTACTTAGAAATAGCAGAAAAAATATTAAATACTGGGTATTATGACGAGAATAGAACAATTAATAATACTTATAAACTCCCACATCAAATTATGCAGTTTGATTTAAATGAACAATTTCCTATTTTGACAACAAAAAAAATTGCATTTAAAACAGCTGTAAAAGAGCTATTATGGATATTTAAAGACCAAAGCAACGATGTAAAAAAATTGCAAAGTCAAAATGTTCATATATGGGATGAATGGCAAAAAGAAGATGGAACAATAGGAACATCTTATGGATATATAGTAGAAAAATTTAAACAAATAGATAATCTCATATATAGTTTGAAAAATAATCCTCAAAACAGAAGAATGATAATAGATTTATGGCAAATACCATATTTAGAAACTGGCTCTCTTCATCCTTGTTGTTTTTTAACTATGTGGGATGTAAGTTTTGGAAAACTCAATTGTATGCTTGTTCAACGTAGTGGAGACTTTGCTTTAGGTGTTCCGTTTAATACTACACAGTATGCTGTTTTGGTTCATTTAATCGCACATGTTACTAATTTAAAGCTCGGTATTTTTACCCATGTTATAAATAATGCACATATTTATGAGAACCAAGTAGAAGGTATGAAAATACATTTAGAACGTAAAAACAAAGCATTTAAACCTCCAAAACTTTGGATAGACAAAAATATTAATAATTTTTATGATTTTGGTGTAGACAATATAAAATTATTAGACTATAAACATCATGATAAAATAAAAATGGATGTTTCTGTATAGGAGTAAAATGTTATCTTGTATAGTGTGTATGGGGCAAAATAGAGAAATAGGCAAAAACAATAAAATGCCATGGTATATAAAGGAAGATTTAATATATTTTAAAAAAACAACAATTGGTAAAACAATAGTAATGGGAAGAAAAACTTTTGAAAGTTTGCCAAAAGTTTTACCAAATAGAAAACATATAGTAATAACAAAAAATAAGAATTATTCAATATCACACGACGATGTTCTAGTTGTACATGATATAGATTTTTTGAGAAATTATAAAAGAGAGATAGATGAAACATTTGTTATAGGTGGTTCAGAAATTTACAAACAACTTATGCCTATATTTGATAAGATATATATTACGAAAATATATAAAAATTTTGAAGCAGATGTTTTTTTTCCAAATATCGATATGAAAGTATTTAATCTGAGATTTTCATCTAAAATTTTTTATAATGAATATGAAAATGTAAATTTTAATTTCGAAATATATGGGAGAAATTGGAATGAATAACATTATAAAATACAAACTTTTACGTACAAATAGAAAAAATATCGGAATATATATTAAAGATGGTATGGTGGAGATAAAAGCTCCATATAAATCATCTATTTTAGATATAGAGAATTTTTTAAATATAAAAAAACAGTTGATATTAGAAAATTTGCAAAAATCTATTATTCAAAAACAAAACCGTGAAAGTTTTAGTCTTGATTATGGTAGCTATATAAGATTATATGGAAATAAACACCAAATAATCAAAAGTGAAACAGATAAGTCAAAATTTGAAAATGATTTTTTTTATTTACCTAAAAATCTAAATAGCGAACAAATAAAAGAAGAGTGTATAAAAATCTATATAGATATTGCGAAAATGACATTGTCTAGGCAAACAGCAATTTTTGCATATAAAATGAACCTTTATCCAAATTCTATAAAAATAAATAAAGCAGCTAAAAGATGGGGTAGTTGTTCTTCTAAAAAAAGTATAAATTTTTCTTTTAAGCTTGTTATGGCAAATTTTGATACTATAGATTATGTAGTTGTACATGAGCTTGCACATTTGAAAGAGATGAATCATTCCACGAAATTTTGGGATATAGTAAAAAACACTCTTCCAGATTATAAAAAAAGAATTGAAGATTTGCGTTCTTTAGAAGAAAAATTAATAAAGGAAAATTGGTAATTTTGAAAAATATAAAAAATTTTAAAGTAAGAAAATATGATGGCATAGGAAATACTTTTGCTATTATAGATTATAAACAAGAAATGGATTTTTATATTGAAAAAGATTTTGAAAATTTGGCAATACAAATAACAAATAATTCTAAAATAGACACAGATGGTTTAATAATAGTAAAAAATGAACCATTAAAAATGATTTTTTATAATAGAGATGGTTCTAAAGCTCCAATGTGTGGAAATGGAGTACGTGCATTTTCTAAATATGTAATAGATACGAGTATAATACCTAAAAATTTGAAGTTTTTTAATATACATACAGATGCAGGTATTATGGAAATAGAGATAATAGATACAAATCCTTTTTTATGTAAAGTAAATATGGGTAAACCCATTTTTGAAAACGACATATTAGGTATTAGAGATAAGGAGCCACTACAAAGAAAAATAAATATAGAAAATGAAGAAATAGAAATAAACATGGTTTTTATGGGTACTATACATACAGTTATTTTTGTAGATGATATATTTAAATACGAAAATAGTCCACTGGGTGAATTTGTATGTAACTATCCTATATTTTCTGAAAAAACAAATGTGAATTTTGTAAGTGTAAATTCTCCAAATGAAATATCTATTAGAACATTTGAAAGAGGTGTTGGTTATACTAAGGCTTGTGGTACTGGTTGTTGTGCTGCGGTTGTTATAGGTCAAAAATTAGGATTTTTATCTAAAGAAGTAGTTGTTTTCACAAATATTTCGAAATTATTTATAAAAAGAGAACATGAGAATGTATTTATGACAGGTACTTGTAAATTTCATTATGAAGTAGATTTTGAAATACATTAAAAATTAGAAAGAGAGTGATTTATGTCTATTACACTTATAATTTCGGATTTAATAGCATCTATTATAATAGTAACTTTAAAAGAATTTTCAGTAGCTCTTCTTAGTAATATACAAGGAGATAATCTACCGAAATCAAAAGGAAAATTAAGTTTAAATCCATTTAAACATATAGAAATAATAGGGCTTATTATGTTAATTTTAACATCTGGGTTTGGTTGGGGTAAAGGTGTAGATACTAATAAAATGTTTTACAAAAACAGAAAAATAGGTACGCTTATAACATATTTAAGCCCATCTATTATTTTGATACTATTTGCATATTTAGTAAATTTTATTAATACTACATTAGTTGTTACAAATTTTATTGTTATAAATTCTACAATGATGAGGATAGCCACTTTTATAAATTTTGCAATGATGAGACTAACATTTTTAAGTATATCATTTGCTATATATAATTTGTTACCTATATATCCTTTGGATGGTTCTAAAGTATTACCATTATTTTTATCTCCAAATAAAGCTGTTTCGTATATAGCATTTCAAAAACAGATTCTTGTAATATTTATGATAATTATTTTTTTGTTCCCCAGAAATCCAGTATCAAATTTTATTGGTACATTAACTATGTCGATAATTAATATATTTTTTTATGGATTTTAAGGTAAATGATTTTGAAGGACCACTATCTTTACTTTATCAGCAACTAAAAAAAAATAAAATGGATATATACACTGTAGATATATCTAAACTAACAGACCAATTTTTGAATGCTTTTAGAAAAATAGAAATGAGCATGGATGAAACAAGTGAATTTATATTACTCGCAGCCGAGCTAATAGGAATAAAAACAAAATTGTTGTTATCAAATCCAAAAGAAGATACAGAAAATCCTGTAGAAGAGCTTGCATTTAGGTTAGAAATATATGAAACTTTTTTAAATATTTCTAACATTTTAAAAAGCATGCAAAACTCTGAGAAATTTTATAAAAAAGCTGAAATTATGGATATAGATAAAAAGCTAAAAATAGATGTTACAACTGATTTTTTAAAAAATACATTTTTAGATTTGTTAAAAAGACAAATAAAAATAGAAGATGAAATTCCTATAATTAACATGGAGAAAGAAATTTATTCTGTAGAAGATAAGATTATTTACATAGAGAGTCTTGTTTTAGGCAATGACAAGATTAATTTTACAGATATTTTTAAGAGTATAAAAAACATAAAAGAAAAAATAGTGGTTTTTTTAGCGTTATTAGAACTTATTACAAAGAGAAAAATAAAAGTGTATCAGGACGGTAATTTTAAGGAAATTTTTATAAAACATGAATGATTTAGAGTTATTGGAATTAGAGCGAATATTAGAGGCTATATTATTTGCTTGTAGTGATGGTCTTTCTCTTGAAAAAATATCGTTGGGGCTTTCTGTTGACCATAATACATCAAAAATAATTATAAATAGCCTAAAAGAAAAATATAAAAAAGAAAATAGAGGTATACAAATAGATATAGTTGGTGAGCTATATCAAATGGTAACAAATATTAAATACAAAGATAACATAAAAAAAATTTTGAAATCTAAAGAGACTAATCTTACAAAGGCACAGTTAGAAACTCTTGCAATAATCGCATATAAACAACCTGTTACAAAACTTACTATAGAGCAAATACGAGGTGTTGATTCTACTCATCCTTTAAATAAACTTTTAGAATATGAACTTGTAGAAGAAAACGGTAGGTTGAACGCAGTAGGTAGACCTATATTATTTATAACAACAAATGAATTTTTAAGACAATTTGGTTTAGATAACTTAGAAAATTTACCTAATATTGAAATTGAAAATGATAGTAATAGTATAATTAATCAAACTTAGTAAAAAATAAGAGTAAAATTTTAAAACGTTTTAGGAGCAGTTTTCTATATGAAAAATTTTATTCTAATTTATTTTTTTGCATTTGTGTTTGTATTTATAAACATTACAAATATAAATGCAAGCGATAAAGTAAAAGAGCCAAAAGAACTGATAGTAGAAGCCCATGGAGCAATATTGATAGATGAAAAATCTGGCAGGGTGCTATGGGGCAAAAATGAAGAAGAGCAATTAGCAATGGCGAGTACAACAAAAATAATGACAGCAATTGTTGCAATCGAAAATGGAAATATGGATGATATCATAAAAATATCAAAAAGAGCAACACGTTCTCCAAAAGTAAAAATGAATTTATCTGTAGATGAAGAGATAAAATTAGAGTATTTGATGTATGCTCTTATGTTACAATCTTTCAATGATTCTGCTGTGGCAATAGCTGAGCATATAGGTGGTAGTGTAGAAGATTTTTGTAAAATGATGACACAAAAAGCAAAAGAAATAGGGGCATATAATACAAGCTTTGAAACTCCCAGTGGGTTAGATAGTGAAAATCATTATTCAACAGCTCATGACATGGCTATTATAGCGAAATATGCATTAGAAAATTCAGAATTTGTAAAAATAATAAATACAAGAAATTTAGAAGTAAAATCGAACAAAAGAACATATTCTCTTATGAATAAGAATAAATTATTAGATTTAATGCCTGGTGCAAAAGGTGTTAAAACAGGTTTTACAGGGAAGGCTGGACATTGTTTTGTAGGTGCTGTAGAGCGTGAGAGCATAAGCCTTATATCTGTTGTTCTTGGTAGTGGATGGGGTAATAATAAAAAACAAAAGTGGATAGATACAAAGAAAATTCTCGATTTTGGATTTGAAAATTTTAGATATATGGATGTTATAGTTAATAAAGAAATTGATAAAAACATACCAGTGGAGCGTTCGAGAAATGAAATTTTAAATTTAGAATTTGCAGAGTTACTTTCCATGCCTCTATCTAACGAGGAATTTGAAAGCATAGAAATTGTACTTAATATTCCGAATTTTGTTATAGCTCCTGTGAAAAATGGAGATATAGTAGGGGTATCTAAAATATATATAAATAACAAATTAGAAAAAGAAATAGAGATAATAGCAATAAATGATGTAAATAGGAATGATTTAAAAACAAGCATAGAAAAAATATTAAATTCTTGGTTTGACCTTGCAGGTGAAGGTAGTATCGTTTTGCCAGAATTTTAAAAATTAGAAAATATTGCCGAAATATAAATTGATTATAACAGCATCATATATATATGATGCTGTTGAATTATTGAGCGTACTTTACATAATTCTATTCAAGCTGTTTCTATTTCTTTTATTCATTTACTTTTGACTAGACTTTAGACAACTTCTTAATTAAATTTCTTATAAATGCTGAAATTCAAAAGTATATTTCTTAATAAAAAATAATATCATGTAAAGAAGAGAAAAACTATATAATTTTTTGTTTTATTATGTTATAATCTGGTACTGTGAAATATCAATTATAATTTATAAATTTGGAGAACTATATGAAAAAATTATTTATTTACAATATTATGACTACCATTATATTTTTATTAATATCCCCTACAAATGAAACAAAAGCAGAAAGCAGTTTTAGTATTCTTCCTATTATAGATAATTTTGAAAACAATTTAAATAATACAAATGATACAATACGTATAGGTCTTGAATCTCAATATATAGATGCGAAAATTATACATATGCAAAACAAAAATATAACAATTGGGAACTATGTATCAAATGGTACATTTAATCCTATTATTAATATTTTTGGTACAAATATGGCAGTTGTAGTAGATGATTATTTTTATCTACAAAGTGAAACGATTTTCAACAATTTTGATACAGCTTTAAATTTTGCTAATGATATTAATAAAAACACTGTAATATCTTTAGATAATCTAAATAACAATACTATATTTTCTGTACTTATAGGTCCTTTTAATAATTACGAACAAATGAATTCTATATATCAAAATATTAGTGGTTTTATAAAATTACCTCAAAATAACAGACGTGTAACAATAATAGAAGGAGATGCAAGAATACTAACATCTATTTTACCTATACAAATGATGAGTAATGATAATAACTTTATGCAGCTTTCAAATAGAGAATATCGTGGAATTATAGAATTTCACAGACATAGAGGTGTTGGAATAACTCCTGTAAATATAATAAACTTGGAAGAATACCTTTTTAGTGTTGTACCATCAGAAATGCCAGCATATTGGAATATGGAAGCTCTCAAAGCACAAGCAATAGCATCTAGAAGTTTTACAGCTGCAAGGAGAGGTTTTTTAAACTATCGTGGATATGAACTTTGTGATACTGTTTTTTCCCAGGTTTATTCTGGAGTACAAACCGAACATGAACGCTCTACAAATGCTGTTATCGATACAACTGGTCAAATGATTTTTTTTGATGGAGATATTGTTTTAGCAGTTTATTTTTCTTCTAGTGGTGGTAGTACAGAAAATTCTGAAAATGCTTGGATAGAAACTGTACCGTATCTAAGAAGCGTAAGAGATACTTTTGAAGAAGGATATATGGAGTGGGAAAGACAATTTACATTATCACAAATAAATAATCTTGCCATTAGGCAAAATATAAATATAGGAAATATTAAATCTATTAGTCTTATTAATGGAATGAATGGAAGAGTTTTTAATTTTCGTTTAAACGGTAAAACAGGAAATCATTATATAACTGGTGAAAATATACGTAATTTTTTTAGTTATTATGGTGGAAATTTACCAAGTAGAAATTTTACATTTGCAGATAACTCTCATATACATAACTATCAAAATTCAAATTTTGATAGTTATGAAAATAATAATTATTTATATGTTTTTGATTCTAATAATGATATTGTTAGAATCAATTTAAATAATATTGGGGATATTTACAATAAAACTATTATACCAAATGAGATATATTCTGTTACAACAAGTACAGATTATAATATTAAATTTGTAGGACGTGGTTGGGGGCATGGTGTTGGAATGAGTCAATTTGGTGCTAATTCTATGGCAAATATAGGTTTTAATCATATTCAAGTTTTACAGCATTATTTTACAGGAGTAGAAATAAGATAGTATTTTTTGTCTATTTTTTCAAATTTACTATATGTAGTTTTTATGTTAAACTTTTATGTATATAAATCTTTAATTTTACGGGGGATATCCATGAAAAAAACTTTAACATTATTAATATTTTTATTTGCCTTTCCTATTTCTGTTTTTTCACAAATATCTACAAATGGTGTCGGTGTAGTTAGTTTTAGTCCAAACATGGCAAATGTAATGGTTGGCCTTACAACTAGAAACGATAACTTAACTGTTGCTATTTCAGAAAATACGCAAATAGTACAAAATACAATAGAGGCATTAAGAGAAATAGGCATTAACTCTGAGAATCTTCACACATCAGAATTTAATGTTTTTGAAACAAACGAGCAAAACGAAGAAGGTATGTGGCTACCTACACAAGCTGTTAGTTCAACATTATCTATAACAATTACAAATTTGGAAATCTTAAATGAAGTAATAGAAGTAGCTGTAGAAAATGGTATGACAAATATTTGGGGTATAACATTTGACAATACAAATAGAGATGATTATTACAATATAGCTCTGACAAGGGCTGTACAAGATGGTATAGAAAAGGCAAATGTAATAGCAAATGCTTTAAACAAAGAAATTGGAATTTTAGTAAGTATTACTGAAAACGCCTCTTTTGGTTTTGCTACAAATAGACAATCGGCTTGGGCTACTCCTTTAGCAGAACAAACTGCCGATGTTGAAATAGTAGCTCCACAAAGTTTAGGTGTTAGTGCAAATGTTACTATTGTTTTTGATTTAAACAGAGAATAACAAAAAATCCACAATGAAATTTAAATAATTTTATTGTGGATTTTTTATTGGATAGTATAGTTAAAAGCAAGTAAATAAATACATAAAATTATCCGATATAAATTCAAGAATATTTAAAATTAATTACGAGGGGTATATAATGATAAAGCCCGTTATAGCAAATATAAATAGCCAAAACTCCATTACTGTACTTAATCAAAGTAGTCAATCTATTTTTAGTGGCAAAGGAACATTTTCAGCATTAGTTGTTGGAATTGACAATAACAATTTTTTACTAGAAATACTTGGTGATGGAACTAGGTTCAATACAAATATAGAATCAAAACACAACATAGGAGATACTTTAGAATTTGAAGTTATTAGCACAGGTGATTTAGTTAAACTAAAATTGTTAAAACAAAATCAAATTTCTAGTGCAAGTGGACTTAGAACATCAGATGTAAAAAATATATTTGAAAAATCTGGTTTTACAAAAGAAATAAAAGAGGGATATATAGATTCTGGGCAAATAGATAAAGATAGAGAAATAGCAGCTCTTAAAAGAAGACTAGCAAGTGGTGAAAAAACTCTTAATACTTCTATTGTAAATAAAATGCTTTCACAAGGTATAAATATATCTGATATAGATATTAGCAAAATAAAAGAAGAAAAAGAAATACTTACACCATCACTCGGAATATCTTCTAAAGAAATTTCTGAAAATATAAAAATAGCATTAGAATCTCATAATTTACCAAGTAATGAAGAAAATATAAATAATTTAACCAAAGTATACGAATATTTTGAAAAAAGTAATAAAATCGAAAATGTTGCAGAAGCTCTAAAAAAAGAAAACTTCACATTGGAAGATTTGCACAATATAAATTATAAAAATAACATAAGAAATAGTGATAAAGAAAAGCTAATATTGCCAACAAATTTTGAGAATGAATTAAAAAAATTATATAAAAATGAGAATATACTCATTACAAAAGAAAATTATAATTTTGGAAAAATATTATACGAAAATGATATTGAAATAACAAAAGAAAATATACAGATATTATCAAATATAGAAAATATAAATAGTTACTACATATTAGATAAATCTGCAAAGGCAATTTCAGATGGAAAGTCTGTAACTAGTATAAATTTAAAAGAAGCATATTTGACTGACATTTATCAAGATTACGAAGATTTATTTGATTATTTACCAAAAATAGAAACAATCCATATAAATAATATTTTACTTAATGAAAAAGAGGTTACTCTTTCAAATTTAAAAAATGAATATGAGTTAAATTCAAATTTAAATCTAGAAATAAAAGAAATACCAGAGCATATAGATTTGGTAATGCGAAAAAGACAGTTGGCAGAGATTAGATTAAAACTAACTTATGAGGCAGCTTATAAACTTATAGATAAAAATATAAAAATAGATACAATGCCTTTAGAACTTGCTTTAGACGAGCTTAGAAAAATAGAAAATGAATATTATCAAAACTTTTTTAAAGAAACAAGCACATCAAAAGTAGGGACACTTGTAAATGTTTTTGATACAATTCAAAATATAAACCCATTATTACCACCTGTTTATAAATATATATCTGAAAACAATGAAAATTTCACACTAAAAAATGTAAATCAAGTTACAACAGAACAAAAACTTGTAATGGGATATGAACCTTTTATGACAGTTCCAAATTCAAAATATGGAGATACTTTTAGTAATGTATCAAATATGCTTGAAACTGTTGTTTCTGATTTAGGATTTGAAATATCTGAAGAAAATATCAAAGTGGCTTCTATACTATCTAGAAGTGGTATAGATATCAATATAGATAATTTTGAAAATGCAAAACTTGTAAATAAAAAGTTAGAATATGTAACTGAAAATTTACATCCATCTATAGCAGCCCAGTTGATAGAAGAAAATATAAATCCTTTGGAAATTCATATAGATGAGCTTATAAAATATGTTGAAGAAAAGGATATGGGTAGTGTAAAAGATAAAATAGCAGAAAATATATTTTATATGGAAGAAAATCTAAGTGTAGAGCAACGTTCTAAAATAATGGCTGTATATAGGGCTTTAAATCAAGTATCAAATTATGGCTCTGTATCTCTTGGTTTAAATATAAAAAGTGGAAACGATTTAACAATTGGAAATTTGTTAGACGCTGCACAATATTATAAAAAAACAGGAAATAGGAACAATTATATAGATATTTCCACAGATACTACATTAGGTGCTTCACACGAAAATAATATAAGACAAATTTTAAATAGTGATACTCAAAGTTACAATGATTTACTTTTAAAAGAAACAGCCAAAAATACAACACCAGAACATTTAAAAAATGCAAATGACAATACAAGATTAGAAGATTTATCAAAAACAAATAAAAATTTCGAAAGAGCAGAAAAATTAATAGAAAATATAAAAGAGGTTAGTGAAAAAAATATAGAAGCATTACATTTTTTAGAAAAGAATAATGTAAAAGCTACATTACCCAATGTTACATCTATGGTTTTTTTAGTGGAGAGACCAAAAATTTTAAAATCGAAACTAGATAAAATAAAAGAAGATTTAGAAGTAGAAAAAATACCGTCCTCTCCAACAGAATATATAGAAAATGATAAAACCACAAATGAAATTGTAGAAGTATTGGATAAACTAACAGAAATAAATCCAGAAATAGAATATAAAAATATAGATTTAAAAGATATTGAAATTTTGAAAAATACTTTAAAATTGCAAAGTAACCTAAATTCATCTTCTTATTTTTTACCAATAAAAATAGATGGAAAAGTTACAAGTTTAAATATGTACGTACAAAACAAAATAAGTAACAATATAAGTGTTTCTATAAATTTAGATACAGAAAAGTACGGGAATATAGATGCCTATATAAAAATGAGTAAAAATAATATAGATATTTATATTCAAAACGATGAAGATAAGATAAATTTTAAACATACAAAAATGCAAATGATAGATAGTTTTGCAAAAGAAGAGTTTAATATAAATACAGTTATCTACAATGGAGAAAATGACGATAATTATTTTAATGAAATGGATTTCGAAAACTACAATAGTATATCAAATTTAACAAAGAATAATATTTTCAAAATGGCGACTTGTTTTACGAATTATTTGAATGAACTAAATTAGTTTGTAGATAAAAAATTTAAAAGGTGATAAATTATGGTAATAAAAAGTAATATTCCAGCACTTAGAACACATGTTCAAGTAAATAGAGCTAATAGAAATACAGCAGCTTCTATGGCTAGGCTAAGTCATGGTACAAGAATAAATACAGCAAAAGATGACCCAGCAGGCTTGTCTATAGCAAATCGTTTTAGAAGAGAAGTAAGAGGAATAGATAATGCAACTCAAAATGCTCTAGATGGTACAAGTCTTGTACAAACTGCTGATGGGGCTTTAAACGAGGTACATTCCATACTTGGGCGTGTTCGTGAACTTATTGTACAAGGTGCAAACGATACTTTTCTAAACTCAGATAGAGATGCTATACAAAGTGAAATAGATGAACTTTTAAATGAGCTAGAAAATATTGCACGGAATACTAGATTTAATGGAAGAAATATATTTACAGGCTCTTTTGTGCAAGCTGGTACTAGTACAAATCCTCCTCTTCAACACGGGAATATTTCAGTGCGTGTACACACAAGGAAAAATGACCTTATGGAAATGGAGATACCAAGACTTGCAATGTTTGGAGAAGATGCTCTAGGTGGTTCTATATCACAAAATATATACCACGACCCAAGTGTGGTACCTCCCGTATTAAATCCTGTAACTGGTGAATATGAGTTAGTTGTAAGAATACCAGCAGGACAACACGTTACTTTAGGTGAAGCTCTTCATTCTTTACATGGAGGTAGTGTTGTAGGAGTAAATGTTCCCGGTGAAAATCATGAAAATTCAGGTGTTTGGCTTAGCAATGCTCTTGAAATATTAGATAGTGCTACAGAACAAGTTTCTGCTATACGTTCTCGTATGGGTGCATATCAAAACAGACTAGAGCAATCCTCATCTGCACTTCTTGCCGCAAGTGGAAATACGCAATCTGCTTTAAGTAGAATAATAGATACAGATATGGCTCTTGAAATGGCAAGGTTTACTCAACAAAATGTTATCGTACAGGCTGGTATATCTGTTTTAGGTATGGCAAACCAAAGACCACAGCAATTTTTAGCACTACTTAATCATTAATATTTTAAAAGCACCTCGGGTTTTAACCCGAGGTGCTTTTTTTAAATTCAAAAGTTCTATATCAAAAAATTTTTTAATATTATATAAGACAATTCTTAAATTTACGAGGTTTTAAGATGAAGAAAAATGTATTTACTAGTGCTATTATTTTAATACTTGCTGGATTTATTACAAGAATACTTGGTTTTGTATATAGAATATATATGTCTAATATAATAGGTTCTATGGGTATGGGTTTGTATGGACTTATATTTCCTGTATATATGTTGGCATGGAGTATAACTTGTTCTGGATTTACTACAACTATATCTAAACTGACTTCTTCAGAAAAAGCAAAAGGGCAATATGGAAATATAAGATTGTTTTTAATTCAAGCTATTTTAATAACATCTGGTATAGGTGTTGTTTTTGGAATGATTATTTACTTTTTTGCACCGTTTATTGCTGTTAATATTTTTAATGAACCTAGAATACTTATTTCTCTAAAAGTGCTTGCATTCGGTATACCTTTTATGGCTGCTGGCTCTTGTATACGTGGTTATTTCTATGGTCTTCATGATTCTTTGATTCCTGCAATAAGCCAAGTGCTCGAGCAAGTAATTCGTATTTTTCTTGTTTATATGATAGCTACGATGTTTGCTAGTAGTGGTATAGAAATAGTAGTTGCAGCTGCTGTGGTTGGTATAGTTGTATCTGAGATTGTTTCGTTTTTATATGTACTTTTTGCTTATAAAGATTATAATTTACATAAAAAATCAAAAGAAAAATTTAAATTAAATCCTAGTAATAAAACAAAACAAAGTTTGAATATTCTTGTTTCAATGAGTGTGCCTCTTAGTCTTAGTCGTGTTAGTGGTTCATTATTATCTACATTAGAAAATATATTAATACCACAGAGACTTATGACATTTGGAATGACACAAACAGAAGCACTTAGCGAATTTGGAAAATTAACAGGTATGGCAATACCGCTTATTCAATTGCCTTCTGTTGTTTTAGTTGCTTTTTCTATATCTCTCGTACCTGCAATTTCCGAGGCAATAGAAATAAAAAATTATAAAAAAATAAATAATATACTATCTAAAACAATGATTTTTTCTATGGTTGTTGGAATTGGTGGAGCAGCTGGTTTTATTATTTTTTCAGATATTTTGGGAGATATTATATATCGTGAAAATATATCTTCTATGCTTATATATCTAGGTCTCCTTTCACCATTCTTATATGCAAACGTGTTACTTACTGGTGTTTTGAATGGATTAGGAGCTCAAATTTTTATATTTAGAAATAGTCTTTTGTCTTCCTTTATATCCATAGGATTTATTTATTTTTTAATACCCATTATAGGAGTGTATGGGTATATATTAGGTTGGTTTTCAAGCCTTATTACATTATGCATAATTAATATTTACAAAATAAAAAGAACTGCAAATTTGAAAATAGACATAGTAAACTGGTTTTTAAAACCTATTTTATGTGCAATTGTTTCTATTGCCATTCTTAGTTTTATAAAAGATTATTTTATTTCTGTTTTAGGTTCTTTAATAGGTATATTCTTTTTGATATTAATAATGGCAGTTATATATATTTTTTTAGTAATTTTAACTGGATGTATAAAATGGGAGGATTTGAAAATTAAGAATTTGTATAATGTACAATAACAGTAGTAGAGAACACAGAAATTACAGCAAATCAGAAATAAAAAATCATAATAAATAAATTTTAAAAATTATGAAAAAAAATCACATTTTCTCTATTATGTATACTTAAAAAATGAATAAAAAATTTTATATGTAAAATGATACAAATATATACCTGTACAACCTGTACAACCTGTACAACCTGTACAACCTGTACAACCTGTACAACCTGTACAACCTGTACAACCTGTACAACCTGTACAACCTGTA
>WRGD01000145.1 GCA_009787355.1 Defluviitaleaceae bacterium | reverse complement strand
TTATGTATTTCTCCTCTTTATTTTTTATTGTTTTTTGTTACATGATATATATCGGGCTTAGAATAGTTTTATTTATGACTTTGTTTTGTTAGTTTTTGAAGTTTTTTACACAAAAGTTTTCTTTTTATTCTTTGTTACCCTTGCTTTGTCCTCAAAAAAATTTAGACAAATTTGTCTATAGTAATAGTAGAATTATTAATATATAATTCTTATTGTAATAAAAATTACTAAATAATAAAGGAGGAGGAGCCATGAAAATATTAATCGAAGCAAATACTAGCCAAGATTCAAGTGTGAAAGTATCTCCTAGATGTGGACCTTGTTCTCACTTAGGTGGTTGTACAAATATTAGTGCTAGTTAAAATTAATATAAAATTTAATATTTTTTATTAAAAAAAATATTTCAAACGTGCAATTATTTATTTTAATAGTACGTTTGAAATATTATTAAAAAAGGATAGGTTAAATTAAAATGAAAAAAATATTTACAAAATACTACAGTATATTAAATATACGAGACAAATATTTCTTATTAAACACATATAACGATTCATTAATAGAATTGGATAATGATAGTAATAATCGTATTATAGGTTATTTTGATAATCCAAAACTTAATATTCTAACAGATGAAGAAATTAAAATTCTTGAAAATCAAGGTTTCTTTATAGATGAGGATATAGAAAAAAACAATATTAACAAAATGTTTGAAGGTTATAACAATTCAAAACATATTATAGGGACTAGTGCGAAAATAGATATTTCAATAACTAACAATTGTAATTTTCGTTGTTCTTATTGCTTTGAAAACTGTTTCAAAGATTCGGATGTAGTAAAAAATGCAGAATATTCTAAATTGCATTTTAGAGATAATTTAATTAACCTTGTAGATATGATAATGAAAAAAGGTGTTAAAAATTTAGATGTTGTTTGGTATGGAGGAGAACCTTTAATAGAAAAAGAATTAATTTGCTTTTTCAATGATGTTTTTATAAATATTTGTAATAAAAATAATGCCATATATTCTAATATAATTGTAACAAATGGCTATTTTATAGATGAAATATTGACAAATAAATTAGTTAATCAAAATATAAAATATATACAGATAACACTAGACGGAACAAAAGATGTACACAATCAAAGGAGAACAACACCTAATAATGACGATACCTTTTCAAAACTTATAAATAATATAATATTATTGTTACAGTCAAGTATAGAGGTTGTTGTAAGAATAAATGTAGATGTCCAAAACTCAGAAAATATAACGGAATTATTATATTTCTTAAATGAAAAGGTAGATAGAGTTTATAGAGAAAAATATTTTTTTGTTGATTTTGGTCGTGTATTTGGTTCTGACAATAGTTTAAGTCATTATGAATATGAAAAAATTTATCATGACCTTTATCTTTTAGCAGTGAAATTTAAATTTATAACACCAACTTCTGGAGTTGGAGATTTAAGTGCATTTTGCTCTGCTGAAACTGATACACTTAATTTTGTAATTGACCACTTCGGAAACATATATAATTGCTGGAATGATATATATAATTTTGAAATGTCAGTTGGCAATATTAGTGATATAAAAGATTTAGATAATATAGCGGAATTCAGAATAAATAATGAATATATAAATGAATTTGGTATAAATAATGTTAATAATAACAAATGTTTAAAATGTTCATATATACGCTATTGCAGAGGACTTTGCCCTCACACAAGAAAAATGATTTTACTAGGTATGGATGATAACTTGTACGAAAATGAACAATGTAAATTATTAGTAAAACAAAGAATAGAAACATCGCTAAAAGCTTACTTGATTAATAAAGAAGAATAATTATGAAAAAAACAATTTATGCCTATACCGAAATCCTCTCTATAATGTATCGTGTGGCACCTATTTTTCTTATAGGTGTTGTTTTGTTATCAATTTTACAAGGAGTTATTTCGTTTACTACTATTACTGTAACTGCTAATCTACTTGACAAGGCTATAAATTTATCTGATACAGGATATAATGTTTTATCTTTATTACCCGATATTTTGCTTTTTGCTACACTATTAATATCTGCTCCATTTATTGAAGCTTTTTATTTTAACTCATATGCAATACCAAAAACTAATTTAATATTCCGTACATCTCTACGTGAAAAACTTATAAAAAAACTATCAAAAATAAAGTATGAACATTTAGAAGATAAAAATTCTCTAGAAATTATAGACAAAACTTTTAGTCGAATAGAAAACGCTGCAAAACATCTATTCCCAATGTACTTACAACAAAATTTATCGGCTATTGTTTTTTCTATTGGTACTCTTGTTATATTCGCTAATGTAAGATGGTGGTTAGTTATTACTATATTATTACCATTTTTTATAGAGGTATATTTGTCATCCAGACTTAAACAAAACATATATGACGAAATGGAAAGTTATTGGGAAAAAGACCAAAGTTATAATGAAATTTCTAATATGCTATATAAACGTCATTATGTAAAAGAAAATCGTATTTTTCAAAATGCTAATTACTTAATATCTAAATATCAGGAGCGTATAGGTATTCGTAACAAAGAATATGAACATTTCTTTTTCAAAAACTTTAAAAGCACATTTTATAAATCTAGCTTATTAAGTATTTCTAGTTTAATTAATGCTGTTATTATACTTTGGCTTTTTTATAGTGGTTATATAAATATTGGACTTATGATTACCCTTACTATAACACTTTTTGGAACTCTTCTTGGTTGGAATGGTCTTATGGGAAGTGTACTAATTATTATGTGGTCTGGGGTTCATTCTAATGCTTTTGATTTCTATAAAAAATTTAAACAACTCTCTGAAAAAGAAACTAATAATACAAAAAAAATAGATACTACAGAAATATCTATAGAATTTGATAATGTATGGTTTAAATATCCCAATACAGATAAATACATATTAAAAGGTATTTCATTTATAATTTCTACTAATGAAAAAATAGCTATAGTTGGAGAAAATGGAGAGGGGAAAACTACAATAATAAAACTTTTACTTGGATTATTCAGTCCAGACAAAGGTGAAATAAAAATTAATAGAAAGTCTATTTATGATTGGGATAGCTCTTATATCTTTGGAACTGTTATGCAAGATTTTAATAAATACAATTTAACTTTAAGAGAAAATATAGCAATATCATCTATTTCTGATATTTTAAATGATGATAAATTAAATGATGCTAAAAATATATTTGGTCTTGATATTAATTTAGATACTCTTCTTGGAAAAGAATTTGAAGGTGGCACCGACCTTTCTGGAGGAGAGTGGCAACGTATTGCATTAGCACGTGCTTTTTTCTGTGATAGACCAGTTCTTATTTTAGATGAGCCTAGTTCACAATTAGACCCTATAGCAGAAAAAAAATTATACGAAGAATTTTTAAAGCTTATTCATAACAAAACTGCTATTTTTATTACTCATCGTTTGGCAGCTGCAACAATTATGGACAATATATTAGTAATAAAAAACGGAATAATATTTGAAAGTGGCAATCACAATGAACTAATGAAAAATACAAAGCTGTATTATGATATGTATACCTCGCAAAATAAATTTTTTAGGAATGACAATTATGAAAGATAATACAACGAAATTAGAGACATCAGTATTACAAGAATCTAAGCCGAAAATTCTTTATTTAATTAAATTTTGGTTATTTAATTTTAAATCCATAAAATTAGCTAGTATTTTATATTTATCCACAGTAGTAATACTTGCCGTATTACGTCCTGTTCTTGCTCTAACTTGGAGGACTTACGTACTCTATTCACAAGAAAATAATTTTTTATATGCAATACTATTTTTATTTTTATTTTTTTCTTTGAGCTATATATCAGAAACAATAATAAAATACACAGAAACATCAAACACTATAGAGCGTCTTGACATTGTATATGCTAACCGACTCCGTGAAACGACTCTTGTAAGATTGTTTACAAAACTTTCACGTATAACATCCGAAATATTAGAAATACCCAAAATAAATGATAAAATAAGTCATATATTTTCTAGTATTGCAAATCCTTATTTTGGACTAAGTGATACAGTTATACGTCAAGGATATTTGATTATAGGAAAAATTATTTCTATATTCTCTATCGGTATATCACTTTATATATTTAACTATTATTTACTTATACTTGTTATTATTGCTCCCATTCCTATTTTATTTACAACTTTATATAGCAATAAAAAATCGTTTCAATTTACAAAGGAAAGTGTATTATTACAAAGAAAAATGCAATATTTACAAAATTTAATGATAAAAAGTAGTGCAAAAGAATTGTACGTATATTCTGCACATAATTTTATATATGAAAAATGGCAAAAATTATCGTTAGAATATACAAAAAAAGAAAAATATCTATATAGAAAAGGGGCATTTATACAAGCTATTAATTCTTTAATAATCAATATTATTAATATATCTGGATATATTATTTCCATAATATTTCTTGCCAATGGTATACTTACTATTTACTCTGTTGCAGCTGTTATATCACTTTATCAGTCTTTGCTATCCGATATTGTTATTTTTATATCTGGTACTTCTAGCATAATATCGAAAAAGTTTGATGCATCTGTTTTTAATGATTTTGTAAACTTACCAGAGACAAAAATGACAACTGAAGCACTTGATATAAATGAAATAGAGGTAAAAAATGTATATTATAGATATCCAAATACCCCAAATTACGTATTAAATGATATAAATATAAAAATAAAAAAAGGTGAAAAAATAGCTATAGTTGGAGAGAATGGTTCAGGGAAGTCTACTTTTGTTAGTATATTATCTGGTCTACTTGCACCTTCTGCTGGTAGTATTTTAGTAAATGGTAAAGATACAAACGATGATATTTTAAAATCTACTTCGATAATATCACAACAACCTGCAAAATATGAAAGTTTTACTATAGAAGACAACATATATCTTGGAAATATTGATAAAGAAAAGAATAGTAGTTTTATTGATAACGCTCTTATGTTTGCTAAAATTGATGTAGATAAGACACAAGTATTAGGTAAAATACATGGTGGCACTGACCTATCTGGAGGAGAATGGCAAAAATTAGCCATAGCAAGGGCGGTTTATCGTGATAAAAATTTTATTATACTAGATGAACCTACGGGAAATTTAGACCCTATTGTAGAATCACAAATATTAAATAGCTATATAAATCTTACAAAAGATAAAACATTAATATTTATTACACATAGAATAAAATCTACCTCTATTGCAGATAGGATTATTGTATTTGAAAAAGGGTGTATTGTACAAGATTTGAGTGCTGATGAATATAATACTGCTTCTGGGCAATTTGGGGTATTGCGAGATAAGCAAGAGAAAAATTGAGTATCCATATCAAAAATACAAATTTTAAAAGTAAACATTAATCACTATTGCAAAAAATAGTGGTTAATGTTTGAATTTTTAATCTGTACGTAGCAATAAGTTCAGGTTAATGTTTCTCAGTTTCGACAATACAACAATAGATGAAAAACACATGATAACTATAGATGCAACTATTACAATTATCATAAGGTCAGGACTAGGAACGAAATCTACATTTAGTAAGAGAGAGAATACACCGCTCATTACTATATTTACAAAGACAGTCGTAGATAAACCTACAATGAGTCCCAAAACGACACTCTCAACAACTATTATACGAATAAGCGTTGTATCTGTCGCACCGATAACCTCCAATATTCCAAACTCTCTCTCGTTCAGAAAATATAATCATAGTAATTGTTGACATTAGAACAATGAACGAAATAATCGAAAGAATCGAGATGTATACAAACAAACTGATTTGCTGATTAAGTGTCGTATTTAGTGCAAAAAGCAATTCATTTAAATCGATTATAATAAGATTCGGTATACTGTAAAATTTCTCTATCTCAGTATCAAAATGCAGATTGTCTATATCAAGGTAGTAAACTAATGCACTATTTTGAACCCATTCTATAGATGTAGATGTTATAATATCCGAAGTATTAAGAATCGAACGTTCTCTTATACCAATTACCTCAAATTCCATGTATCTTCCATATACATTTAATATGATGTATTCCGAAGGTGCAATAGATAGTTCCTCTGCAAGTGAGTGGCTAATAATAACAGTATTCCTTTCATCAGAAATGCTGAAATTATTTCCATAGCGAATGTCGAAGTCAGGTACATATTGCAAAAAATTCAGTATCTCCATTGTTCGCCCTGTGGATTCTTCTATCATGCGTGAATTTATTTCACTAATATGAACTTGTACACTTTGCGAACTAAACGCATTGCGTATATTGTAAGAGTATTCTATAGTGTCTTGCAATTCTGCTTCATTACTAGCAGATAAGTGTATGATGGCATTATATCCACTTTGAGTTTGTATTGCTCCTGCGATACTCGGTAAAACCTCTCTACGTAAATTAATGATTGTTCCAAGTGAAATCATCCCTATGAACATCATGATTAAAGCCAATGAAAATTTTTTTCTCTGGTTTCCAATATTTCTAAAAGCATATAGAACGACAAGATTTTTACCTATACGAATTTTTGAAATGATGGCTAACAAAAGTTTACATAAGAAATAGAGCAATATACCAAGAAAAGACACACCGACTGATATACCTAAGCCTGCAAGGGATTGTATGTATATCGAAAGAACAGCTCCTAGGCATATGATTATTATAAAAATAGGGACTCCCAACTTAACCAGCCCTACTTTAGAAATTTGCTGTTCCCTCAAAATTGAATTTACATTTATTTTACCCACTACGATGATGGGAATAATGGTAAATACGATTGCAATTGAAATACTTAGCAGAAAAATATTAAAAATCAAGTCAATTACTCCACTAATAGACAACGCCCCAATACCCACACCAAAAACAAGCCTGTTAACGGCAGAACCTAAGGATATTCCAAAAATAACACCGATAATATTGCCTAAAACAGTGTATATTAGAACTTCGAGTATAGTAGACAGAACCATTGCACGCCTTTTCATTCCAATAATTTTAAGTATGCAAATTTCTTTGCTTCTATTTATTATGGAGAAAAACATTATAACTACCAGAACGACTCCAGATACTATGAATGTTATAAACGCAATCGATAACAACATAAGATTGATGGAGTTTATTTCTGTCATTATACTTTCTCGTGCGTGTTCTAGTGTTATTATTTCTGCATCAAAAAAAATTTCTTGTACAGCATTGTAAATCACATTCATATCATGAATATTATCAAGAGCGATAGAAACTCGATTAAAATACCTCTCTGTAAAAAGACTCATCAAATCACTACTTACATATATGTAGCCAAAGATATTCATATCGTATTCATTAGACGTTAAATGACTTCTCTCATCGGTACCCAAAATCGTCATCGTATGTGAGAGTCCTTGGAGTCTACTAAAAATTTCTACGTTATCGCCTACACCTACGCCTAATCTATTAGATATATTGTTGCTTATTATGACACTGTTTTGATTAAGTGTTCTGACTATATTGCTTTCAATATACAACGGATAATTATTTGTATCTATAAACCTAACAACGGCAAGTGTAGTTCTACCATTAGCAGTTATACTGGTTTGTTCAAAAAGTGAGAGCGTATAGACGAAGTTATCATTTACAGATAAGTTCTGTAAATGATACACTTGATCAGGTGTAATCGCTTGGTTCAATACAATGCTAATATCTCCACCATTTAGGGTTCTTATATTGTCATCTATATACTGCGTGTTGAACATATGTATTAATTGAACAATTAGTACAGTGCTGACTCCTATAGAGATACTAAGTACACTAAAAAACGCAAAAAATTTATTTGCTAATATATTTTTCAAGCTATAATTACATATAAATACCCACTTTTTACTCATAATCTTACACCTTTCTATAAATATTTTTTGAAACAGTGGCATTCACTCCCTCAATCTCACCATTATTATTTATGATGAGAGTTCTGTCTGTTTTACTTGCTACATTATCATCATGTGTAACCATTATAATAGAGAGTTTCTCACTTTGCATAAAATACTGAAAAGTGTCTAGTACCAATTTAGCACTACTCACATCTAAGGCTCCAGTAGGTTCATCAGCTAATAGTAGCCGTGGGGAAGTGCTTAATGCTCGTGCAATAGCAACCCTCTGTTGTTCTCCTCCTGACAATTGTCGTGGATATTCTCGTGTTTTTTCACTTAATCCCATAGCATCCAATAGCTCCAATGCTCTTTTTCTTATGTTCACGTGCTTTTTGCTAAAAAAAAGAGGAACTTCAACATTTTCCAACGCTGTTAAGGTAGGTAATAAATTAAAAGATTGGAACACTATTCCGATGTTTTCATTGCGAAAAGACGTTAGCTTATCGCCCTTATATCTATTTATATTTTTACCATCAAAAACAATATCACCGCTCGTTGGGGTATCTAAAGCTGCAAGTAAACTTAAAAGAGTACTTTTTCCACTACCACTACGACCTTTAATTGCTACATACTCTTTTGTATGCACATTAAGGTTAATGTCTTTTAGAATTTCAAGTTCCCTACCATTTGATTTCACTACCTTTCTGACATTTCTGACTTGTAATATTTCCATATTGATTACCTTTCTTTCCACAATGTTATTTAAAGTTCTTGTCAATGACCCAAAACTGAGTCTGCTGTTTCATACCTCAATTAATATCTAAATACTTTTTTAATCCTTGTTGTAAAATTTGAGAAAATGGGGCATTTGCTTTTTCAGCCTTATAATTTAGCCATGAAGGTATAGAAAGTGTCTTTTTGATTGCTTTTGTATCGTTAGCCTTTCTATATTCATCAGTGTCAGCGGCTACTAATGTTAAAAGCTCACCTTCCAGTGTTTCTAAGTGTTCAGATGGTTTTGGAATAATCTTTTGTTTATTTTCAGCATCCCATAACCACATTTCTATAGCTTCTTTTGCCATAAAAAGAGCATCAGCTTTATTATTTCCACAAGCAAAACATCCATATAAATCTGGTATTTTTACAATTATTTTATCATCATCATTATTATAAAGGATTACAGGGTATACATATTTCATATTTTCACCTCTTTTTGTTTATTAAATTAAGGCTTATTTTAAGCCTGATGCCTTTAATAACACAATAACACGTAATATTACGTGTGTCAATGATTTTATTTTTATCTATAAAAAAATTGATATTTATTTCAAGAAAAACACTATTGAAAATGTTGATAATTTTATTGACAATTTATTTTATAAAAGCGTATAATTATACATGGTTATATAAAATAAAATAAATTTTGCAAAAGGAGGCAATATGGAAAATTCTGAAAATAGAGATTTAAAACCTCAATTTCTAAAAAATGAATTGTTAAAAGATTTCTTTGCTCTTGGCGGAAACTATAAAATAGATAGTTTAAATATAGCAAAAGCCAAGATGTCAGATTTTCTTGAATAATATGGATATGACATTCAAATTGGTAATTGTATCAATTTAATTGATGTACTTATAGTTGAATATGAAACAAATGATTGGAAAACTTGTTCTAAAATGGCTGCTCCAATATTGTATAGGCTTATATATGATAAGAATTGGGGTTATTATGATTTAAGAATTTTATCAGCAGTAATTGACTATGCAGAAACAATTCACGAATCAGAAACTCTTATAGATAAGAGTTTAAATATTTTAGATAATTATTCTGAAGATGAATCTTATGAAATAGTTAAATCTTCTTTTCATATGAATGAAGTATCTAGACTGATGAGAGAAGATATATCTGATGGAAGTATTCTATCTCTTAAAGAGCTGATAAAATTATTTGAGTACCATTCAAATGCTGCTTTAAATTTATATGATAAGCAAAACTTGCAGGTACTTAAAAGTGTTGTTCTTATTAGGAAAGGATTTTTCTATAAAGACTATAAATTGATAGAATCAGCTTTTAAAAGTCTTGAAGAATCTGGAGAAAAAGATATGTATGAAACACTTTTACATGAAGCTAAGATATTTGGTTATAGACCAAACTAGAGAAAGGAGGCGAAATAATGACGTATTTTTTTAATTTAATTAATAGATTAGTTTTAAAAGTATTTTAAAGCATAGCTTATCATAAACAAAGTTATGAAGTTGAAAAATGGTAAAATAAATTTTACAACACAATTTTATTAATAATTTAACAAATAGTAATTTGATAAATCTCTAAAGTTGTCCTTTAAAAACAACTTTAGAGATTTCCAAAAAACTTTGTACATAATATCATGTATACATACTATCATATATACAAAGTTTTTTCAAGTAAAATATAATGAATCTCAAAAGATTTGGAATAACAAATGGTTTTAAGCGAAAGTCTTTTAAGTCTAGTTTAAGACACGACCCATTTTACAAAAAGGTATTGACAAATAAAATAATAAAGTGTATAATCTCTAAACGTTGTTAGCAAATATTTATTTTATATGTTTTAAAAAATAAAAAAATATGTTGACAAACAAGAAAATTTATTGTATAATGTTTTTTGTTGGTAGCAAGTTATTATCAATTGTTCATGCGTGAATAGCTCAGTGGTAGAGCATCGCCTTGCCAAGGCGAGGGTCGCGGGTTCGAATCCCGTTTCGCGCTTTTTATTTGTTAAAATATATGTATATAATTTTGTTTATTTCACATAATAATTTTGTGAATTTAATGTTGTAGACTTGTCGCCAAGCGGTAAGGCACAGGGTTTTGATCCCTGCATTCCTAGGTTCGAATCCTAGCAGGTCTGTTTTAAGTCAGCTTTTGCTGGCTTTTTTTATATATTTTATGAAATGGAGAAGTTTATGCAATTCTTAGATTTTTGGCATTTATTTTGGATATTTTTTTATTTTGGTTCTACTATACTACTTTGTATTTTTTTGAAAAATAAAAGCAAAAAATTTCAGCAAATATTTATATACTCTTTAATATTTATAAATTTTGTAATTCATTTTTTAGGACCAATAATTATACATACACAACCCCACATAAGATTTATGCATATTAGTATGATTAATATTTGTGCCGTTTTAGTTTTTTTATCACCATTTTTATATTTTCAAAAAGACAATTTGTTAAAACCGGGTTGGTTACTTATGTCTATAATAGGTTCACTTGGTATGGTAGGCTTTCCAGAAGCTGCAATAGGGCACAGTCCACTTTCTCTAAATATACTAAGAATGTTTGTGCAACATTTAATATTATTATACGTACCTATACTTATAATTTTTCTTGAACATGAAAAATTAAAATTTTATCATGTTTTTTCATCTGCGATTTTTTATGTATTGATTATTTATATAAATATCGCAAATGATGCTATTTTGTATACAATTGGTATTTTTCCTAATATACATTTTTGGAATGGTTCTTTTCAATGGCATCCCGGTAGTTTGTATCGTGCTGTTAATTGGGCAATACCATATGTTTTTTTGCAAACTCCGTTTGGAGTAAATCAAGGTAATTTTATGTACTGGCCTGTATTTTATATGATACCTGTTATTTTTTTATTAATTATCCCAGTTAGTTTTTTAATAATACTTTTTTTCAAAAAATTCAATACAAAATCGAATAATGGAAATTAATAAAACGCACATTAACAATTTTATGTATAAAAGTGAAAATCATAAAAAAAACATTTTTGTATTAAATTTTTTAATAGATTTGTTAAAATCTATTAAAATAATTAAAGTTTGTAGATATTTTGTTGTTTTTTTTGTATAGTATATGTATATTAAATTTAATAAAATTCTATACAAGCAAATAAGGGGGATATACTATGCTAACAACTATGCATGAAAAATTATTTACAAATAAAGAAATAAAAGAAATAAATGTAAATATAAATGATAATGAATGCGTCGGAAATGAAGGCGATACTATATTACAAATAGCTAGAAAATATAATATAGAAATACCGACTCTATGTAGCGACCCAAGATTAAAACCGGGTGGTAGCTGTCGTATGTGTGTAGTAGAAATAGAAGGTAGAGCAAATCTTATGCCTAGCTGTGCATTTAAAGCAGCAGATGGAATGACAGTACAAACTCATAGCGAAAAAGTTTTAAAAAGCCGTGAAGAACGTATTAAATTTTTAATGGATAAGTATAATCCATCTACAGAAAGCCCAGATTCTACTGGTGGTAGTAGATTATTATCTTATGCAAATGAATACAACGTTCCTATACCAAATATTTACAAAGAAGAAAATCTAGTAATAGACAATGAAACTTTTAAATTAGATTTAAACAAATGTATACGTTGTGGTATATGTGTAAAAGTTACACAAGACCTACAACATTGTAGTGCTATTAATTTTGTGGGTCAACCGACCTCGGAAGAATTTACATTTAGTTTTGATGATGTTGCTTGTGTACGTTGTGGGAACTGTATAGCTGCTTGTCCTGTAGATGCTCTTATGACAAAAAAAGAAATCCCTTACAAAGAAGAAGAAGTTACAAAAGTTCAGGCTACTTGTCAATATTGTGGAGTAGGTTGCCAAGTTAATTACTCCGTAAATAAAGAAAGACAAATTGTACAAGCAGAACCAGTTATGGATGCACTTAATAATGGTTTGTTGTGTGTAAAAGGTCGTTTTGGTTATAATTATGTACAAAGTAATGAACGTTTACAAAAGCCACTTATTAGAACAAATGTAAAAGAAGTTGGAGTGGAGCCAGAGTGGCGTGAAGCTAGCTGGGATGAAGCATTAGAGCTTATATCAAAACGTATGTTAGAAATACGTGATAACTATGGTAATGATTCTATAGCTTTTATGGGAAGTGGAAAATCTTCAAACGAAGCTATGTTTATGCATCAAAAACTTGCACGTACTGTTTTTGGAACTAATAATATAGACGTTTCTTCTCGTTTATGTCATTCTACATCTGTTGTTGCTATGGTATTACAAATTGGTAGTGGTGCTATGTCTAACAGTATAATGGACCTTGAAACAGCTGATGTAATATTTCAAATTGGTGGAAATGCCCACGATGCTCATCCTGTTATAGGTACGTTCTTAGAGGGAAGTGCAAAACGTGGCACAAAATATATTTTCGCAGACCCAAGAAAAGTAGGAGCAGCTAAATTTGCCGATGTACATATGCAACAGAACATTGGTACAGATATTGCACTTGTAAATGGAATGATGCACCATATTATAGTAAACGATTTACAAAATAAAAAATTTATAGAAGAACGCACAAAAGATTTTGAATCTATGTGGGAAGTAATAAAAGAATATACACCAGAATATGCTAGTGAAATAACAGGAGTACCATCTGAAAAAATTTGTGAGGCTGCAGAACTTTATGCAAAAGCAAATAGAGCAGCTATTACATGGGGCATGGGAATAGCACAGCGAGCAAATGCTGTTCGAACTGTAACAACACTTATAAATCTTGCACTTTTATGTGGTCAAATAGGTAGACCAGGTACAGGAGTAAATCCGTTACGTGGTCAAAATAATGTACAAGGTTCTGGAGATATGGGATTAAACCCAGGTTGGTTGCCGGGGTATCAAATGTTTACAGAGGACTACGTTGAAAGCCTTGGATTAGACCCACAAATAGCAACAAATAATAGGCAAAAATTCGAAAAATTTTGGGGTGTTAAACTTTCAGTACCACGTGGTTTATCTTACATGGAAATGGCAGATGAAGCTGGTAAAGGAAAAGTTAAATGTATATTTCTACAAGGTGCAGACCCAGTTGCTATGGCACCTAACACAAATAAAGGTAGAAATGACTATGCATCACTTGAGTTTTTAGTTGTTCAAGATTTATTTATGTCAGAATCTGCAAAACTTGCAGATGTTGTATTACCAGCTTGTTCGAACCTAGAAGTTTGGGGAACTGTAACAAACACAGAAAGACGTATACAACTTATTAGACCTGTAATAGAGCCAGTAGGTGAAAGCCGTCCAGATTATGAAGTTACACTCGATTTAATGAAACTAATGGGTTACGACAACGAATACTTACGTGGCAAAACTAATCGTGAAACTGCATCTAACATAATGAAAGAAATATCTATTCTTCTTCCAAGTTTTGGTGGCGTAACGTATGAAAAAATAGAAAGAATGGATAAAAGAGAGCTAGGAGTAAGATGGCCAATACCTGCTGATAGTGAAGAAGATAGTGTAGGAACAAGATTCTTGTATGGTTCTGGATTTGCAGCTGGTAAAGTACCATTTAAACCACAGCATTTGGGTGAGCCACAAGCAGAGCCACCAACAGAGAAATTTCCTCTTGTTCTTGTTACAATCCGTGATTTGTATCAATACGACAATGGAACAATGACAAAGCAATCACCGAAATTAAATGTACTAATGCCACATGGTATTTTTGAAATAAGCGAAAATACAGCAACAGAATATGGTCTTAAAAATGGAGACCGTGCAAAAGTAACAAGTATACGTGGTGAAGCAGTAGCTTATGTACGTGTTTCTAATCGTATTCCAGATGGTCAAGTATACAGTGATTTCCACCATCAAGATACACTTATAAATGCTGTAACAAGTGATGCATTAGACCCTCTTGCAAAAGAGCCAGAATTAAAGGCTTGTGCTGTTGAACTTTGCAAAGTAGATGATAGTAATGCAAATATAGAAAAATTAGTAGATGAAAGTATAGATGTTTTGGAAGAAATAACAGTTTAAAAGTAGATTTTACTTATTATCAAAATTAATTCAAAAAATCACTAAAAATTTTATTAATTTTTTAGTGATTTTTGAGTTTTTATAATTAAAATTTTTTTATATAATAATCCTTACTTAAATATTCTACACCATATCTAGTTTTTCTAATACTATCTTTAAAATACACAAAACCAGATTTTTCTATTACACGTTTACTTTTCAAATTATGATTATAATGTGATACAAATATTATGTCATATATGTTATTTTCAAAACAATATCTAATAAAATTTTGTAGTGATTCTGTAGCATATCCATTACCCCAATATTCCTTTGCAATAACATAGCCAATTGTGGTATGTTTCAAATTATACCATTCACTACTTTCATCTATACAACTTTCTGAACCTACTCCAAAACTACCTACAAGTTTTCCTGTTTCTTTTAGCTCTATAGCATAGTTGTTTTTTTCTTTCAAAAATCTGTTTAATATTTGTTCACTTTCTTCTATATTTTTATGATGAATCCAACCTGCTTCTTCTCCTACTCCTTCTATTTTTGCATAGTTATAAAATTCGTCTAAATCTTCTTTTTTAAAAGAACGGAGTATTAAACGTTGTGTTTCTATTTTATTGTTATCTGTATTATATTCCATATGTTCGTCTCTCATTTTTTATTTATATCTGTTAAATTTCTTTGTCTATAACATTATCAAAAACAATCTTAGACCAACTCTCAAATTTCTCATAAAAATTTTTCAAATCTTTTTTTTCTACCCAACTACCCTTTAATTTTGTTTTCTCTTTTATCTCTATGTTTTCTTTTTTTGTTTCTACAAAGAAAACAAGTCCTATGTGTACAGCATCTACAATATTTTCATTTGTATTTATAATAATAGAAAAAGAGGAATTGTTATATTCGTTTGAAAAAAGCCCTACTTCTTCAAGAAGTTCTCTTTTTATACATTCGTATACTGAATGTATTCCATTTGTATCGCAAGGATTTATATGTCCACCAAGACCTATAGAATAACCACCTATAAGACGTTTTTCTCCTCCTATTCTTTCTGTTACAAAAAATTTATTATCATTTTTTAATATAATATACGGTATTAGTTGAAGAAAATTTGTATCTTCTTCTATTTCATTTCTTTTTCTAAACTCTGAATTTTCTATAAAAGGCATTATTTTCGATATATCCTTGCATAGATGAAAATTTTCTATTAAATCACTTGTTCTTATTGTTAAAACTTCTTCCAATTTTCAATTCCTTTTTATTTTAATTTTTGTGATAATTTATTAGTTTATATGTTATAATTTTAATGTTAAAAAAATCGATTTTTTATTATTAGGAGGGATATTATGCATATTTCCACAACACCATATATAAATGGTCATGAAATACAAAGTAACAAAGGTTGTGTTTTTTCACAAGTAGTTCGAGGTTTTGCAATCGGTCAAGGTTTTTTTGATGGATTTAGAGCTATAGCTGGAGAAAGGTCTTCAGGGCACGAAGAATTAATAGAGCAAATAAGAGCAGAGGCTTTGAAAGAAATAAAAGAAGAAGCTGCCAGAGTTGGTGCTAATGCTATTGTTGGTTTACAAGTAGAAATAGACCCTGTTTCTCTTAGAGATAGACCTATGATTTTAGCAAAAGCCTCTGGCACTGCTGTAGTAATATAAAAAATTATAAAAACAATTTAATTTAAATTTTTACAAATTTTCAGGACCAAAACTATTTGGAAATAGCTCTTCCAAAGTGTGTATTGTGTATTCATCTTTACTTCTTACAATTATTATTTCAAAATCTTTTGTACAGAATTCTTTTATAACCTGTCTACATACTCCACACGGAAAAGCTTCTCCTGTATTTTTTCCTTTTAAAAAACCTGCTATTGCTATTTTTGAAAATTTTGTAAAACCATTTGAAATGGAGGCAGAGAAAGCAGAACGCTCAGCACAAATTGTTGGGCTGTATGCTGCATTTTCTATATTACAACCTAAAAATACTTTTCCACAGTCAGTTAAAAGTGCTGCACCAACCATAAAATTTGAATATGGGCTATAAGAGTTTTCTCTTGCTAATATTGCCTTTTTTACTAAATCTGCATTATTCATTATTTATACCTTTTTATTTTATTCTTTAAAGCACGACCTTATAATATTTATTTTCTATTTGAGTACATTCCAATATTTTTAGTTTTATTTTCAATAACATTATCCTCTTTTTTAGATGAAACTCTCATACGAATAATTTCTTTATGCATTTTTTTACTACAATCAGCACAATATCGACCCAATCTTATTTTTGTTTTACATCTTTCACATTCAATCTCAGGACTACTAAGTTCAATTTTGCCTTCTCTTATGTATTTTATAATTCTTTTTACACTTATATCTGTTTCAATCGACAAATTGCTTAGAGTTATTCCCGGATTTTCTATTATATATTCTCTTACTTTTACTACCTCATTTTCTTCTTCTTTTCGACAATTATCACATATTGTATAAATAGAAGAATTAAAAACAGTTTTACATCTTGGACAATTTGAAAGCATACAATCCTCCTGTTAATATTCGAATCTATCTTCTTTTATATATCTTAAAATAATATCAGCTTTCACCCCTGTTGCTTTGGAAAGCTGTATTAAATTAAGACCTGGATTTTTCTCAAGATACTCTTTTACTTTGTTATATTGGTCTTTTTCTGAATTAGAACATTCATTACAAATATGCAAGGTTACGGAATTAAAAACTCCTCCACAGCGTTTACAATTTTTAAACATTTAAAAGGTACCTCGATAAAAAATTTATATTATATTATAAAGATAAGTTTGATAGATTTAGCTACTTTTGCGAAGCAAAAGTATTATTATATTTTTTTAAAATATAATAATCGAACTTTTATTATTATAAAAGCCCTACCTTCTTGTAAACATTTTCTAAATTTTTATTTGCTATTTCTATTGCTTTTTTTGCATTATTTTCTATAATATTATTTACGTAATCTATAGAATTTTTTAGTTCATTAAATTTATTTTGTAATGGTATTATCTCATTTAAAACAACTTCTATCAAGTCTTTTTTAAATTGTCCGTATGTTTTATCACTAAAATCTTTTTCACTTTCTTCAATAGACTTATTCGTAATAGTAGCATACATAGTTAATAAGTTACTAATACCCGGTTTTGTTTCTTTGTCAAAATAAATTCTTGTATCTGAATCTGTAACAGCTTTTTTTATTTTTGATATAATATCTTTTTCTGTGTCTAACAAAAATATTGTATCATTCTTGTCTTTAGAAGATTTACTCATTTTTTTAGTTGGATTTTGTAAACCTTTTATTCTTGTTGCAAGTTTTGATTGTATTAAAATTTCTGGAACTGTAAAAGTCTTACCATATATATTATTAAATCGTATTGCTATTTCTCTACAGAGCTCTACATGTTGTTTTTGGTCTTCTCCAACAGGTACAAAATCGGTACCATATAAAAGTATATCTGCAGCCATAAGAACAGGATAGCTAAAAAGTCCATTGTTTATATTATCGCTATTCTCTGACTTTTCTTTAAACTGTGTCATTCTAGAAAGTTCACCAATATATGTGTAACAACTCAATACCCAAGATAAATTCGCATGGGCAGATACATTTGATTGTAAATAAATAATACTTTTCTCTGGGTCTATTCCAGCAGCCATATATAGCATTATTATATTTTTACTATTATTTTTTAAATCTTCAGGATTATTTCTTACTGTTAATGAATGTAAGTCTACAACGCAAAATATACATCTATTTTCATCTTGCAAATCTCTCCAATTTTTAAATGCACCTAGGTAATTTCCTATTGTAAGATTACCTGTAGGTTGTACACCACTAAAAACTGTTTTCATTAGATTTCATCTCCAATAATATAAATTCTTATATTATTAGTTGTTCCTGCAATACCAAGTGGCATACCAGATACTATTACTACAGAATCACCTTTTTTTAGATAATTTGTTTCTGACATTGTTTTAACAGCTATAGCCAGTAATTCCTTTGGTTCTGCTGCACAGTCTGCAAGTATTGGTATAGAACCCCATGTAAGATTTAGTTGTTTAAAAACAGTTTTATCTGGTGTTATAGATATTGTTTTTGTAATAGGTCTAAACTTGCTTATCATATTTGCTGTAAAACCTGATGTTGTAAGTGTAATTATTGCACTTGCTTCTATAGATTTTGCAATTGATGTTGCAGCATATCCCACTGCATCCGTCGGTGTTGTTTTTATATCAGCGTTTTGATAAGGATTGTTTATATTGTATTTTAGAGATTCTTCTGTCTTTGTTGCTATTCTCGCCATCATTTTTACAGCTTCTTCGGGGTATTTACCTCCTGCTGTTTCACCAGATAACATTATAGCATCTGTTCCATCTATTATTGCATTAGCAACATCGCTTGTTTCTGCCCTTGTAGGTCTTGGGTTATTTATCATGGACTCTAGCATTTGAGTTGCTGTGATAACAGGTTTGCCTAATTTATTTGCCTTTTTTATAAGACTTTTTTGTATTATTGGAACTTCTTCGGGGTCTATTTCTACTCCTAAATCTCCACGAGCAACCATAATGGAATCTGTTAGTTCTAATATTTCATCTATATTATCTACACCTTGACGATTTTCTATTTTGGATATTATTTTTATATGAGAGCCATTATTTTCTTTTAAAATACGTTTTATTTCTTTTAAATCATTTGCTGTTCTTACAAAACTTGCTGCTATAAAGTCAAAATCTTCTGCTATTGCAAATTTTATATCTTCTATATCCTTTTCAGTTAAAGATGGAAGACTAACTTCTACATTTGGTAAGTTTACACCTTTATTTGCTTTTAAAATACCACCATTTAAAATAGTACATTCTACATTTGTATCAGTAATATTGTCTATCAAAAGCTCTATTAAGCCATCATCTAGTAATATTTTACCACCTATTTTAACATCTTCAGATAAACCATTATGTGTAATCGAGACTCTATTTTCATCCCCTATTATATCTTCTGATGTTAGTATAAACTTATTTCCTTCTTTTAATTCAATAGTATCAGCTTTTAAAGCTTTTGTTCTTATTTCTGGTCCTTTTGTATCTAACATAAGAGCAACGGAGACTCCAAGTTCTTTGCTAGCTTTTTTCATGGTATTTGCCATTTCTCTGTGGCTCTCATGAGTACCATGCGAAAAATTAAATCTGGCAACATTTAGACCAGAATTTATAAGGTTTTTCATTATTTCTATATTATTTGAAGCGGGACCTAGTGTTGCTACTATTTTTGTTTTTCTCATTTTTTCTCCTTGGTTTTTAGATTTATTTTAATACTTTTATTTGTTTGCAATATCTTTTTTGTTTTTGAAACCATTTTTAGCTGTTTTAGAACCTCTTTCAATTAAATGATTTTTGTCTAAAATGTTGTCTGGTTCCATTTTGAATATATTTCCTCATTATTTATAACTTTTAACAATTCTTCAGCGATATTTTTTATAACATTTACTGTCATTGCATTACCTATAATAGATAGTAATTTATTATTAGATAAACCATAACCAACAGCTTTATTAGAAGTTTTATATGAAAAACCTTGTAATAAAAATCCTTCTATTGATGATAATTTTTTTATTTTCCTATTTTTTATATATAAAATGCCATGTCTACCTGTTCTAAGTGTAGGGCACCTATCTTTATATATTCGCAAATCTGATTGTCTTGTATCTAAAATCAAGTAATCTTTTTTAAGAATTTCTTCTAGGTTGTATTTACCCTTGTTATATTTATTATTTAAGTATCTGTTAAAAGTTTTATCATTAATGGGTAATTCTTCACTGTTTGAATCTATCAAAAAATTTTTTAATGGCTTTATTTCTTTATTTTTTGGAAAACCAGAAATCAGTAAATCAAAATTCGGCAAATCATTTATATTAATTTTTGTTAAATCACCTAAATTATTGTTATCATTATAAACATAGCTATACAAGTTTGAGGTTTGTATATCAATTTCACTATGTGCTATACATTTCATTCCTGCAAGTTCTAAACCTTGTCTACCTCCACCAATACCAGAGCAAAAATCTATAAACTTAATTTGTTTCATATTCGAGCTAAATAGACAACTGTCTAACTCTCTTATAAAGTTCTACGTCAAAGCATCTTTTTTGATTTAACGCCTCTGTTATATCTATATGGTCGTATTTCCCGTTTTTCACAACTACTACTTTATTATAATTATTTTCAGTTAATAATGATATTGCAAAACTTCCCATATTTGCACCATGAAACCTATCTAATGCAGATGGAAAACCACCACGTTGTATATGACCTAAAATAGTAGCTCTCGATACAATACCTGTTGTTATTTGTATTTTTTCTGCAAGTTCCTGACTTCCACCAATACCCTCTGCAACTATTATAATATTTTGTTTTTTACCTTTTGCTCTATTTTGCAAAATTTGGTGTATTATTTCATTTTCTCCTACATCTGTAACTTCTGGAATAAGTATATCATCTACACCACAAGCAATAGCACACCATAGAGCTATATTTCCACAATTTCTACCCATTACTTCTACAATAGATACTCTTTCATGAGAAGATGTTGTATCACTTATTTTCATTATTGCTTCTACACCTGTATTTACAGCTGTATCAAAACCTATCGTATACTCACTACATTCCAAATCTAAATCTATTGTTGCTGGTATTCCAATTACTTTTAATCCTAACTCAGATAACGCTTTTGCACCAGTTATAGAACCATCACCACCTATGACTATAAGAGCATCTATACCAAAAATTTTTGACATTTCATAAGCTCTTTTAAGACCGTCTGGAGTTCGCATTTCTTCCGATCTTGCAGACCTTAGCATTGTACCACCATGGTCCGAAATACCCAAAACGTCTGTACTTTTTAATTCAGAGATGTCTCCAGAAAGAAGACCCTCATAACCTCTTTTTATTCCTAAAACTTGAAAATTGACTTTTAAAGCAGACCTAACAACGGCACGAATAACAGAATTCATTCCTGGAGCGTCTCCTCCACTTGTAAGTATTCCTATTTTTTTCAATTAATCTCCTCCACATATTTTAATTATTATTTTTCCAAAAAAGATTTTTATTTATTTTTTAAGATACTTATTACGCTATAAGTATACCATATTTTTTAACAAAATCAAAAAATGATAGAAAAAGTCGTATAACAAAGATAATTAATAAATTTGTTGTACGACTTTTTTTGATATTTAATTACGTACTAAGTTCCAAGAACTCTTTGTAACATTTGCCAAACACCATTTGTTGCTAAAGAACGTTGCCAACCTGCAACACCAGCCAAATCAAATTCAAAAACTAAATTTGCTTTTAATTCTAAAGACCTTTCTGTTTCTATCCATGCAAGAGTTACTTCTTCTGTACCATCATTCATAGTTGTTACAAATCTTGCAAAATAAGAACCATAATAATCACTCCATTCAAGAGGAACATTTGCATCTCTAAAATAATTTTGACCAAACTGTATACCTACATTTCGTTGTCTGTAACTATTTACACCATCTACTTCTGTTATATACCATATCCTAGTATAAAATGGTAGACCTAATATTATTTGTCTACTATCCATTACATTTATTAAATCTATAACTGCATTTCTAACGAAATTTATAGAAGCATTTGGACCAGCTGTAGCATCTTCTAGCAAATTAGCAATACTTGCTACGTTTTGGTCATACGCCATTACAGCTACATAGTCTACAACTCTACCTATTTCACCGTGATTGTAAAAAGTTCTCCATTCTGCAGGTACAAAAACAGCAATAGAATAAATAAGATTATTTTCCCTCATTATAGGGCTTAATTCTCTCAAAAATTGCAAAAAATATTCTTGATTAGATTCATTAGTACCTTCTATATCTATCATTATACCATCAAAATCAAAATCATTTGCAATATTTATAAGTTGATTTATAACATAATCCCTTAACTCTGTATTACTTAAAACTTCTGTTGCAACTTGTGGATTTTGATAATCGAATAAAAGTGGCCAAACTTGCATACCATTTTGTCTTGCCCAATTTATATAATCTCTACTAGATATATTTTCTAGAGTACCCGTTAAAGTATTTGGATTATTTAATTGTTCACTTCCTGCAAATCTTAGCCATTTTGGTGCCATAATATTTACACCGGGATGTACTATTCTTCTTTCAGCTGTATTATTGGCTGCATAATTTGTAACTAAATCCCAAGCTATATTTAGAGGCTCGTTTGCTGTAAGTCTTGGCAAACGTTCTGGCTGATTTGTAAAACCTTCTATTATACTAAAATAAGATAAATTTTCTGTAAGAATAAAACCTATAGTGCCTAAATTTGTACGAACTAATGTATAATTTTCATAATTATTAAATTCATATTCGGAATTTTCTTCTGCTTCTAACATTTCATTTATAAATTCATTAGACATATCTAAAATATGTAAAACTTCATCAAAATAAAGATGTTGAACTATTGGGCTTTGATTGTCTGGTAAATATCTTATATAAGCATCTTCTACTATAACATTTGCTATTTGGTTATCTAAATTTGTTTTATTTACAACTAAAAAATTAGCTTCTGTTAAATTTGATTGCAAATCGAATCTATTTTCTATAAAACTTATAGGAAAATAAGCTACACCATCTATATTTCTAAAAATAAAATTAGAAGGTACATTTACATAATTTAAATACATTTCATCGTTATTTGGAGATATACGTATAAGCTCTGTTCCAGTCGTAATAGTTAAAAGTTCTATATCAGGTTCCCAATATAAATGTGGACCCAAAAAGCCTATTTCATTTAAAAAATTTATAGGTAAATGCATTTCATCATTTATAATTTGCGGAGAATGATGATTAATTACTGCATTATCAAATACAATATAAATATCATTTGTTAAATTATGATATGCTCTAAAATCTACAACATTCATATTTGGTTCTAGCTCTACATTTCTATTAATAAAAATAAAAAAACCAGCGATTGTAACTAGTAAAATAAAAACTACCACTATAGATAGTATAATATAACCTTCTTTTTTCTTCTGTTTTTTAGCTTTTTTGTACTGCATTTGCACAGAGCCTCTTTGACGCATAAAAACCTTTCTACTCCCTAAAAACGCTAATTTATATTATTTATCTGTAAATTTTATATTAGCAAGACCTGAAAAAAATAATAATCCTCTTGCTAAAGTAGATACCCCAAAATCGAAATAAGGGCTGTGGAGTGGGTGGCTTTCTCCTATTCCTAAAAAGAAGAAAACAGTAGGACAATGTTTTCTATAAAGCCCAAAATCTTCTGATTGCATTACTGGTTTTTCTAACATATTCATTTTTTTAAAGTCTAAAAATTTTAATGGCAACTTTTTAACGATTTGGTTTAATAAATTTTCATCATTTATTACAGCGTCATAGCTATCTTTATAGGTAATGTCTATTTTAGTACCATACAAATTTTCAAATGTTTCTTTAGAATTTTCTAGTATATCTTTCAATTTTTGATGGATTTCTGGGTCAAAAGAACGGATGCTTCCTTTTATCTCTGTTCTGTCAGATATTACATTTCTAGCTGTTCCAGAAGAAATTTGTCCAAATTTTAAAAGTCTATATATACTATTATCCATTTCAGATTCATTTAAATAAGATAAAGAAACAAAATCGCAGGCAATTTTAAGAGCATCTATTCCATCCTCTCCATCGGCTATATGTGATGATTTCCCATGTATTACCACATCTACTTCACTAGATGCTGCCATAAATTCATTTGCTCTCGAAAAAATAATGTTTTTTTCTAAATTTGGCCAGATATGAAGTCCGAAAATACAGCTAACATTAAATTGTTCCAAAAGTCCAGAATCTAAAATAATATTTGCACCTGCATTTTCTTCTTCTGATGGTTGAAATATAAGAACAATATTATTAGATGTGTGTATACGATTTGCATATTCAGCAAATTTTATTAAAATAGCCATATGTCCGTCATGCCCACAAGCATGCATTGAATCTTTATGTTTAGATGAAAAAGGTAATCCTGTTTTTTCTTCTATAGGCAAAGCATCCATTTCACATCTAAAAGCTATTGTTCTTTTTTTATTTTTATTGAAATACAAAACAATACCAGTTGGATTTAAAACATAAGATTCACAATTAAAATCCTTTACTTTATCTAAAATATATTCTTGTGTTTTAAATTCTTTAAAACCTAATTCTGGTATTTGGTGTAAATCTTCTCTATATTTTCTTAATTCATTCAGACTTTTAAAAAGAGAATCTAAATAATCTTTTGCATCTTCAAAATTTTTATACTTTTTTAATATATCATCAATAAACCTGTCAAAATTAGCATCATAGTCTTTCATTATAACACCCTAAGTGCTGCTACTATTTCAGAATTTTTTATAGATTTTTCATCTTTTTTCTTCAAAATACGTGCAGGCACTCCTCCAACAACAACATTTTCTGGAACATCTTCTATTACAACGGCTCCAGCTGCGACTATACTACCAGCTCCAATTCGAACACCTTCTATTACAACAGCATTTGCACCTACAAGTACACCATCTTCTATTATTACTGGTGTTGCTGAAGGTGGTTCTATAACACCTGCTATTACTGCACCAGCTCCTATATGACATTTTTTGCCTATTGTTGCACGACCACCAAGCACAGCTCCCATATCTATCATTGTTTCTTCTCCAACAATAGCACCTATGTTTATAATAGCCCCCATCATTATAATAGCTCTATCACCAATTTCTACATTGTCTCTTATTATTGCTCCTGGCTCTATTCTTGCATTTATATATTTTGTATCTAGTAAAGGTATTGCACTATTTCTACTATTACTTTCTATTTCTATATCTATTATATTTTCTTTATTCTTTTTAAGAATAGGTTCTATATCTTCAAAATCGCCAAAAACTGTAAAGCTTGTATCAGTGCCGAAAATTTTACAATTTAGAAAATCTATTTTTTGTTTTGTATTTAAATAAACTTTTACAGATGTTTTCTTTTTTGCGTTCTTTATAAAATCTATAATTTCGTTTGCTGTCATTTATATCTCCCTTGTAATAATATAATTTTATTTCAATAATTCATTATAATACAAAAAATATATAATAAGCAATAGCTGGTAGGATTTTTGATTGCGATTATTAATTTTTTTATTCGAAAAATATATAATATGTGCTGAATAAATCTAGATATGCAAATTTTATGTATATAATTTCATATTTGATTTAATCTTAGATAATGATTTATGACCGAAACGATTAAAAGTAAAATCCCCTTTCTATAATAAGAAAGGGGATTTTACTTAGTCGGAGGTATAACTATGGAGACTAAATTCTTGAGATAAAATTCTTTTTTCTATTGATGGAATTATATTATACACTTTATTAAAACAAATTACAACTAGTAAATATTGTTAATCTTCACCAAGCCAAAAGATATGTACAATATATAAAGCGTTAATGCTTTATCCCACTTTAGCATTTAATTCTATCCAGTTGATATATGACCAAAAGGCTTAAAGATTACATATCCTACGTAATAAAATAATGTCATTTTCTTGTATCTCCTTTCAAATTTAATATTATTCTTATTTATGATAAAAAATCTCTATCAGTATCATAAAAAATTTTATCAAGTGATATTTTAAGAACTTCTACTAATTTAAATAAATTGTGTTGACTTAACTCTATCTCTCCATTTTCTACTAATGATAACAAAGAAGAACTAATACCTATAGCATCTGCTAGAGTGTCTATATCCATATTTTTAGCTTCACGTTGCTTTTTAATGTTTTTTGCAATTATAGACCTTAACTTAGCTTCTGTTATAGGATTGTTAATAAATGCTTTATATTCATTAATTTCATCCAATAGCATATTACATATTGCTTTATTAGCATTTTCTTTTGCATATTTTAAGCCTTCTTCAACAATATTAAAATCTTTTAAAAAAAGTCCTTTTCTAACTAAATTTGTTCCTATAAAATCTTTAAAATTTTCATTAGTACACAAATCAATTGCTGCGTCTATATGTTCTAAAAATGCTTCTTCTAACATATCGTCGGAAATATCCTCATAATACTCAGCATGTAATAATCCATATGCAATATTCATATGTGTAGACCTTTTTATATGATTATATCTAGGGTGATTTTTGTACTTTTCTAAACTTACCAACAATTTTTCACCAATCATATACGCTTGTCGCCAAGTTTGCGTATGACCAATAGCTGTTGCTACAACTCTAATATCGTATAAATCAAAATCATCTATTGCAATACCTGTTCTATTAATTATTGGTGTTACAATTTTACGAGCTTTTTTGAAATAATTAAGGTCTGCTTCTAATTTAAACATATCACATAAAAGTAAAACATCTGCAATTTGTCTATCGTATCCGTAATTTCTTCCGTATTCATGTAAATTTTCTCGAACTTTTTCAATATGGGCAGCATTACTATTATCACCCATATTAAAAAACGAATCTAATACTTCTGTTTTAGTCATTTTATCCCTCCAATATTTTTATTTATAAAATACTTCGACTTGAACTAAAATATTATGTTTTGCACACTATTTACTTTTGATAGAAATAAATAGAATAGCACTATTTTATAATCTATATAGATTGTTTGCAAGTGAAAAATATTAGTAAAAATAGAAAAATATGAGTTTTTTAAAATAGCTACATAAGAGGATACGAATATAAAAGAGTAATACAAAAAGACCACCGACTTAAGTCAATGGTCTTTTTGTTAATTTTTTTCAAATAATGTTTGCAGAATTTGAAAAAGAAGCACATAATTTATGAAAAATCCAAATGCAATAAAGCTTTGATTTTTCTGTAGAAGTTGCTAAAGATACTCTTGAGTAGCTTTTAAATAAATTTGAAAATGATTAATTCTACATGGTTTGCTAAAATTACTATTAGCTAATGCCATGTTCCCTATTATACTGTATTTTGTTTATTATGTCAAGCATTTTGTAAATAATTTTTAAACGAAAAAAAGATAGTAGCTTTCTGTTACTATCTTTTTTATGATGTTTAAGTTTATTAGCCCCACTTTATTTCAGATTTGCCCATATCGGTTAAAAAAGAATTTGCCTTGCTGTAGGGTTTACTACCAAAAAAGCCACCATGTGCTGAAAGGGGACTTGGATGAACACCGGTAATAAGTTTATGTTGTTTGTTAGTAATTAAAGAAATTTTTTTCTTTGCATCAGCACCCCATAAAATAAAAATTACAGGGTCTTCTCTATCGTTCAGTTTTGATATTACGGAATCCGTAAAAACTTCCCATCCCTGTCCACGGTGAGAACCTGCTTCTGAAGCTCTAACAGTTAGAACGGTATTAAGCATTAGTACACCTTGATTAGCCCAGTCAGTAAGGTTTTGATTTGACCTTATTATACCTGTATCTGTTTCAAGCTCTTTAAACATATTTCTTAAAGAAGGAGGGAATTTAGCATTTTTGTCTTCTACGGAAAAACTAAGCCCATGTGCTTGACCTTTTCCATGGTACGGGTCTTGACCTAAAATAACGATTTTCGTTTCATAGTATGAAGTTAAAGAAAAAGCTGTAAAAATTTTGTCTTTTGGAGGATATACAGTTTTGTTTGCATATTCAATTTTAGTAAAAAGTTGTAATTTTTTGAAATAATCCTTTTCACGTTCTGGTGTTAAGAGTTCCTTCCAATCTTGTTTCATTAAAAATATCCTTGTTTATGTATTTTTAGATACTGTTCATAATTATAATATGGTGATAAGTTTTATGTCAAGCATTTTTTTGTATTAATGTATCACTTTAAGTGATGCATTAGCCTATTTTTATAATAAAGTAGTAAAATTGAAAGTTAATGATTTTTATTTATAATTCTATATGTTTTTAAATCATTAGATATAAAAAAAGAGAATAAATTTATCTCTTCTCTTTTTTTATATGTCTATTTAATTATCTAATCATAACAGCCTTTCTAAAATAAGGTCCAGAATGAAAACCAACCCTCAAATGCTCCACTCCATTTGTTCCTATAGGTAATATAGAATAAAATGTAGTTATTATAGGTACTTCATTTGATATTATTTCAGATATTTCTCTATATAAATTATTCCTCGTCGTTGGATTGTCTGTCATTCTTGCTCTTATTAGCAAATCATCTACAACAGGGTTTGTATAAAAAGTTCTATTTCCCCATCCACCATGCATAGAGCTATGAAATAATGGAAAAAGTCCGTAATCAGCATCTAGTGTAACAACTGTCCAACTAAGTATAAATATTTCGTGATTTCCTAATGCAGTTGCCTCCAAAAAAGCTGCATTCTCCATTTCTTGCACTGTAGCTCTTATTCCTAAAAGTTCTAAATTTGACTGTAATATCTCTGCTGTCAATCTTTCTTCTACTGGTCTTGCTGAAGAAAAAATTATATTTGTATCAAAACCATTTGGAAAACCAGCCTCTGAAAGTAATTCTATTGCATAGTTTAAACTACCAGATATAGGTTCTATACTGCTAGCACCTATAACAGATGGTGGAAGTGGACCAGATGGAGATATTCCAAGACCTTCTACACTAGCCACAATTGAATCTATATCTACTACCATAGCTATTGCTCTTCTTACTCTTTCATCGTTAAAAGGAGAAATTTGAGTGTTAAAACCTATATAATTTTGTCTTGCAGATTCTGCCTCTATTAAATTTAAATTTTCATCGTTATTTATAGAATTTGCATCATTTGCAGAAACAAAAGTTACGTTTATCTCACCAGTTTCAAGCATATTTAATCTTGTATGTGAATCTGGAACAACTAAAAAACGTAAAATATCTATATCTGGTATTTCACCATGATAATTTGGATTTACATGCATTATAGTTTCTACTCCTGATGTGTGGCTATAAAACATAAAAGGACCAGTTCCTACAGGATGTTGTTGCAGTGTATCATTTTCTATAGCTGTTGGACTAGCTATAAAAGCTGCTGCAAGTGCAAGATGTGATGGTAATGGTGAAAAAGGAAAAGTTGTAACAAATTGTACTGTATAATCATCTATTATGTTTATTTCACTTATCATGTTTAAAATAAATGTTCTTGGAGAGGCATTTAAAGGATTTATAATTCGTTCTATACTACGATAAACAGCATAAGCATTAAAATAATCTCCATTATGGAAATAAACATTACGTTTAAGATTAAATTGCCATGTTGTTTCATCTATTGCAAAAAAAGACTCTGCAAGTAATGGAATAGGTGTTCCATCTTCTGCAAAACCAGTCAAACCCTCAAAAATTTGCCCTTGTACTTCCGTAGAAATAACATCGTTAGAACCAATTGGATCGAAAGATACAGGATTTGTCCATTGTGCGTATACAAGTGTTATAGGCTCTAAATTATTATTTTCTAATATTGTAGAATTAGTGCCACAAGCTACCAAAAATAATGAAATAAAAAGAATCATAAAAGTTTTGAAAAACATTTCTTATGTATTACTCCTTTAAAATATTTAATTTTTACATATGCAGAAAATTTAATCGCATTTTTCATTTTACCACAACTAAAAATTTTTATCAAATTTTTACATATATTTAGACTTTTATATATAATTATGGTATACTTCAAGATATTTTTTGAAATACGGAGGTAAAATGAACTACTATATTACAACACCAATATTCTATCCAAATAGCAAGCTACATATTGGTCATAGTTATACAACAGTAGCTACAGACACAATAGCTAGATATAAAAAAATGAAAGGATACAATGTCAAATTTTTAACTGGTACAGATGAACATGGTGAAAAAATAGAAAAAAGTGCAAAGGCAGTAGGAACTACTCCAAAAGAATATGTAGATAATATAGTAAAAGGTATTTTAGAACTTTGGGAAAAGCTAGATATATCTTACGATTATTTTATAAGAACAACAGATAAAAGCCATATAGAGGGTGTTCAAAAAATATTTAAAAAATTATACGACGATGGAGAAATATATAAAGGTGTTTATGAAGGTTTATATTGCACTCCTTGTGAAACTTTTTTTACTGAAAGTAAAGAAGAAGATGGAAAATGTCCAGATTGTAAAGGAAACCTTAATACTTTAAAAGAAGATGCCTATTTTTTTAAACTTTCAAAATATACAGATAAGTTGTTAAATCATATAGAAGAAAATCCAAATTTTATAACTCCAGAAGCAAGAAAAAATGAAATGATAAATAATTTTCTAAAGCCGGGCCTTGAAGATATTTGTGTTTCTCGTACCTCTTTTAAATGGGGAATACCAGTAACATTCGATACAAACCATGTTGTATATGTTTGGATAGACGCACTTTCAAACTATATTACAGCACTTGGCTACTTGTCTGAAAATGATAAAGATTATAAAGAATACTGGCCTGCAGATATTCATATAGTTGGTAAAGAAATAGTACGTTTTCATACTATTACATGGCCTGCAATACTTATGGCACTTGGAGAACCATTACCAAAACAAATATTTGGACATGGCTGGTTACTTATAAACAATGAAAAGATGTCAAAAAGTAAAGGAAATGTTATAGACCCAAGTATTCTTATAGATAGATACGGAAAAGACGCTATACGATATTTTCTAATGAGAGAAGTTTCTTTTGGTAGTGATGGGAGTTTTACAAACGAATCTTTAATAAAACGTATTAATTTTGATTTGGCAAACGATTTAGGTAATTTATTATCTAGAACAGTAGCTATGATAGAAAAATATTTTGATGGGGAATTGCCACTAGAACAGAAAAATACAGAATACGATAAAATTATAATAGATTTATCTAGAGAAACATTTTATATATATGAAGAAAAAATGGAAAAATTTATGTTTAGTGATGCTTTATCAAGCCTTTGGACTTTTATAAGCAGGTCTAACAAGTATATAGATGAAACAAAACCGTGGATATTAGCAAAAGATGAAAGCAAAAAAGAAGAACTTGCAAATGTACTATATATATTAAGTGAAAGTTTAAGATTTATAGCTATTTTAATAAATCCTGTTATGCCTAGCACATCTAATGAAATTTTTAGACAAATGGGTGTACCAGATAATATCAAAACACTAGAATCTTCAAAAGAATTTGGCATTATGCCTAAAAATATAAAAGTATCTAAAGGAGATATAATTTTCCCAAGAATAGATATAGAAAAAGAGTTAGAAGAATTGGAAAAAACAAATGTAGAAAAAACAGAAGATAAAGTCATCAAAAAAGATGAGGAAAAAATCAATATAAAAGAACAAATAACAATAGATGATTTTTTCAAGATAGACTTAAAAATTGGTACAATAATAGAATGTGAAAGAGTTAAAAAATCGGACAGATTGTTAAAAAGCCAAATAAAAATAGGAAATGAAATAAGGCAAATAGTTTCCGGTATAGCATCACATTTTTCACCTGAAGATATGGTAGGAAAACAAGTTGTTGTTGTTACAAATTTAAAACCCGTAAAACTTAGGGGTGAAGTTTCTGAGGGTATGATACTTGCTGCCTCAAATGATGATGGTGAATTAGACATTGTAACAATTTCAAAAATTATGAATGGAGCTACAGTAAGTTAATGTATTTTGAAACCCATGCTCATTACACTAGCAAACAATTTGATGAAGATAGATACAAAATTTTAGAGCTTTTAGCTCATAGTGATATAAAATATATTGTAAATATTGGTTCAGATTTAAAATCTTCTATTTTTGGAGTAGAATTAGCAAAAAAATACTCATTTTTATATGCAACAGTCGGTTATCATCCTCATGATGTTTCTAAAATGACAAAAGAAGATTTTATAAAAATAGAAGAATTAGCAAAAGATGAAAAAGTAGTAGCAATAGGAGAAATTGGTCTAGATTTTTACTACGATTTTTCTCCAAGAGATATACAGGAATATTGGTTTTTAGAACAACTAAAACTTGTAAGAAAAACAAACCTACCTGTTGTAATACATTGTAGAGATGCATATGGAAAAACATTCGATATATTAAAAGATGCTAAGTTAACAAGAACAAACGGACCAGGTGTAATACACTGTTATAGTGGTAGTTTAGAGAACGCAAAAGAATATGTAAAAATGGGATATTACATTGGAGTTGGTGGAGTTATAACATACAAAAATGCTAAATCTTTAGTAGAAGTGGTAGAAAATATTCCATTAGAGTTTTTGCTTATAGAAACAGATGCTCCTTATTTATCTCCAGTGCCTAATCGTGGAAAAAGAAACGATTCTTTTAATTTATCTTTCATAGTTAACCAAATTGCAAGAATAAAAAATGTAGCACCTAGTGAAGTTGCAAAGGTTACAACAGAGAATGCAAAAAGATTTTATAATATAAAAGATTAATTTATAATAAGAGCTTAGAATTTAGTTTTTAGATAAATTCTAAGCTCTATTTTTTAAAGTCTATTAGTATGTCTGTATATAAGTGTTACAACTTCTTGTCTTGTTATACTATCTGTAGGTCTTGTCCCATCTGAAAGAGATATTTTTATAGCCCAAAGCCAAGCATCTAATGCCCAATTTGCAACATCATTAAATGTATTATTTTGTTCATTTTCTTCTATGTTTGTATCAAGTGTAGCTGCTGCTTGTGAATCTATCATTAATCTCATTGTGTACCTATACAAAATAGTAATAAACTCTTGCCTTGTTATATTATCTTTAGGTCTTGTCCCATCGCTAATATTTAAAGACATGGCCCAAGATAAAGGAACAATAGCCCAATTATCAGCATTTGGTATATCTATTTGCGATGTATTTGGATTTATCCCAAAACCACTTTGATATGCCAATAAATTGTATCTATACAATATTGTAATTGCTTCTTGCCTTGTTACACTTTCTATAGGTCTTGCGCCATCTGTTATATTGTAGTTTATTGCCCAATACCAAGCATCCACAGCCCAAGAAGCAACGTTTGGTATATTTAAATCTATTCCCAAAAATTCAACAATACCAACAGAAAGTGCTTGTGCCATATCATTTCTTCTGTTTCGCAGTATATTTACATCTGGATTATTTAGCGGGCTATCAATAAATGCAAGTTCTACCAAAATAGCAGGCATTCTTGTTTGTCTAAGTACGTGTAGTGAACCAACAAAAGCTTGGGTATCTAACCTAACTCCCCTATTACGTAACCCCATTATTCTTACGTAATTATCATTTATAGTAGTAGCAAAAGGTCTATCTTGTTGTTTTGTTGCTGATATAAAAGTTTCTGCACCTGTTCCACCACCAGCATTTGTATGTATGCTAATAAAAAAATCAGCATCAGAATTATTTGCCATTTGTGTTCTTTGAAGTAATGTTAAAGTTATATCGGATGTTCTTGACATTATAACTTCTATACCATCATTTTGAAGTATATTTCTAAGTATTAATGAAACCTGTAGTACAATATCAGATTCTCTCATACCATTTGCAACAGCTCCGGGGTCTCTCCCACCATGACCCGGGTCTATAAAAATTCTTGTTCGCTTCATGGCTACATATCTCCTTTAAATTCAAAAATAATACAAATTGTACCATTATTATATAAGTAAATCAATAAAAAACAAATTAGTAAAAATGAATTATTTTTTATTTATTGTATTCTTGTACCATATATAATGATATTTTTATATCAAAATAAATACTTACTGTTTAATCTATCTTCCTAAAATGTAAATTTGAAAAATTAATAGATTTTTTCAAAATGTATTAAAAATCTTAATACACTTTTTTTGAACAAACTTTTCATAGCAAATCTGCACCAGAATTGAATAAATATTTTTATTATGTTATCATTTATTTGTTAATTGCCATTTTAAAATACGAAAGCAGTATCACGAAAGGAACAGATAGAAATAATGGATACATCTATATACAATTCTCCTTTTTCTACAAGATATACAAGCAGAGAAATGCAACATATATTTTCTAGCGATTACAAATTTAAAACATGGAGAAAATTATGGGTTTCACTTGCCAAAGCACAGAAAACTTTAGGGCTAAATATTACAGATGAACAAATATACGAAATGTCGAAAAATATAGAAAATATAAATTATGAAGATGCAGCAGATTTTGAAAAAAAATTAAGACATGATGTAATGGCACACGTTCACGCTTATGGTATGCAATGCAAAAATGCTTTTAGTATTATACATCTTGGAGCTACATCTGCATATGTTGTAGATAATACAGATATTATAACAATGAGAGAAGCACTTTTTTTAATAAAAGCAAAAGTATTAAAAACGATTTCTCTATTGTCAGACTTTGCTATAAAATACAAAAATATGCCAACGCTAGGATTTACACATTTTCAACCAGCACAACTTACAACAGTCGGAAAACGTGCCAGTTTATGGATACACGATTTGTTTTTAGACGTAGAAGAAATAGATTTTATTATCTCCAGTTTAAAATTCTTAGGTTCTAAAGGGACTACTGGAACACAAGCTAGTTTTTTAGAACTTTTTGATAGAGATATAGAAAAAGTGATAAAACTTGAGAAAATTATAGCTAATGATTTTGGATTTTCTGAAGTGTATCCTGTGAGTGGTCAAACATATTCTAGAAAAATAGATTCTAGAGTTATAAATGTTTTATCTAGTGTGGCACAATCTTGTTACAAATTTTCAAATGATATTAGATTACTTCAACATTTGAAAGAAATAGAAGAACCCTTTGAAAAAGAACAAATAGGGTCATCTGCGATGGCGTATAAAAGAAACCCTATGAGAGCAGAAAGAATAGCATCTCTTTGTAGATTTATTATTAATCAAACGAATAATACAGCACATACAGCATCGATGCAATGGTTTGAAAGAACACTTGATGATTCTGCAAACAAACGACTTTGCATTCCAGAAAGTTTTATGGCACTCGATGGAGTTTTAGATATTTATATAAATATTGCGAATAATCTTGTTGTTTATCCAGAAATGATACACAAACATATAATGGAAGAATTGCCGTTTATGGCAACTGAAAATATAATGATGAATGGTGTAAAAAAAGGTGGTAACAGACAAGAATTGCACGAAGCAATAAGAAAACATTCCATATTAGCTGCTAGAGTAGTAAAGGAAGAAGGAAAAAATAACGATTTAATAGATAGAATAGCAAATGATTCAATTTTTAATTTGGACAAAGAAGAAATTATAAATATATTAAAACCAGAAAACTTTATAGGATTGTCATCTAGACAAGTATCAAATTTTATAGAAGAAATTGTGAAACCTTTAATTGATTCTAACAATTTCGATATTAAAGAAGAGGAATTAAAAGTATAGGTATATATTATGAAAAATAGTAAAGTAATGGCTATTGTAGGTGCAAATTGGGGAGACGAAGGTAAAGGTAAAATAACAGATATATGTGCAGCAAATGCAGATATCGTTGCTAGATTTCAAGGTGGGAGTAACGCAGGGCACACTATAATAAATAAATATGGCGAATTTGCACTTCATCAATTGCCTAGTGGTATTTTCAACGAAAATGTAATAAATGTTATAGGTAATGGTGTTGCTCTAAATATGGAATACTTAGAACAAGAGATGAACAATGTTTTGAAAATTTTGCCTAATCTTCATATAAATTTGAAAATATCAGACAGAGTACAAGTTTTACTACCTCATCATGTTTTATTAGATAGGCTAGAAGAAGAAAGAAGAGGAAATAGAAAATTCGGCTCTACAAAATCTGGTATAGCTCCTTTTTATTCTGAAAAATATGCAAAAGAAGGTATACAATTAAATGAAATTTATAATGATTCACATTTAAAATACAGACTATTACATTTGTATGAAAAAGTGAATCTAATTTTAAAACATTTATACAATGCTCCAGAAATAAATTATATTGATGTATACGACAAATTAAAGTATTTTTCTGAAAAAATAGAAAAATATAAAGATGATACAGGCTATTTTATGCGTAAAGCATGGAAAAATGGAAAAAACATTTTGCTTGAGGGTCAGCTTGGAGCATTAAGAGACCCGGATTTTGGTATATATCCATATGTTACATCTTCAAATACAATAGCTGGTTTTTCTGCTGTAGGTTTGGGATTGCCACCTTATGCAATTACAAATGTTTTAGCTGTTACAAAAGCTTACTCAAGTAGTGTTGGTGCTGGTAGTTTTGTTACAGAACTTGATGGAGAAGAAGCAGAATTGTTAAGAAATAAAGGTGGTCATTCAGGAGAATATGGTGCAACAACAGGAAGACCAAGACGTGTAGGATATTTCGATGTAGTTGCAACAAAATACGGAACAGAAGTACAAGGAGCTACAGAAATAGCATTAACAGGGCTTGATACCCTATCTTATTTGGATGAAATACCAGTATGTGTTGCATATGAAATAAATGGAGAGAGAACACACAAATTTGAAGCAAACTATTTATTAGAAAAAGCAAAACCAATTTTTGAAAAATTACCAGGTTTTAAAAAAGATATAAGAGATATTAGAACATTTGGTAAATTACCAAAAGAAGCACAGAATTATATAAAATATTTAGAAGAAAAAATAGGAGTTAGTATCACATTTGTTTCAAACGGACCAGAAAGAGAACAAATGGTAGATATGAATTCGTAATTACAATTTTATATTAGGAGATTTTAATGGAATACGATGTAATAATAATAGGAGCTGGTCCATGTGGAGTAACATCTGCTATATACTGTGATAGAGCAGGATTAAAAACTCTTGTACTAGAAAAGTTATTTGTTGGTGGTCAAATAGTTAATACTTATGAAGTTGAAAATTATCCAGCACTCGGAATGATTTTAGGTGTAGATTTGGTGTCTAAATTTGAATCTCATCTAAAAAGTTTTGAAGATATAGATTTTAAAAGAGAAGAAGTAATATCTATAAATGCTTTAGGTGAATTAAAAGAAGTAAATACAAAAAAGAATACCTACAAATCAAAAGCAATTATTTTTGCAACAGGTTCTACACCAAGATATTTAGGAGTTCCTGGAGAAGAAAGATTGAAAGGTATGGGAGTTTCTTATTGTGGTACTTGTGATGGTGCAATGTTTAGAAAACAAGATGTACTTGTAGTAGGTGGAGGTAATACAGCTGTAGAAGATGCTATATTTTTGTCTAGGCTATGTAATAAAGTATATGTTGTACACAGACGTGATACATTTAGAGCAGATAAAAAAATGGTAGATAATATGCTAAAAATACCAAATATAGAATTTCATTATGATAGTGTTGTAGAAGAAATTTGTGGAGAAAATTCTACAGATAGCATAATTATAAAAAATATAAACACAAATGAAAAATTAAAAATAAATGTTAACTGTATATTTATTGCAATTGGTCAAATACCAAATAATAATCTAATAAAAGATTTTGTAAAAATAGATGACGGAGGGTACGCTATAACAGATGACCATATGAAAACAAATGTAGATGGTTTTTTTGTAGCTGGAGATGGTCGTGCAGGTGTACTAAAACAGATAATAACAGCTGCAAGCGATGGAGCTATAGCAGCTTTTAGTGCTTCTAAGTATATTGCCAAGTTATAATTTTTTTGCTAAAGTAATTTTAATTGCTTTAGCAAAAAATTAAATATTTTATAAAGGAGAATTTTTTTTATGTCTGCTGAAATAGATGCAAAACTTGAAGATATGGCAAAGAAATTTGAAAAAATGAATACTAATGAAAAAAAGGATTATATAGAAAACCTTAGAACAAAACCCATTGTAAAAAGTAATATTAAATATAACAAATTTTTAAATGAGTGTATAAAAAAATACAATGACGAAGTTTCACAAAGGCCTAGTAGTAAAACAGATATAGAAAATATTACAAGGCTTTGGCAATCTTTCAACCTTTTAAAGACCAACCAAAAATTAGAATTTATTGAAGGTATGAAAGCCAAATTGGATGGGATAAATAATGTAGATTATGCTGATTTTTTAAATGAATGTATAAGAAAATACAATGATGAATTATTTGGAACAAAAACAAGTACAGAACCAAAAGCTATTAGTAATGTATTTGAAAAAAAATCAAAAAAGAAAAACTAAAAAATTAGTTTGAAAAACAAATATTTTTCTTGTATAATATGTCAAAGTAATTTTAAATTGGAGTAATTGAATGGATTTTAACCAGATAGAGGCTTATATTAAGACTATAGAACTTAAAAGTTTTTCAAAAGCTGCAGATTCTATTTTTTTATCACAGTCTTCCATAAGTTTGTATATATCGGCACTAGAAAAAAAACTTAATACAAAACTAGTTAATAGATTGGGAAAAGAAATAACTCCAACATATGCGGGTAAATTATTTTATGAAGATGCGAAAGAACTTGTAAGACTAAAAGATAATTCTATCTCAAAAATAAAGGATATTCCAAAAAATTTTAATGGAAATATTAATATCCTTGCTTCTACTGTGCCGAGCCAATATATATTACCAAAAGTTATAACCGATTTCAATAAAAAATATCCGAATATTTCTTTTTGTGTTAAGCAAAGCGATAGTCAAAATGTGATAAATAGAGTAAAAAATCAAGAATACGAAATAGGAATAATTGGTAATTGTATAAATAATGGCAAATTAAAATTCGGATTACTTGGATATGAAAATATTATTTTCATAGCTCCTATTAATAAAAGTTTTGAGACAGAAAAAATATACGATATAAACAAGCTTTTACTTGAAAATATATTTATATCAAGAGAAGAAGGTTCTGGAACAAGAAATCATTACGAAGAATATTTTTTAGAACATAATATAGATTTAAATAAAATAAAATGTAATGTAAGTTTTGATAATACACAAAGTATAATAAGTGCTGTTATGAATGGACTTGGTATAGCTATGGTTTCAAATTTTGCTGCTAAACCATTTATAGAAAATAAAATGATTTTACAGATACATACGAGTGCTAATATTTTGAAAAGAAATTTTTATTATGTATTGCGTAATAATTTGTACCATTCTCATATAACAGAATTATTTGTAAATTTTTTAAAAAATACTAAAATAGGAGATTTATATGTATGATAAATTAAAACGTGGTGGAGGTTGTGCTGCAAAGCTTCCAATTCGAACACTTAGAGATGTTTTAGATACAGTACCTACAATTACAAATGAAAACCTAATTGTTGGATTTGAAACTTCTGACGATGCAGCTGTTTTTAAATTAAAAGAAGATATTGCTATTATAAATACACTTGACTTTTTTCCCCCTGTAGTAGATGACCCTTATACTTTTGGTAAAATAGCTGCTGCAAATGCTTTGAGTGATATTTATGCAATGGGCGGGGATGTTTTACTTGCACTTAATATCGTATGTTTTCCTGCCACAGATGATGTAAAACAACTTTCTGAAATTCTTCGTGGTGGGGCAGAAAAAGTAATGGAAGCTGGTGGGATATTGTGTGGTGGTCATAGTATAAGAGATGAAAGTGTAAAATATGGTTTATCTGTAACAGGCACTATAGACCCATTAAAAGTTTACAAAAACAACGGCTGTAAAATAGGAGACGATATTATTATTACAAAGCCGCTTGGTATTGGCATAATAAATGCTGCATATGGTAAATTTGAAGAAAAAAATGAAACATATTTAAAAGCAATATCTGTTATGGAAACATTAAATAAAACAGCTTGTGAAATATCAAAAAATTTTGATATTTCTGCTTGTACAGATATTACAGGATTTGGACTTTTGGGTCATTTAAATGAAATGTCTACAGATAATTATACAATAATCGTAGATTCTAAATCTATACCTTATATCTCTGGAGTATATGAATATGCAAAAAATTCTATAGTAACTGGTGCAGCTTCTAAAAACAGAGCATATTTGAAAAATAAAGTGAATTTTAAAATAAACGATACAGCACTAGAAGAGATTTTGATAGACCCTCAAACATCTGGTGGACTTTGCTTTTCTGTTTCTGAAAATCAAAGTTCTAAATTATTATCAAAATTAAAAGAAAATGGTGTAGAAGCAAGTATAATAGCAAAAGTTTCTAAAAGAGAAGACACAAATATTGTAGTTATATAGAAGAGTTATGCATAAAATTAAAAAGTTATATGTAATAATATCTTTTATTATCGTAATTTTAGTTGTATTTATTTTTTTTTACGTATATAATAACACTGACTATGTTATTGTGCATTTTATAGATGTAGGACAAGGCAAATCAACGCTTATACAATCTCCATATGGAACTATTTTAATAGATGGGGGAGATGTGAGCGCTGGGAACACTGTTGTTTCATATCTTTTTAATTACAATATTAGATATATAGATTACGTTATAGCAACACATCCACATAGCGACCATATAGGTGGACTTATTCCTGTTATTAGAACTTTTGATATAGGTAATATTATAAAAACAAATAGGTCACATGATACTTTAATATATGGACAATTTAGAGAAGTAATATCAAGTAATGACATTGATATAATTATTCCATATGTTCCTAAAAAATTCACACTAGGAAACATAGAATTCGAAATTATTGCTCCAAATAATAGAGGATATAGTAGTTTAAATGACTATTCTATTGTAATTCTAATGACATATAATGATATACGTTTTCTTTTTGCAGCAGATGCAGAAGAAATGAGCGAAATAGAAATGCTAATGCAAGGATATGAGATAGATGCTGATATATTACAGGTAGGTCATCATGGTAGTATTACAAGTACGTCATATGAATTTTTACAAGCTGTATCTCCATATATTGCTGTAATAAGTGCAGGACGTGGCAATATGTATGGACATCCAAACCAGCCAATATTAGATAGACTAAACGATAGTTCTATATTAATATATAGAACAGATTATCATGGGCATATTGTAATTAGCACCGATGGAAATAATATATTTGTAAAATAAAAAAATTGTACCTATATGTTTTAATTGTTTTGGATAAGTAAAAATAAATTTACCATCGAAATATACATTTGCACACTGTAGGTACAATTTTTTATTATGATTTTGTGATATTATTTTTTACTATAGAATATATCAATTTATACATATTTACCTTATGCTCTTCCATTCTAAAATTAAAGTATGCTTCTATATTTATTATGTCGTTTACTTTCAAATATTCTTGCAACTCCTTTTTTACTTTATCTCTCATTGGGATAAATATATTTTGAATTATAGTATTTTTTATATTTTCATGTGATACTATTTTATTTTTTATAAAAATTATTTCTTCTAACAAAAACACCAAAAAGTTTATAAGCTGTGAATCTAAATAACAACTAAAAATATAAATATCTTCATATTCATTTAATTTTAAAACTCTTATATTTTTCATATGTATATTTAATTTCTTTACATAATAATAAACTACCTCTTTATGAACTGTATGTAAATAGACTTCAGACATAAATCCTCCCAATTTTAAAGACTGTATATTATATATATGTAAAGTATTCAAACTATTTACATTGTACTAAATTTTTTTGTTTTTAGAATTTTTCTAAGAGTAAAAACTTGGTTGTGAAAATATCTGCATTCCACCTGATATATCGGAAATGTTGGCAGTTGTAACCATTACTGCATACGGCAATCCCAAGACATCTACAGCTATATGAAGTTTTATACCAGATTTTTTTTACCTCCATCATAACCTTTTTGTGATGCTGTGTCTGCGTTTTGTACAGTTTTCGAATCAATTATAAGCATACTTGGCAACGGCTTTCTCCCTTCTTCGTATCTATGAATATCCGTAAGCTTTGCAATCACATAATCAAGAATGGATAAGCCATCGGTACCTTTGACTGTCCAAACATCATAGTAATAACGCACAATGCCCATTTTAGGAAAGTCACTTGGTATATCTCGCCCCATGTACAGGCATTTTTCAAAAGATACAATATGGCCACAGAAAACCTCGTATAAATCAATTTTACGGGGCTTTGTAGTTTTCTTTAAATTCTCCAAGTCTGCTGAAATCAATTCAAACTGTTCTCTGGTTATATCGCTAGAATATACTTTTCTCATAATCTTTCACCTCGTTGGGGTTTTAACTAATTATATCTTATGTTCAAGATTTTGAACAGGCTCTAAGCGTACCTCGTATTTTATATTTTATTTTGCTTTACTATGTAATTTTATTAGTTTTAATGTCTAAAAAGCGGAAATTTATCTTGACTTTTGAAAAATTTTTTTTGAAAACCAAGAAAAATTACACTCTTTTTAAAAAATTCTGTGCTAAACTTCTTACATACAAAACAAAAAAAGTTTTGTTAAACAGCATATTACTTGCAAGGAAATATAAAAATACAAAACATCATTCTTACTGAATGAAAAAGAAAGGATACATTATGAACAACAATGAACTATTTGAGTATTACGATGATAGCGAAAATTCAGATTACTCAGATACAGATTACTCTGGAGAAGATACAGAAAATAAAGAAGAAGAAAATACAACGTCTATGGAACAAGAAGATAGCTTAACAATGAGGATAACAACCAGAAGAAACCCCAACTCA
>WRGD01000144.1 GCA_009787355.1 Defluviitaleaceae bacterium | reverse complement strand
TAGCCGATGGCATACGTGATAAAAATGTGCTAGGCTTTGACCCGGTAATGGTAGAAACATATAAAGAAAAAGACATAAGAAAAGCAGTAGCTCTAAAAGAAGTAAAAGTCCAAACCGAAGAAGAAGTTTTTGAAGATGAAAACAAAACAAAAGTATATTTAAAATTTTTAAACGAAATGCAAATGGGAGATGAAAAAGGAGACGACGGCAAAAAAATAAAAGGTATAGAAAGCTATTTAAAAAATTCGCAATACAGTTTTGAAACATCACACCCACAAATGGTAGTAACAGATATAAAAGAAAACTGGACAACACTTTCACAAAATGGAAAGTTCCACTCTATTTTTGCAACAAATAGTATACCAGATGCAATAGAATATTACAGGCTTTTCAAAAAAGAAGCACCAAAACTAAAAATAACAGCACTTTTTGACCCAAATATAGATAATCTAGAAAACACAAAGTTTAAAGAAGATGGGCTTGTAGAAATAATAGAGGATTATAACGAAGCGTATAACCAAGACTTTAAAATAAATGCCCACGACAAGTTTAAAAAAGATATTGCCGCAAGGCTTGCCCATAAAAAACCATACAGCACAATAGACAAAACAAAAGATGCACAAATAGATATATTAATAGTAGTTGACCAAATGCTAACAGGTTTTGACAGCAAATGGATAAATACATTGTATATGGACAAAGTTCTAGAACACGCAAATATTATACAGGCTTTTTCTCGTACAAACCGTCTTTTGGGATATGAAAAACCATTCGGCACAATAAAATATTACCGCAAGCCACATACAATGCAAAAAAATATAGAAGCCGCATTAAAACTATATTCTGGAGACAAGCCATATGATATGTTTGTGCCGAAACTAGGCGAAAATATTAAAAAAATAAACGAAGTTTTTGTACAAATAAAAGAAATATTTGAAACAAGTGGAGTAGATGACTTTAAAATCTTACCAAGCGAACAAGCAGAAAAAATAAAGTTTGCACAACTTTTTGTAGAAATTTCAGACTTGTTAGAAGCTGCAAAAATACAAGGGCATAAATGGGAACAAGCAGAATATGAATACAAAGATGAAAATATAACGCTTGTGCTAGACGAAACAACATATAATGTTTTATTATTACGTTATAAAGAGCTTTTTGAATCAGAGCAAGAATCAGATTACGAGCAAACAGAAAAAATAATAAATATACCATACGAAATATCAGGATATTTAACAAACAAAAACACCGGTCGCATAGATACCGAATGGCTAAATTCACGCTTTACAAAATATCTAAAATGCCTAGAAAATGCAAACGATAGCGAAACAAAACAAGCCTTAAACGAGCTACACAAAACATTTAAAACCCTAGCAAAAACCGAACAAGATTTTGCAGAAATAATAATCCGTGATATACAAAGCGGTGATTTTGTAGTTCAAGAGGGCAATACTCTGCGTGATTATATAACAATTTATCAAGCAAATGCAAAAGATGATGAAATAAATCTAATTATCAAAACTTTTGGGCTAGATGAAAAAATGTTTCGTGAAATGATATTACTTAACATAACAAAAGAAAACATAAATGATTTTGGTAGATTTGACAATCTTTTAAGCACAGTAAATAAACAACAAGCAAAAAAATATTTTGAACAAAAAATAGGAGAAAATCTAAGCCCGTTAAAAATTAATGGACGTGTTCGTGAGTTTTTAGAGTTTTTTTGTTACGGTCGTAGAATTGGCATATATCATTTGAGGGTCTTCTATCAATAAAAACTCTTGACAAAAGACCCTTAAATATTTAATTAATTATTATTTTTACAAATTTTTACCATTAGATGCGATTACTTCTTTGTACCAATCAAAACTTTTCTTTTTTGTTCTTTTAAGAGTACCATTACCTTCATTATCACGGTCTACATAAATATAACCGTATCTTTTTTTCATTTCTCCAGTACCAGCACTAACTAGGTCTATACATCCCCAAGAAGTATAGCCCCATAGCTCTACACCATCTAAGTTTACTGCATCTATCATTTCTTTTATATGGCTTCTTAAATATTCTATACGGTAATCGTCTATTATTTCTCCATTTTCATTTGGTGTATCTACAGCACCAAGTCCATTTTCAACAATAAATAATGGCTTTTGATAACGGTCGTAGAGTGTGTTCATTGTTATTCTAAGCCCTAGAGGGTCTATCTGCCAGCCCCATTCACTTTCTTTTAAATGTGGGTTTTTTACAGAGCCAAATATATTTCCTTCCGCTTTACCTAGTTCTTCTTCACTAGATACACGGCTAGCATAATAAGAAAAAGATATAAAATCTACTGTGTGATTTTTCAAAATTTCTTTGTCTCCATCTTCAAATGGAATTGTTATACCATCACGCTCTAGTTGCTTTAATAAATAATTTGGATAATATCCACGTGATTGAACATCTATAAGACAAAAATTTTCTCTATTTTCTAGTATAGAAGCAAAAACATCTGCTGGTTTGCAAGAAAATGGGTAATAATCGCCTGCAGCAACCATACAGCCAACTTTGTTATTTTTATCTACTTCATGTGCAATTTTTGTAGCAATAGAAGAAGCAACAAGTTGATGATGTGCTGCTGTATGAGTAATTTGTTTTTTGTTTTCTCCATCTTCAATAAATATACCTGCAGCTATAAAAGGTGCGTGTAGTAACATATTTATTTCGTTAAAAGTTAGCCAGTATGTAACTAAACCTTTGTAACGATTAAATACAACTGTTGCAAATTTTTCGTAAAAGCCTACAAGTTTTCTATTTCTCCAGCCACCATATTCTTTTATAAGATGCATAGGACAATCAAAATGTGTTAATGTAACAAGTGGTTCTATACCATGCTTTTTACATTCTTTAAAAATATCTTCGTAAAATTTTAAACCCTCTTCATTTGGTTCTGCTTCATCGCCTTTTGGAAAAATTCTTGTCCAAGCAATAGATAAACGATATGTTTTAAATCCCATTTCTGCAAAAAGTGCAATATCTTCTTTCCAGTGTGTATACATATCTATAGCTTCTTTTGCAGGATAATAATATCCATCTTCAAAATCTAAATGTTTTTTCTTACCTAGTACAATAGCCCTTCTATCTGGTCCCCACGGTATTACATCTACATTTGCAAGTCCTCTACCACCTTTGTCAAAACCACCTTCACATTGGTTTGCAGCTGTAGCTCCTCCCCACAAAAATCCTTCTGGTAAACCTTGTGTTTTAATGCTCATATTATTCTCCTTTGTAATTTAAAAATTTTGTTATATTTAATTTTAAAAATATTTCTATTTCGGCTACCTTTTCAATCACCTCCTTTAATTAAATTTCTTCTATCTAATATATAATTTCATTAAATTCATTAATATATTCAAAAATATCGTTAAGTGTTATATCTTGCTCTTCTAAGAAATCATCTAAAAAATCATTTTCGTATATTGTAAAATCCTCATTTACAATAATTGTTCTTAAAGTAGGTGGCAAAAATATATTTCTGCTATCTACATATATAAAATTGCTTATTTTTATATATGTATGTATTCCTATTCCACTTACATTTGTTATTTCATTTGTAGTGTTAAAAAGACCGTGCGTATTTCTATACGCTATTATCCTGTTCGCAAGTACATTTCCTATGCCGGGTAGTCTTTGCAATTGTGAACTATTTGCCGTATTTAGATTTATTCTTACATTCGGTATATTTAATGTTTCATCTACTGTTATAAGACTTGCTACACCTAAATATCTCATTAATGCTATTCCATGTACATTCATCAAATCTTCTGTAGTATTAAATAAACCATATGTATTTCTATGTTCTATTATACGGTTTGCAAGTGTAATACCTATACCGGGAAGAGTTAATAATTGCTCTAAGCTGGCTGTATTTATATTTATTAGCCCCGTAAAAGGTTCCAAAGCAAAATCATCTATAAGAACTTTAACATTCGTTAAATCTAGCGTTTCCTCATAAGTTATAAAGCCAGAAGCTCTTATTGTTAATCTATATCTGTCTAATGGTATTTCATTTATATCAAAAAAACCATTTTCATCGCTAAAAGCAGTAAATACAGTATCACCAAATATACTTTCTAAAGTTATAGCAGAATTTCTTACAAAATTATTATTTGCATCAGATAGTACAGTGCCACGCAATCTAGCAGTTTCACCGTGTACTGCCATATGAACAGAAGATAGTGAGTCTATTAGATAGTAGTTTCGTCTATCAGTAACATTTCTATGCTCTCTTATTTGCCTATCTTCTCTTGTACTGGCTGTTACAATAATATTTTTTACTTCACTAGCTGTCAAATTCGGATTAGCACCCCATACGAGAGCAGCAACACCTGTTACATGGGGAGCTGCCATTGAGGTTCCGTCCATGTAGCCATATACTCCTCTACCACTTCCTACTTGACTATATCCCCCATTTCTATTTGCAAGTGTACTAAAAATGCTATAGCCGGGGGCTACTATATCTACTATAGAACCATAGTTTGAAAAATATACTAATTTGTTGTTTCTATCTGTTGCTCCTACTGTGATTATTCTGTCTCTTAAATTTGGTTCTTGTATTAAAGCCCAAAATCCCGTTAATCTAGCATTTCTTGTATCGTTACCTGCAGCGTGTACTATTAAAAAATCATGACCTTGATTTAATAATTCTTGTAAAGTATTTCTATATAGTCTAGTTGATTGACCTACAGTAACAGGAACATTTGTAACAGTATTACCGAAAACATTAACATATTTTGGCCATCCAATACTAAAATTTATTATTCTAGTACCTCTCTCTACATTCCAAACTAAACCTGCTCTTGTTTCTCTGTCAGATACAGCTAGTCTCCAATCTTCATGTACCCACCAAAAACTACCAAATGCATCGTAACTAAAAAGGTAACTGGGTAATAAATTTGCAACCCCTGTTACACCAAGACCGTTATTATGTGTTGCTCCTATTGTACCTAAAACGTGCTGACCATGATTTCTTAAACCATGATGCACTCTAAAATTTCTAAATGATATCGTTAAGTCTTCGTGAGAATTAAAAAGACCATTTATTTCAGAATCAACGCCAATACCATCGTCTACAATACCTACTCGTATATTAGATATTTCATCTCCATAAATATCCCATGTAAGAGGTGCATTTATAGCTGTTAATCCCCATTCTCTATTATTCCACCAAGGGTCATTTGTTGGTGTATTAGTTGTTCTTGCATATAATATGGATGGTATAACAATTATAAATAAAAGCCATAATATTTTTAAAGTTTTAAATACTATTTTTTCGTATTTGTATTCGTTCTTTATAAATTTTATAGTTATCGCAATTATTGTAGATAATATTAAAAAAGGTAATATTATACGATAATATATTAATCCTGTTAAAAATAATAATCCTATAATTTGAGTGCCTACTCTTTGTTCTTCCGTTACTGGTTCCACAGGATGAAAAGGAGAAGGGGTTCCTTCTGGTACCCTTCCTCTAGTAGAATTTGTTGCATCTTCAAAAAGTCCTGTATAAATAGTAACATAATCAAAAATATTGCTATGGTTATTCATCAAATAATTTGATAAATCAAACAAACCATCTAAATCATTAGCAGGTACTTCTATTGTAAATTCTCGTATTATAGGTATATACCCAATAACTCTACCACCCAAATATTCTATAGCTTTATTTATATCTTCCGTTGTTATACCACTTTGTAAAAGAGCTGTTAATCTTGTATTTGCAAACCATACAATATCAGAATTTTCAAATAAACTTACTTCATTTCCCTGTAAGCTAGGTGGGTTTATCCAATTTTCTGTAAATGTATCTTGGCTATTATTTTGATTATTATCACTACCCCCAACATTTGTACCACCCGTATAACCATTATCATCTACAAAATTTGAAATATTTAAAGTTTTATATAATACTAATTCGTTATCATTTTCGCTAATCCAAAATTCAGTGTAGTGATTAAAATTATTTTTAAAATCTTCAAAACTTATATAAAGAATGTCATTTTCCCAAAGTATGTGTACTGGTCTTGTTCCGTACATAAAACTAATACCGTAACCATTTTTAATTCTAAAATTAGGGTTATCACTATTATTGAAAATCGTATAATTTTCATTTTGGGGGATATTATAAATATACTGCAATATATCTAGCATACCAAAATTATTTGTGTGTATAAAAATATTTGGTATATTCTCATAGCTTGATAGTTTATAATCTATATATAAAAAATCTTCGTGAGTTTCAAATGTTACGATTGCATTTTGTAAGTTATTTAATCTGTATATAACTTGCCATATATTATTGTTACTATCAGTGTTGAAATATAGAACAGGATTTATATTATTTTCGTTTTCATAAAGCACAGGTATTTGACTATATGAACCTAGTTGTAATCTCTTATTAAAACTATAGTTAAATATCTCTGTTACAGTTTGCTCTACATTTGCTACTTCTAAATTATTTATATTTTCGATTTCATTTTGAATGTAATAAATACTTTGATACTCTTCGTTATTTTCATTTGCAAAAACGGGTTGCGTATTCATAACAAACAATGTGATTATAAATAAATTAAAAATTTTTTTGTACACCTTACCTTCGATTTGTGATTTTTTGTAAAATTAAATTTTTAAGAATATAGTGTTGAAGATATTAATATCTTCAACACAGGATTTTATAAAATTAGTTGTCTAATTCATTCTTAATTATTAACAAGGTCTTTTATATGTTCAAGCAATGGGTCATTTAAGTTTAACCAATCTTCCAAAGTATAATCTATATCTATAGTTGGCCAAATTGCGTATTGCTCCAAAAATGGGCTTCTACGTATAAATTCCCATACGTCATTTATGATAATACCGCCCAAATAGCTGTCTGGTTGTTCTAAATGTGCTGTAAAGTTTGGTATTTGTATATATATTCTAGAATTGTTCAAGATTACATCCGCTACTCTAGCACCTACATCGTCTCCTCTAGCTGTACCGTGGAAAATAAGATTTTGTCCAGTAGGGTCTCCTACAGTTCTTCCACCCAAATATTCCGTTATAACAGCTGCTACAGATGCTGCAGAAAAAGAACGAATATCTTTAAAATAAAATAAATTATCATCTTCTATATTTTCATCTAAAAATCTAAACAAATTTACAAGAAATGATAGATTACCGCCACCATTTCCACGACCGTCTATAATTACAGTGTGTACAATGCCAGAGTTTATAGCATCTACAATTTTTTGATTTGGAGCAAGATTATTGTCTATTCTATTCCAAAATTCATCATTCACAATATCAAAAATTTCGTCATCATCTTCTGCTTCATCAAGTTGATTAAAAATTTCCCATAATTCTAAATGTGTAATACCTGCAGCTACTTCATCTAATACCATAACTAAATCAAAACCTTCTTCTTCAATTTCCTGTGGTGAAAAGTTAAAAAGTGTTGCATCCATTTCCTCTAGTACAATATATAAAATTCCATAGTCTTCCAATATATAAAAACTATTATATCCTTGTCTTCTCAAAAAACGTGGTAATTCTTCTATGTCTACACTTATAGCGGGAAAGTCAACAACTCCATCTCTGTTGTCTTCATCTATTAAAAATAAATCATCTAATGTAAGAACCATATCATGTCTATTTTGTTCACTATCTTCTAGCGTGAGAATTATTTCATTATTTTCAATTCCCCAAATTTCTTCATCGAAAAAACCTAGAAATGCTAAATAATAAGGAGAGTTTAAATTTTCTTCAAGGAAAAATCTATTAGAAAATCTATTTTCTGAAAATCCTATACTATAAAATTTGTCTAAAATACTGCCTATATCTATACCGTTTATTTGTACAACAACTTTGTTTAGATATTCTTCAAACTCTTCGGCTGCAGATAATAGGTAAAAGCCCCCACCATCGCCACCGAGCCATTTAAAAGCAATAGGATACACATATGAATTTTCATCAAATAGCGTAATCACAAAATGCCCATCTTCTAAAAAAGTTGCTAGTCTTCTTAATTCTGTAAATATTTCTATGTCTGATAAAATACCAATATTAAAAATTAGAGAATCGATACCATTTAGAAATCTTTCTTGCATTTCTACATTATCTTCAAAAGTATTCCATGGGTGTCTAATAAAACTACGTTGACCAAATAACCATTCTGTGGGAACAACAATAGCCTCGTCGTCCCAAAATCTTGGGTGGCTATTTACAATAGCATCTCTAAATTGTTCTATATCTTCTCTCCATAAATTAATACGATTGTACCAATTTCCTTCTATTAGTGTTAAATCGTTTGGATGAACAAAGATAATTTCTTCAGCTATTTCTACATTTGTATCTTCGGCAAATGCAGTTGTAATAGAAAATGGAGATATAGCAAAAAGTAATGATAATGTAAAAGCTATATGTTTTTTATATTTCATAATGCTTACCTTTCTGTAATAATAATTGTGTTTTTTGGATATGATAATAAAAATATAAATATTGTCTATATTAATCACGAACTACTTCTAAAAATATATAAGTAGTTCGTGATATTGATTAATTTTAAGTTTTAAGGTGTTAATGTTACAGCACTTAAATTTGCATCCCAACCTACAGTAAAACCTAGAGCATCAGCGATAGCACGAGTAGGTAAGAACATTCTACCAGTTGCAGGGTCTATAAAAACTGCAACAGGAAAAGCATCTGTACCAGAACCAGAAAGTATTGGAACTTGCACATCTCCTACCTGCATTGTATAGCTACCAACTGTTAGACGTATATTATGACCTTGTGGGTCTATAATAAATGTAGAGGTAAGAGCATCCCAGTATAACAAATCACTAGTTAATGCTTCACTTGGAGAAAGTCCAAACAATATAGCAAGAGATAGCCTTGCAGGTAGTACAGATACACCTTGGTTTGTTATATGTGCAGAGCCGAAAGTATCTATATCATAATTTAAAGGTGTACCACCTATAAAAACAGCACCATTTGGAGCCAATGTAACTATTTGATTTACAGTAGATGCATTTGTTATAACTTGCTGTACAGGAGCAGTAGGAACTGGTGCAGGAGTAATATCCGGAAAATTCTGTGGTTGGTTTTGTATCCACTGTGCCGTAATAGTAATGTTTTGATTTATTACAGAGTTACCCACAGCAGGATTCCAACCGTTGAATGTATAACCGATTCTAGTTGGATTCGCTGGGAACTGATTCGCTGGGAAAACTTGTCCACTTGTAATATTCCTTATAACATTCTGTGTATCACCACCTATGTTACCACCGTTTAGGTTGAAAGTTACTGTAACATTTTGTGTTTGTATAGCACTCCATTGTGCTGTAATAGTTTGATTTCCATATAATGGAGTATTAGCTATATTCGGATTCCAACCAACAAATGTAAAGCCTGGTCTAATAGGATTTGCAGGAAATTGATTACTAGCAAGTACATTTCCAGACATTACAGTTCTAACAATATTTTGACCACTATTATTTATAGTACCACCATTCAGATTGAATGTTATATTTATATTTTGAGATTGATTTGCTACCCATGTTGCAGTAACAGTTGTGTTACTTGAAATAATAGAGTTTGTTATATTAGGAGTCCATCCATTAAACGTATACCCTGCTCTAGTTGGAGTAGTTGGGAATAAGCTAGATGAAAATGTAGAGTTCCCTGGTAAACTTCTAATAATACTGTTTGTATTTCCGTTTATATTACCACCGTTTAAATTGAATATTACATCTACAGAAGAATTTTGTACAGGTACCCATTGTGCTGTTACATATGTGTCTGTTGTTATAACCATACCTTGTATGTTTGGACTCCAGCCATTAAAAATAAATCCTGTTCTTGTAGGAGGAGTTGGCATATTATAACTTTCTACCATAGTTCCATATGGTATCCAAGCTGTTTGTTGGTTTGTATCTCCGTACAAATTACCTCCAGCAAGATTAAAAACTACTCTTACATCATTTTGTGTAACTATGTTTCCACCGCCAATATTTCCACCTGTTGGTATCCACACAGCAGAAACATATATATCAAAATCTATAAGGGAACCACTTAAATTTTGGCTCCATCCACCAAATGTAAAACCTGCTCTACTAGGTGTTGGTATTTGAGAAGCAGACAAAATACTTCCTCTTGGAACAGAAACATTTACATCTGATGTACCACCAAAATCACCACCATTTAAATCGAATGTTACTGTAACCATAACGGGATTATTATTCATTGCTTGCTGGTCATCTAAATAACCAGGTACACCCCAACCTCCCCAATCATCGAAATTATTATCACCCCCCAAAATACTACTTGCATAAAAAGTCTGTGTATATATGGTATTAAATAATACGAATGTTAAAACAAATACTAATGAAAATTTTATAAATTTCATGGTTTACCTCTTTCTTTTGCTTTGAATTTTTATTTTGCCTACTTTTAATATAACATTTTCAAACTAAAAGTAGGCAAAAATATTGTTAAATATAATGTTTTTAGACGTTTGGAATAACTGTTATAAGTTTTTCATTTATCGATATATCTTCTTTTTTAACAGGTACAACATCTTTGTAATCTTGCGTATTTGTGATTATTATAGGAGTTGTTACTTTGTATCCAGCTTTTTTAATACCATCTATATCAAATTCTAATAATAAATCACCTGCTTTTACAGTATCACCTTCTTTTTTGTGTGCTGTAAAATGTTGACCATTTAACTCTACAGTATTTATACCAACGTGTATTAGTATTTCTACTCCATGTTCATCTTCTATACCCAATGCGTGCTTTGTTTTAAAAAATGTAGCTATTTTACCATCTACAGGAGCTACAACACGACCTTCTGTTGGTTCTATTGCTATACCTTTTCCCATTGCACCTTCTGCAAATACTGGGTCAGACACTTTGGACAACTCTACAATTTTTCCTTTTATTGGAGATAATATCTCTTTTGATAAGCCGTCAATTGTTGCAATTTCTATTTTTGGGCTTGTTACTTTTTCTTCTTTTTTAGTATCTTTTTCACCATCTACACTTTCTGGCTCTTTGTAAAAGAAATGTGTAAGAACAAAACTAACAACAACAGTAATAGCTATTGCTATCAATAAGTTAATTAAATCTGGAATTGTACCATCTTCTCTTATGAAATTTGGTAGAGCAAAAATACCTAGTCCACCTTGATTCCATGCTGTTACCCTTGTATGTCCAGCCCATGCACCAGCTAAAGCACCACCTATCATTGTAAATAAGAATACTTTTTTACGTTTTAGTGTAAAACCGTAAATTGCAGGTTCTGTTATTCCAACTATACCAGAAATAATAGCTGGTATAGCAACAACTTTTTCTTTTGGATTTCTAAGTTTGAAGTATAAAGCTAAAAGTGCTGCTGTTTGACCGAAGCTAACAGCTGTAGCTGGTGTCATAATATTTTGCCAGCCGTTTTCAGCAAACTGTAATATCATCATAGGTACTATAGCCCAGTGTAGTCCAAACATAACAAGCACTTGCCAGAAGAAACCTAATAAAATTCCATATAAAATTGGAGAGAAACCGATAACTGTATCAAAAAATGCCATAAGTATATCTGTTGCAAATGTAAGAATAGGTCCTATTACTAAGAAACCAAGTGGAGCGGTTATAAGTATAGTAAAGAACGGTACAAAAAAGTTTTGTATCATTTCTGGCAAAATTTTTCTAGCTAGTTTCTGTACACGGGCAGCTAACATCATTATAAATATAATAGGTAAAGCTGAAGATGCATAATTACGAGCCATAAATGGTATACCCATAAAAGTACGGAATATATTTGTTTCAAATATTGTATCTTGGAAAAGTACCATCATAGGTTCTCCACCTGCTGCTGCAGATAAACTATTAAGTGATAAAGATGGTATCATTAAAATAGCACCGAGTAAAAGACCTACCATGTCGTTTACTTTGAAATGCCTTGCAGCTGTAAGACCAATTATAACTGGCATAAAGAAAAATACAGCATCCCCTATTTGGTCAAGCGTATGCCATGTACCACCTCCTCGTTCTAGAACACCAAGAAAAACAAGCAAAGCAGCTAAACCACGTATCATCCCCCCTCCAGCAAGTATTGGTAAGAATGGCTGGAAACAACCACTAAGCACATTTATAACACGGTCAAAAAAGTTTCCTGTTTGTACAACTTCATCGGAAGTGTTTACAACACCTAATCCCGAAATAGTTTCAAAAACTTTCCCCACATGATTACCAATAACTACTTGATATTGACCACCGGCTTGCATAACGGTTACAACACCGTCCATATTTTTTAAAACTTCTGTATTTGCTTTTGACTCATCTTTTAATTTAAAACGAAGTCTTGTAATACAGTGAGTAAGGCTGTTTATGTTTTCAGAGCCGCCAACATTTTCGATAATATTTTTTGCAAGTGAATCGTATTTACTCATTTTTTTCTCCTTTGATTTTACTTTGTAGCTGTGTTATAATTTTTTTGTAGCCGTATACTTTTTTATATTTCTTAAAAAACAAGTTTTAAATATCTATGGATACTTACTCCATTTAGTATCCATAGATATTTTTTTATTTCTTATAAACTATACGTCGTGTGTAGCTATATTATCTTATACCTTAGTATTAGTTATTTTCTATTAAAAATTCTATATATTTCATCATATCGTGCTAAAAACAACTACAGTTCTTAACACGATATTAATTTATATAGTATCTATTACAAACTTCTAACTTTATTTCTAAGTGGCAGTACATAAGGTGGGGAAACAGAGAGTTCGTCTATACCTATTTTTAAAAAATATTCTGTTAAATTTGTATCTGCTGCAAGTTCTCCACATATTCCTACCCAAATACCAGCATCTTTTGCATTTTTGGTTGTTTGTTCTATCATTCTAAGAACTGCTGGATGATAAGGATTATCGAACTCTGCTAAGCTAAGATTTTGTCTATCTATTGCTGTTACATAGCTTGTTAAATCGTTAGTACCTATACTAAAAAAATCTACTTCTTTTGCCAAAAGGTCGCTTATTATTGCTGCTGCTGGTGTTTCTATCATTATTCCTATTTCAACATTGTCTGCATATGGATGACCTTCTTTTTCAAGTTCCTTTTTTACTTCTTCAATTATTAGTTTAGATTTTAAAACTTCTTCTACAGATATTATCATAGGAAACATTATTGCTAAATTTCCAAAACTACTAGCACGGAAAAGTGCTCTAAGTTGTGTTTTGAAAATATCTGGTCTTGTAAGACATATACGTATTGCACGCATACCAAGTGCTGGATTTTCTTCTTTTTCTAAGCCGAAATAGTCTACTTGTTTGTCTGCTCCTATGTCTAAAGTTCTTACTATTACTTTTTTTCCATGCATCTTTTCTAGCACAGTTTTGTATGCAAAAAATTGGTCTTGTTCTGTTGGATAATCTTTGGAATCTAGGTATAAAAACTCCGACCTAAAAAGTCCTATTCCACCAGCGTCATTTTTTATAACATTTGTAACATCGTATACATTTCCAATATTTGAAAATATATCTATTTTTCTACCATCCTTTGTTACATTTTCTTGACCTATTAAGCTTTTTAAAAAATCTTTTGCTTCTTCTTGTTCTTTTACTTTTTGTTTAATATCGTTTGTCGTTTCTTCGTCTGGATTTACGTATATTTGTCCACTTGCACCACATACTATTACATTTTCACCATGAAAACTTTCAACTTCTTTATCAACACCAATAAGAGCTGGTAAATCTAACATTTTTGCTAAAATTGCAGTGTGTGAATTTTTAGAACCTGCAGTTGTAACAAACCCTAATATTTTTTCTTTGTCCATAGAAACTGTCTCACTCGGAGTTAAATCTTCAGCTGCTAATATTACTGGTTCTTCAAAATTAAGGCTGTTAGAATTACCCAAAATTATATTTATTAATCTGTCAGAAATATCACAAATATCAACCGACCTAGCTCTCATATATTCGCTATCCATAGCAAGAAACATATTTTTAAATTCGTTTTTTGCCTCATTTATTGCATATTCTGCATTTAAATTTTTTTCGATTATATCTTTTATATAATCGTTGTATTCATCATCTAATAACATCATTTGGTGAACATCAAAAATCATTGCCTCTTCTTCACCAATAGTTTTTAGTGTTTTTTCATATAAATCTTTTAATTGACCAACTGCTATTTTTTTTGTGTCTTCATATTTTTTTAGCTCTTCTGTTATGTCTAAAACTTCACGTTTTTTTATATCCAAATCTGTTTTTTTGTAAAAATGTAATTTTCCAAAGGCTATTCTTTCTGTTATCGGTGTTCCTTTTAAAATTTTCATATTTCCTCCAATAATTTTGAATTTTTATTTTTACGGTGATATTTTAGCATCACTTAACATTGCACTTATCTATTGAAGCCCTAAAAAGTTCAAATATATATCACCAGAAACAGTAGTTATATGTATATTTCTAATAATATCAGCTATGGCTTCTTGCACACCTGTTATACTAACATCTCCAGATAACGTGTTTGTTGTATAATCATAATCTGCACGTCCATATGGCAAGTTCAATCTAACATCTCCAGAGGTAACATTTATATTAATATTTTCCGAAATAATCCTATTAGATAATGTATCTCCAGACAACGATTTGGCTTCAAAAATATTTGCATTTACATCTGTAAGAGTTAAATCTCCAGAAATAATGTCTACGTATAGCCTATTAAATAACATATTTGTTATATTTACATAACCAGAAATTGTTTTTATTTCTGCTTCTTCTAAAAATCCTCTAGGGACTTCTAATGTGATTTTAGGAGAACTTATTTCTGCGTTAAGTATATTAACATTAATTCTATCTGGCTCGGAAAGTGTTAATGTATCGTCTTGTACAGACCAGTTTAAACCATCAGAGTGAATTTGACCTAATAATCTAAAATTTGAACTATCTACAGAAATAATGTTCAAATCTGTAGAATTTAAATCAACATCTATACTACTAAATTCTGTTAAGATTTCATTTATTCGGACTAATTCGTGATTTGTATTATTTCTGCTTATGAAAAATAAAACCGTTCCTATTGTTATAACTAATATTGATAAAACTAGTATTGCAGATTTTTTCATTAATAAATACCCCCTTTATTTTGTTTGATATTTTCTCAATGTTAAATTATATTTCCAAAGAGAAGTCATGTTCTATAGCTTCTACAAAACTAAAATTTCCATCTTCATAATCCCAAACCAAAACACAACAGTTAGAAAATGTTATCTTGTTTAAGTCAACTTCAGGAAAAAATTTCAAAGTGAAAAAATAACAAGCCCCTGCATGGCTTACAGCAAGCACATTTTGATGGTCATCTTTTTTCATTATTTCTGTTAGACAATTTACAACACGTTTTTGTGCATCTGCTACATCTTCTCCACCAAATTTTACATATAAATCACCATGAGTTTTTGCATCTTTTGGACGTACTTGATGTAAGTCTTCACTTTCTCCTTCAAAAACACCGAAATTTAGTTCTTTTAGTTCTTTTAATCTTATATATGGCTTATTTGGGGCTATTATTTCAAGTGTATCACTTGCACGTTCCGATGTAGAACAGTAATAATTGTCTATTTGTATTTTGTGTTCTTCAAAATGCTTTTTTACATATAGTGGTTGTTTGCGTCCTAGCTCAGTTAAAGGGCTGTCGCAATGTCCTTGTATTTTTTTGCGTAAGTTGAATAATGTTTGCCCATGTCGCACTAAATATAACCTTTTTTTCATAATCATTCCTTTTTGTTTTAATTTTACTTGCGGTAGTAAGGAGCAAGACAATAAATTTAGATTTCTTCGTAATGGGATACCGCTTTCGCTCCGCCCACCAATTTTTCTAAACTTATTTTAGGAAATTTATCCTACGACCATCGATTAAATGGACTTTTTGATAATTATTTTAAAAATTATCTTCAAAGAACGCTTTTATAGAATCAAACGCAACGTCTTCATCCGTACCATCTATCTTAACTGTAATTTTTTGTCCAGTTTCTACACCGAGACCCATTATAGAAAATATTTTTTTTGCATCTGCAGATTTTCCATTTGCTTCTATTTTTATATCACTATCGAATAGCTTTGCTTCTTTTACTAAGAGACCAGCTGGTCTTGCGTGTATTCCTAATGGGTCTTTTATAGTGTAAGTAAATTCTTTCATGTTTTTGCCTCCGTTTAATTTTGTTTTATTTGTGTCTGTTTTTATTTTATCCTGTTTTCTATCTTTTACAATTTTTTGTATATGAATTGTCATATACAACATTTCTTCCAAGCTCATAACATAATTATGATTTTGTATAAGGAAATTTGATATTTTCAAGGTACAGGCAAAAGAATTATGGTATTTATCTTTTATAAAATCAAGCTCACCGTTATAATCATTTTCTATAATTACTTTTTCTATAACTCTCGATGAAAAAAATCTTATATGATTTATAAATCTAATGTAGTAATATTTTTCAGCAGATTTATTAATCATGTCATTTTCCATACTAAAAAAATCAACGTTAAAAAAATCACAAACTATGTATAAAATATCTTTTATAAGCTTTGTTATATTCATAATTTTTTCAATATTTATATCTTTATACAAAGTTGCATTTACAAAATGAAGTGCTAAAAAGGCAGCCTCGTCCTCTGTGAAAATTATTCCCAAAGACTGTTTAATAATTTCTATACCTATTTTTCCTACTTCAAACTCTTTTGGGTAAAAAAATTTTATATCAAATAAAAAAGTGTTTTTTAGAAAAATACCACTATTGTATCTTTGTACAGCAAAAGATATATGGTCTGTAAGCGAAATAAAAATATTTTCGTAAATGTCATTATCTAATATATTTTTTGCTTTTTTTATTATTTTTTCGCTTATTATAATGTGTTCTATAGGTGTTTTTTTTAAAATTTCTTTAAACTTGATTATATTTTCTTCTTCCAAAAGTATAAAAGTTTTTTCTACTTTTTCTTTTGCTAAAATATCTCCGGTTTTTTTACCAAAAGAGATACCTTTTCCAATAACTATTATTTCTCTTTTACATTCTTCTTTTACAATTGCTGCATTATTGTTTAAAATTTTAAAAATCTTAATTTTCAAACCTCCTAGTTTTACCCTTAAATAATTTAGAAAATCAAAAAAGGCAAAACTATACCCGCGGGCTTATAGTTTTGCCTTTTTTGATTCAGTGTTGATATCAATCAAGTAACAATCTATTTTACTATTTTATTTTTTTTATCGCATTTTGTCAATATGAAATATCAATAAAAAGTTAAAAAATTTCAAAAAATTTTTTCGATGGTACTAATTATAAAAAATTAAACATCTGCAATATCTTTTCTGAAGTGCATACCATCAAATTTGATTTTTTCAATCTCATTATATATGTTTTCTCTTGCTTTTTTCAAATTGTTTGCTATATTTGTAAGTACAAGCACTCTACCTCCACTTGTTACAATTTCACTGTTTTTTTCTTTTGTACCGCTATGTAGTACATTTATATTTTTCGAAACTTCTTTTAATCCATTTATAGGTATTTCTGTTTTGTATTTATTTGGATACCCATCACTACAAAGTACAACACCTATACAAGCTTCTTCGCTCCATTTCAAATTAATATCTTTATCATTTAGTATATCTTGCAAAATTAAAAATAAATCGCTTTGTAGTCTTGGTAGTAAAACTTCTGTTTCGGGGTCTCCAAAACGTGCATTAAACTCTATTACTTTTACACCATCTACAGTAGAAATAAGCCCAGCATATAATACCCCCGTAAAAGGTCTACCCTCTTTCACCATCGCTTTTGCTGTAGGATTTAAAATATTTTTCACAGAACTTTCTATTATTTCTTTTGTTATAGAGGGTACAGGCGAATATGCTCCCATTCCTCCAGTATTTGGGCCTTGGTTATTTTCAAAAACTGTTTTATGGTCTTTAGAAAGTTCTAGTGGATATACTTTTTCATTATTTACAAATGCCATAAAAGAAAATTCCTCTCCCACAAGAAATTCTTCTATTACAACTTTAGCTCCAGCATCACCAAATTTATTTTGACTTAACATATCTTTTAATGTATTTTCTGCTTCATTTATATTGTTACAAATAACTACACCCTTACCTGCAGCTAAACCATCGGCTTTTAAAACATATGGAGGTTTAGATTTTTTTAAATATTCTACAGCAGGTCGTAATTCTGTAAAAGTTTCGTATTCTGCTGTTGGTATATTATATTTTTTCATTAAATTTTTTGAAAAATCTTTACTACCTTCTATTATAGAGGCTGCTTTTGTAGGACCAAAAATATTTAAATTATTTTCTTTAAATTTGTCTACAATACCATTTACAAGTGGTACTTCTGGACCTACAAATGTTAATTTAATATTTTCTTTTTTTGCAAATTTTATTAGTTCGCTGAAATTATTTTCATCTATATCTATTGTAGTTGCTACATCTTTCATACCCACATTTCCCGGAGCTACAAAAATTGTAGATACATGGGGCGATTCGCTAAATTTCATTGCCAAAGCGTGTTCACGCCCACCTCTTCCTATTATTAATACTTTATTCATACAGATTCCTTTGTTTATTTTAATGTTTAAAATGTCTGTATCCTGTAAATATCATAGCTATTCCATATTTATTACAAGCTTCTATAGACTCATTATCTTTTATACTGCCTCCCGGCTGTATTATTGTTTTTATTCCGTATTTAGCCGCTTCTTCCACTGTGTCAGACATAGGAAAAAAGGCATCCGAGGCTAAAACAGCATTCTTGGCATTATCACCAGCTTGAATAAGTGCAATTTTTGCAGCACCAACACGATTTGTTTGTCCGGGACCTATACCTATTGTCATACTTGACTTTGCTATTACAATTGCATTAGATTTTACAAATTTTGCAACTTTATAAGCAAATTTTGCACATTTTATATCTTCTTCGCTTGGCTTTACTTTTGTTGGTATATTTATATCTATTTCATCTATATTTAAAAAATCATTTTGTTGTACTAATAGTCCACCAGAAACAGAAACAAATTGGTTTTCATCTTTGTTTTTTGTAATATCTATTGTGATTAGTCGTAAGTTTTTCTTTGTTTTTAATATATCTAGTGCTTTTTTTGAAAAAGAAGGAGCTATTATTATTTCCAAAAATATTTCGTTCATTTTAATAGCAGTTTGTTCATCTATTTCTCTATTACTTGCAATTATACCACCAAAAATAGAAATTTTGTCTGCCTCGTATGTTTTAACAAATGCTTCGTATACTGTATTTCCTACGGCAACACCACAAGGATTCATATGTTTTACAGCTACACATACTGGTTCTTCAAATTCTTTTATTATCGATATAGCGACATCTGCATCGTTAATATTGTTGTATGAAAGTTCTTTTCCATGTATTTGATTTGAAAATGCTATACTTCCACTTTTTTTAGTAATATCTTTATAAAAATATGCTTTTTGATGTGGATTTTCTCCATACCTTAAAGTTTTCTTTTTCTCGTATGCTAAAATTATTTTGTCGTTTTCCTCTTCATCTACAAATTTGTTCAAATAATTTGCTATGATACTATCATAAAGGGAGGTATGAAAAAATGCTTTATTTGCAAAGCTTAGTTTCGTTTTATTAGATATTTCACCTTTTTCTATTTCTTTTATTACTCTATCATAATCATTTGGGTCTACAATTACTGTTACAAATTTATGATTTTTTGCAGCAGAGCGAATCATAGAAGGTCCACCAATATCTATATTTTCAATAGCTATTTCGAACGTATTATTTTCATTTTCTATAGTTTTCTTGAATGGATATAAATTGCATACAACCATATCTATAGTTTCTATATTCATATTTGATATTTCTAAAATATGTTTTTCATTATCACGAACAGCTAAAATACCTCCATGTATATTTGGGTGCAGTGTTTTTACACGACCGTCCATCATTTCCGGAAACTTTGTTATATCAGATATATTTATTACATTTATACCATTTTCTAAAAGTGTACTATAAGTACCCCCAGTAGATATAATTTCAAAATTGTAGCAGTTAAGTTTTTTTGCAAATTCTATAATTCCTGTTTTGTCCGAAACGCTTATAAGTACACGTTTACGTTTTTTCATTAAAATTCCCCTTTGTATCTTAAAAATAGTTGTTTCATAATATATCTATAATATAACAATTTTTAAAAAAAAACAACTATATTATCAGTTATTATCACCATTATTTAAAATTAAATCTTTGTACCAATAGTAGCTTTTTTTAGGATAACGCCCTAATGTTCCTTTTCCACTATCATTTAAATCAACATATATAAAACCATATCTTTTTCGCATTTCTGAAGTACCACTAGAGATTATATCAATAGAGGACCAAGTAGTGTAACCTAGTAATTCAACTCCATCAAGTATAGCTTCTTTTATTTGCTCGATATGAGTTTTTAAGTATTCTATACGGTAGTCATCTTCAATTTTACCGTTTACAAAGTCATCTTCAGCACCAATTCCATTTTCAACTATAAATAATGGGGTTTGATATCGGTCGTATAGTTGATTAAGAGTATATCTTAATCCTATTGGGTCTATTTGCCAACCCCATTCACTCGCTTTTAAATGTGGATTTTTGAATGTAGATTTAAGATTCCCTTCCGTTTCTTCTAAATTTTCTTTGTTAGCAGCAGATATAGACGACATATAGTAACTAAAAGCTAAATAATCACAAGGATTTTGTTCTAATAATTGTAGGTCTCCTTTTAATATATTTAAATTAATATTGTTTTCTTTCCAGAATCTTTTTGCATAAGATGGATATTTACCACGTATAAGAGGGTCAATAAAGTAGAAGTTATCAAGACGCTCGTTTTCTTGGGCTTCGATTACATCTTCTGGTTTACAAGTAGCAGGGTATGTTGTAAATTTTGCTACCATACAACCCATCATGGCATCATTTCTGTATTCATGTATTTTTTTTCTTGCAAGTGCTGTTGCAATAAATTGATGATGGGCTGCTTGGTAACAATCTTGTAAATGATTATCGCTACTGTCTTTTACAAGACCTGTACTATAAAAAACATTAAATCTAGCACCATTTATTTCATTAAAAGATATCCAATATTTAACTTGTTTGTGATATCTGTTAAAAATTACTTCCGCAAACTTTAAATAAAAGTCTATAAGTTTTCGATTTTTCCATCCACCATATTTAGTAACTAGATTAACTGGCATATCAAAATGATTAATTGTTACTAGTGGTTGCATACCATTTTGTACAATAGAGTTTATTACTTTGTCATAAAAATTCAAGCCGTGTTCGTTAGGATGCATTTCGTCGCCGTTTGGAAATATTCTAGTCCATGCTATAGATAGTCTAAAAACTTTAAAACCCATATCTGCACACATTTTTATATCTTGTTCAAAATAGTTATAAAAGTCGATACCGAATCTCTTTGGAAACTTTTTAGTGTCTGTTTCTTTTAATAAATTATCTAATTTTTTTTGTGTAACTAGTTTACGTTCATAACGTGATACTGTTTTATCATATTTGATAGCTAGGTCAGCTACGCTTAGTCCTTTATTAATATTCCATGAACCTTCAGATTGGCAGGCAGCTATAGCACCACCCCACAAAAAATCTTTAGGAAAAATATTATTTTTCATAATTATACCTACGCTTGTTTTATATTTGTTTTCATCGATGATAGTATTGTATAATATTAATTATAAAAATTAAATAGATATTTATTCTATCTTGTTTAAACTTTTCACAAAAACGGAAGAAGCTCGATAATTAAAGGAGTATTAAATAATATTTTATTTTCGTATTTGATTTGTTCAGAGCATTTGCTTGTTAGTTTGATAGTTGGAAATATGAATTTTAAAATTTTATAAAAATACTTGACATAATTAAAAAGTTGTGTTATTTTTTATTTGTTAGCAATCACTAGTTGTGTTTGCTAACAAAAAATTGCTAATATAATGAAAAATTTAATTAGCATTATTGCACACACTACACTTATCTAGGTTTTTCTGAATTGGAGTGTGATTTTATGTTGAATGAACGAAAAATAAAAATATTAGAAGCTATAATAAATGACTATATTAAATTTGGAGAACCTGTAAGTTCTAGAAGTTTAGAAAAAAGGCATAACTTTGGTATTAGTTCCGCTACAATAAGAAATGAAATGAGTGATTTGGAAGATTTCGGGTTTATATATCAACCGCATACAAGTAGTGGTAGAGTACCTACAGACCTTGGTTATAGACTTCATGTAGATAACTTAACACTTAGAGACTTAACATCTGAAGAGTCGGAGTATTTAAAAACTATAATAGAAACAAATATAAATCATATGGAATATTTGATGAAAGAAACAGCTAAGGCTATTTCTCTTCTTACGAATTATGCAACAATTATTTCGGAGGTATCTCATCAAAAATTATCTGTAAAATATATACAGCTTATTCCAATGGATTCATCTAATATAGTTATCGTTATTATAACAGTTAGTAGAATTGTAAAAAATTCTGTTTTAAATGTTCCGAACGCACCAGACTTAGAAACGCTTAATAAACTAACATTGTTTTTAAATGAACTACTATGTGGAAAAACTGTAGAAGATATTGTAATTATAAATATCCAAGATAACCCACATAAAAATTTGATAGGTAAAATTATCGAAGTTATAGTAAGAATTTTAACTTTGGAAGAAAGAACACAAATTTTTACAAGTGGTGTTAATAATATTTTAAATTATCCCGAGTTTAGCGATTTAGAAAAAACAAAGGGTATTTTTAAAACTTTTGAAGAAAAAGATGTACTTATTACTCTTTTGGACAAAAAAGATAACAATGACAATATTCAAGTTGTTATAGGTTCGGAAAATTCTTTAGTAGAAATGAAGAATTGTAGTGTAATAAAAGCGACATATAAACAAGATGATAGCCCCATAGGCTCTATTGGTATAATTGGACCAACTAGGATGGATTATTCTGCTGCTCATTCTATTTTGAGTGCAGTCGTAAAAAACATAAATTCTGTTTTGTATGGAAACAAAAAAAATCATGCTAAATTTTTAAATGAGGTTGATAGAATTGAAGAAGAAACGAGGCAAAATGGAAAAAGAAACAAAAGAAGAATTTGAAGATATTACAAAAGATGACACAGAAAATAACGAAAATGAAAATGATATAGAAATAAAAGTAGAAGATACAAATGCACAAGTAAAAGATTTGCAAGATAAACTAATGAGAACAATGGCGGAGTTTGATAATTTTCGCAAGCGTACAATAAAAGAAAAATCTGGAATGTACGACCAAGGAGTAAGAGAAACTTTAGACAAGCTATTACCTGTAATAGATAATTTTTCAAGAGCTTTAGAAAGTATTCCTTCAGATAATGATTTACACAAGGGAATACTTATGATATATAAGCAAATGGAAAGTATTTTGAAAGACATTGGTTTAGAAAAAATAGAATGTGATGGATTACTGTTCGACGCAAGTTTTCATAATGCAGTTAGTACAGTAGAAGATGCAAATTATGAATCTGGAACTATAATAGAAGAGCTACAAAAAGGATATATATATAAAGATAAAGTAATAAGACATAGCATGGTTAAGGTTGTAAGCTAGGATTTTGAATTTATATTGAAGATTTTAAATAAAAATAAAGATATTAATGAAAGGAATTAAATAAATGGGAAAAATTATTGGTATAGATTTAGGTACAACAAATTCTTGTGTTGCAGTTATGGAGGGTGGTCAGCCTGTTGTTATTCCAAATAGTGAAGGAGCGAGAACTACACCTTCTATAGTTGGATTTTCTAAAACTGGAGAAAGACTTGTAGGAGATAGTGCAAAACGTCAAGCTATTACAAATCCAGATGGGACAATTATAAGTATAAAGCGTCATATGGGTACAAATTTCAAAGCAGCTATAGATGGAAAAAGTTATTCACCACAAGAAATATCTGCTATGATACTTCAAAAATTAAAGCAAGATGCAGAAAATTACTTAGGTGAGCCAGTTACAGAAGCAGTAATTACAGTTCCAGCATATTTTACAGATAGTCAGAGACAAGCAACAAAAGATGCAGGTAAAATAGCAGGTCTTAAAGTAGAACGTATTATAAATGAGCCTACATCTGCAGCACTCGCATATGGTCTTGACAATGAAAATGAGCAAAAAATAATGGTTTACGACCTTGGTGGTGGTACTTTCGATGTAAGTATAATAGATATTGGAGATGGTGTTATCGAAGTTTTAGCAACAAGTGGTAACAATAAACTTGGTGGCGACGATTTCGATGAAAGAGTAATAGAATATATAGTATCCGAGTTCAAAAAATCTGAAAGTATAGATTTATCTAGCGATAAAATGGCGATGCAACGTATAAGAGATGCAGCAGAAAAAGCAAAAAAAGAGCTTTCAAGTACAAATACAACAAATATAAACTTGCCATTTATAACTGCAAATCAAGATGGTCCAAAACATTTAGATATAAATCTTAACCGTTCTAAATTTGAAGAGCTTATTTCAGATTTAGTAGAAAAAACTATGGGACCAGTTCGTACAGCTTTAAAAGATGCAGATTTAAACCCAAGTGAACTAGATAAAGTTATATTGGTTGGTGGTTCTACACGTGTACCTGCTGTTGTAGAGGCTGTAAAAAAACTTACTGGAAAAGAACCATTTAAAGGAATAAATCCAGATGAGTGTGTTGCGGTTGGTGCAAGTATACAAGGTGGTAAGCTTGCTGGAGACGCTGGTGCTGGTAGTATATTACTTTTAGATGTTACTCCATTATCTCTTGGTATAGAAACTTTGGGTGGTGTAGTTTCCAAGCTAATAGAAAGAAACACAACAATTCCTACAAACAAAAAACAAGTATATTCTACAGCTGCAGATAATCAAACAGCAGTTGATATTAATATAGTTCAAGGTGAACGCCAATTCGCAAAAGATAATAAAAGCCTTGGGCAATTTAGATTGGATGGTATTGCTCCTGCACCTCGTGGTGTACCACAAATAGAGGTTAGTTTCGATATAGATGCAAATGGTATAGTAAATGTTAGTGCAAAAGATTTAGGTACAGGAAAAGAACAGAAAATAACAATTACAGCAAGCACAAATTTAAGTGATGAAGAAATAGACAAAGCTGTACAAGAAGCAGAAAAATTTGCAGAACAAGATAAAAAACATAAAGAAGCAATAGATGCTAAAAATGAATCTGAATCTATGATTTTTCAAACAGAGAAAATATTAAAAGAAAATGCAGATAAAATAGATGCAGCAGATAAAGCAAAAGTTGAAGAAGAGTTAGAAAAATTTAAAGCTATAGCAGAGCCTATGTCTGCAGATAGTATGACAGAATCTGATACTGCTACATTAAAAGAAGCTTTAGAAAAGTATACGGCTGTATTTTATGAAATATCTGCAAAATTGTATCAAAATGCAGACGCTAGTGCTGAGCCAAGTGATTTTGGGCCCGACCATGATGATACAATAGATGCAGAGGCTAGAGAAAAATAAGAAACTTAGTAATTGTAAATATTAAAAAATAATAGGTTTCTTAGTCGGAGCCAAATTAGGGGTTTCTTAACTGAAGCCCCTTTAAATTTAATAGGGGTTAAAAATGTCAGAAAAACAAGATTATTACGAAGCATTGGGTATTTCTAGAAGTGCTACAGATGATGAAATAAAAAAAGCCTACAGAAAAATGGCAAAAAAATATCATCCAGATGCAAACCAAAATGATAAAGAAGCAGAAAAGAAATTTAAAGAAGTTTCAGAAGCATATGAAGTATTGAGTGACGCTAAAAAGAAAGCTACATATGACCAATTCGGACATTCGGCATTTAATGGTGCAGGAGGAGGTGCTGGTGGTGGTTTTAGTGGTAGTTATTCCAATATGGATGACATTTTTGAAAGCTTTTTCGGTGGTGGATTTGGAGATATTTTTGGTGGCGGAAGAACAAATAGAGGAAAAAGAGGTCCACAGCAAGGTGCAAATGTTCAAACTCATTTAAATATATCTTTTGAAGAAGCTTATTTTGGTGTAAAAAAAGAAATAACTTTACCAATGAGAGAGATATGTCATACTTGTACTGGTACAGGAGCAAGAACAGGTTCTCATCCGGAAACTTGTAAACATTGTAATGGTAGTGGACAGGAGCGTGTAGAACAACAAACAATGTTTGGAACAATGGCAAGTGTAAGGACTTGTAGCGTCTGTCGTGGAGATGGGAAATTAATAAAAGACCCATGTAGAACTTGTAATGGTGCAGGTAGAATTAAAAAATCAAAAATGCTTGAAGTTACAATACCACGTGGTATAGATACAGGACAGACAATACGTCTTAGTGAAAAAGGTGAAGCTGGAGAGCGTGGAGCTAGAAATGGTGATTTGCTAATAAATATATCTGTGATGGAACATGAGCATTTCAAAAGACGTGGAAGTAATATATATTTAGATATACCAGTAAATTTTGTGCAAGCTACACTTGGTGCAGAAATATCTATACCAACAATGGACGGCAACGAAAGATACACACTAAGACCCGGTACACAACCAGAAGAAGTTTCTATTATAAAAGGACGTGGTTTTCCAAGTGTTAAAAATAATAGAATTTTTGGCGATTTAATATTTACAGTAAAAGTAAATATTCCAACAAATCTTACAGATAGGCAACAAGAGTTACTTCGTGAATTTGCAAAAGAATCTGGAGAAGAATATAAAGAAAATAAAAAAGGATTATTTGGTAGAAAGCATAAAAAGTAAACCCTCGTTTCATTAGTATATTTAAGATATTTTATGGCAATATTTATATTAAAATATCAAATTAAAATAGCTAGTAAAGAGGTGTGTATGAATAAGCGGGCAATATCTATAAAAGGAGAAAAGAGACATCCTTATAGCCATGCTATATTTATTTTGAAAGAAAAAGAAATGCCAATATTAGATTTTGTTGCTGAAGCAGAAAGAATAATAAATTTTAAAAAATCGACCAAAGCACAAGTATTAGAAGAAAACGGAATTAAAAAAGTAGTAATACGTGATACTAGCACTTCAAGGTTTTTGCTATATCTTTTTTTGTGCTTATCTAGCATAGGTCTTATTTTATCTATGATTTTTATGGTTGTTGTGAATTAATAATAATGTGAAATAAAATGAAGTGTGTCTTTATTTTATTTCACACAAATGCTTTAATTTTTTTATTTACGTTTTTTTCGAAAATCATTTTTCGGTAAAATTTTCTTAAAATAAAAGATTACATACTAGATTAAGGTATACTATGATAGAAAAAGTAAAAAACACAATAGATAAATACAACATGTTAAATAATGGAGATATAGTTTTGCTTGCACTTTCAGGGGGATGTGATTCTGTATCACTTCTCTATGTTCTAAATTCTCTCAAAGATTTTTATAAAATAGATTTAAATGTATTTCATATGAACCACAATTTGCGTGGTGAAGATTCACAAAGAGATGAAGAGTTTGTAAAAAAATTATGTAAAACGCTAAAAATACCTATTTTTATACATTCAAATGATGTAAAATATTATTCGATAAGTAATAAAATAACAATAGAAGAAGCAGGAAGAAAACTAAGATACGAATATTTACAAAAAACAATAAAAGATATAAAAGGAAATAAAATAGTAACAGCACACAATAAAAATGATAGTGTAGAAACAATCATTTTTAATATTATACGTGGTACTGGTATTTCTGGTTTAAAAGGTATACCTAAAGTAAAAGATAATATTATAAGACCCCTTATAGATTGCACAAGAATTGAAATAGAAAATTTTTGTATTTTGAAAAATATAAAATATAGGACAGATAAAACAAATTTAGATTTGATTTATACAAGAAATAAAATAAGGCATAAAGTATTAAAAAATATGTCTGAAATAAATCAAAATGTAGTAGAAACTATATTTGAAAGTTCTAAAAACTTTGAAATAGAAGATAATTTTTTAGAATTTCTTGCAAAAGAAGAATATAAAAAATGTTTGGAAAATTTAAAAAATAAAAATATAGCTCTGAATTTAGAAAAATTTAATAGTATAAATATTGCTTTAAAAAGAAGAGTTGTTAGAATTGTATTATCAAATTTTTATAAAAATTTAGAAAATGTATCACAAGTAAATGTAGATGATATAATAAAACTTGCGAGTAACGAAACAGGAAAAAAAATAAACTTAAAATCAGATGTTATAGTAACAAAATTGTACAAACATATTGTTTTTGAAAACAAAACTTTTATAGAAAATAAATTAGAATTTTGCTATAATATAAAGTCTAATGATTTCTTATACATAAAAGAGTTAGATTTATATGTAACTCTTTTTAGTAAATGTATTTTTGAAAATGATGACTATTTAGAATTAGATAATATAATTACCATAGCTTTTGACGAAAGTATATTAAAACAAGATTTACAAATTAGGACAAGAAAAACAGGGGATATTTTGCAAAACAATGGTACACAGAAACTGAAAAGTTTTTTTACAAATAAAAAAATACCGTTAAATGAGAGAAATATGCCAATTTTAGCACATGAAAATAATATATTGTGGATTATGAATTATTACATTTCAAAATTACACGAAAGTAAAATAAATAATAAAAGTGCATTTTTACAAATTTGGAAAAAGGTGAATTTAAGTGATTCTTATAACGGAAGATAAAATAAAAAATAGAGTAAAAGAATTGGGAAGAGAAATAAGAAACGATTATAAAGGTAAACAAGTAGTTCTTATCTGCGTATTAAAAGGCAGTGTTTTTTTTATGACAGATTTAGCAAGGGAGCTAGATGAAACAACAACAGAAATAGATTTTATGCAGATTAGTAGCTATAAAGGTACAGAAAGCACAGGAAAAATTAATCTTATAAATGATATTACATCAGATTTAAAAGGAAAAAATGCAATTGTAGTAGAAGATATAATAGATACAGGTCTTACATTAGATTTTTTAATTAATCATATAAATTCAAAAAAGCCAGAAAGTCTTAAAATTTGTTCATTTTTGAATAAAAATAAAATTAATTATAAAATCGATTACACAGGTTTTGAAATCCCAAACGAGTTTGTTATAGGCTACGGTTTAGATTTTGATGGAAAATACAGAAATTTACCAAATATAAGTATATTCAAACAGAAATAAAATATATACTATGAACAAAAGGAGGCACAATTGAAAAGAAATTCGGGAGCTTTAACTACATTTTTTATAGTTTTTTTAGTTTTTATTGTAATAACAACAGTTGCAAATACTTTAAATAATAGTAATTCTAATGCTGTTACATATACTTACAGCAATCTTCTATACGATTTAAATGAAGGAAATATTTCACGTGTGGAAATTAGTACAAATACAGATGTACATGGAGCAGGTAGTGTTAGAGTATTTTTTACAGACCCTGCTAGACCTAGCACAACCGTACCTATAACATGGATGGACGATTTTCATGGTCATCTAAATTATGCAATGGCAAATCATAATATAGATGTTATAACGCTATCTCCACCAAGAAGTGGTACAATAATACAATTTTTAATTCCAATAGCAATAGTAGTTTCTATCATTATATTTATGTTTGTTGTCATCAACCAAATGCAAGGTGGGGGTTCTGGTGGTGGCGGTGGAAACCGTGTAATGAATTTTGGAAAAAGTCGTGCTAAAATGTCTACAGAAACAGACAAAAAAATAACATTTAAAAATGTTGCAGGTCTTGAAGAAGAAAAAAATGATTTAGAAGAGCTTGTAGATTTTCTAAAATCTCCAAAAAAGTATACAGATATAGGAGCGAGAATACCAAAAGGTATACTTTTGGTAGGTCCTCCGGGTACTGGAAAGACGCTTTTAGCAAAAGCTGTAGCAGGAGAATCTGGTTCCACTTTCTTTTCTATATCTGGTTCAGATTTTGTGGAAATGTTTGTCGGTGTTGGTGCTTCTCGTGTTAGGGATTTGTTTGAACAAGCAAAAAAGAATACTCCTTGTATTGTTTTTATAGATGAGATAGATGCAGTTGGTCGTAAGCGTGGTGCAGGTTTAGGTGGTGGACACGATGAAAGAGAGCAAACGTTAAATCAATTGCTTGTTGAAATGGACGGTTTTGGCACAAATGAAGGTATAGTAATGATTGCTGCAACAAATAGACCAGATATTTTAGACCCTGCATTATTAAGACCCGGTAGATTTGACAGACAAGTTGTAGTAGGTAGACCAGATGTAAAAGGTCGTGAAGAGATATTAAAGGTACATGCATCAGGTAAACAAATGTCAAAAGATGTGGATTTAAAAGTGGTTGCTAGAACAACATCTGGTTTTACTGGTGCAGATTTAGAAAATTTACTAAATGAAGCTGCTCTTTTAACAGCTAGAAATAATAAACAAAAAATAGATATGGAAGAAATAAGAAAAGCTTTTGTAAAAATAGGAATAGGAACAGAGAAAAAAAGCCGTGTTATTACTCTAAAAGAAAAGAAAGTTACAGCATATCATGAGGCTGGTCATGCAATATTACAAGAAATGTCCGATTTATTAGATGGTGTACACATGATTTCTATAATACCTACAGGAATGGCAGGAGGATATATGATGCCATTACCAAAAGAAGATAAATTATATTTGTCCAAAAAAGCAATGGAACAAGAAATAGTAGTTTCTTTAGGTGGTAGAGTTGCTGAAGAAATAATCTTGGGTGATATAACAACTGGTGCATCTGGCGATATAGAAAAAGTAACTTCCATTGCTCGTAATATGGTTACAAAATACGGTATGAGTAATGAATTAGGTCCAATATTATTTGGTGAAGAACAAACAGAAGTATTCTTGGGTAGGGATATAAGTGGTGGTCGTAATTATGGCGAAAAAATAGCTACAAGTATAGATGCAGAAATAAATAGAATTATAACAACTGCTTATACAGAGGCAAGAAGAATTTTGACAGAAAATATACAAATATTACATGATTGTGCTAACTTGTTACTAGAAAAAGAAAAAATAACAGGTGAAGAATTTAGAAAATTATTTAAAGATGGTGTTTTACCAGATAAGAATAGAAGTATCGAAGGTACATTATTAGATAGAGGGTTAACTATATAATGATTGCATATGAGAATTTGTCGAAATTATATGATATTTTTATGGAAATAGATTATTTTGAATGGTCATATTTTATAAAAGATGTTATAGATGAACATTTTACAAACAATACAGAAAGACTAATGTTATTAGATTTGGGTTGTGGAACAGGAAATCTAACAACACGATTTGAAAAATATGATGTTATAGGTATAGATAATTCTATTGAAATGCTAGCAATTGCAAACCAAAAAGCACATGATTTAGAGCAGAATATATTGTTTTTAAATCAAGATATGCGAGATTTTGAGGTTTTAGATAAATTGGATGTAGTTATATCTACTTGTGATAGTATAAACTATATATTAGATGAAACTGATATTTTAAAAATATTTAATAAAGTAAGTAAGTATTTGATAGACGGCGGATTATTTATATTTGATATAAATACAGAATACAAATATAAAAATATTTTAAGCAACAATTCTTTTAGCTATGTAGATGAAAATGGTGCTGTTATATGGGAAAATTATTTCGATTTTGATAGTCAAATAAACGAATATTTTCTAACAATTTTTTTAAAAGATGGAGAAAAATATATCCGCACAGAAGAAATTCACTATCAAAAATCGTATAGTGAAATTTTAATAGATGAATATTTACAAAAATCTAATTTGAAGATATTGAAAAAATACGATGACTATACAAAAAATAAACCCAAAAATGAAACTGAGCGTTTGTTGTATATAGTAACAAAAAAGTAGTACAATACTTCAAAGGGGCATTAAAATATTATGGATATAATAAGTTTTTATACAGTGGACGAAAGTGCAAGAGTATATATAGCAAATACAAAAAAACTTGTAAATGATGCCTTTAAAATACACAAAACAACCCCTGTTGTTACAGCTGCATTTGGAAGAACACTAACTGCAGCAACTATAATGGGTAGTATGATGAAAAATGAAACAGATTTACTTACAATTACGATAAAGGGTGATGGACCACTTGGAGGAATTGTAACCACAGCAAATAATGGAGCAGAAGTAAAGGGATATGTCTACAATAACTATGTAGATATACCTTTAAAACCAAATGGCAAGCTAGATGTTTCTAAAGCAGTAGGTTCTGGAACAATTAGTATTACAAAAGATATAGGACTTAAAACTCCTATTAGTGGTATGGTTCCACTTACTACTTCAGAAATAGCAGAGGATATAACGTATTATTACGCAAAGAGTGAACAAATACCCACAGCTGTTTCTCTTGGCGTGCTTGTAGATATAGACTATACCGTAAAAGAAGCTGGTGGATTTATTATAGAACTTTTGCCAAATGCAAAAGAAATATTTATAAACAATTTAGAAAATACTATAAAAAACTTACCTAGTATCACAAATATGCTTTTAAATAAAGATGATATTATAAAAATGTTGTTTGAAAATAATAGTGTAATAAAACATGGGGAAATAGAACCAAAATTTTATTGTAATTGTAATCGTGAAAAAACTGAGAAAGCACTTATAGCGATTGGTAAAAAAGAATTGAACGAAATTCTTGTAGAAGATAAAAAAGCTATAATGCACTGTTATTTTTGTAAGAAAGACTATGTATTTAACGATGAGGATTTGAAAAGTTTAATATTTCAAATTTGATGAATATTTTATTATATATAAAATACAAAAAAGCTGATACTTATAATCTAAGTATCAGCTTTATTTTAGAGGCAGAAAGCTATGGAAAAAAGTTTAAGAATTATAGATTTTTTACTACCTGTAATTATTATTGCTATAAATATGTACATACATATTTATGTTTATTTAAATGGTGGACAAACTACAGAAAATTTAATAAGATTCGGAGCATCTACAAGTTTACAACATATAGTAAAAACAGGAGAATGGTACAGGCTTTTTACAAGTACATTTCTTCACATAAATTTTATGCACCTCCTTTTTAATATGCAAGCACTTCTTAGCTTTGGTGCAAAAGTACAAAAATCTTTTGGGATATTCTTATTTATTATTATATATATTTTAACTGGTTTAGCTAGTAGTGGTTTAAGTTTATTTTTTAGAAATCCTCAAGTTATATCTCTTGGAGCTAGTGGTTCTGTTTTCGGTATTATGGGTGCTTTACTTGTTATATTATATTTTGAAAGAAAAAAAACATTAGCTGGTTCAAATTGGAATAGTATACTTTTTTTGATTTTTATAAATTTAGCATGGGGTTTTTCTCAATTTTCTGGTAATATAGATAATGCGGGGCATATTGGTGGCTTAGTAGCTGGTATTATTTTGGCTTTTGTTTTAAGTCCATTTATTAAAAAATAAAAAAATTAAAAGGTAAAAAATTGAATATACCCAAGGATGTTAATTATATTATAGAAGAATTAAACAAAAACGATTTTGAAGCTTATATTGTTGGTGGTGCAGTACGTGATAGTATTATGGAAACGAATATTTATGATTACGATATAACCACAAGTGCAACGCCTACAGAAATTTGTAGTATATTTGAAAAAACAATAGAAACAGGAGTAAAATTCGGTACAATTACTGTTGTTATTAATAGTATAAATTACGAAGTTACTACTTTTAGAATAGATGGAGATTATATAGATAATCGCAAACCTGAAACTGTAGAGTTTAGTAAAAATTTAATAGAGGATTTATCTAGAAGAGATTTTACAATTAATGCAATGGCATATCATCCATACAAAAAATTTGTAGACCCATTTAATGGAAAAACGGATATACAAAAAAAAATAATAAGATGTGTTGGAGAAGCAGATAACAGATTTAATGAAGATGCTTTAAGAATGTTAAGATGTATAAGATTTAGTACAAAACTTGGCTTTGACATAGAAGAAATAACTTACAAAGCTATAGTACAAAACATACATTTAATGAAAAATATAAGCCGTGAAAGAATAAGAGATGAATTTGTAAAAATAATTTTGTCCGATTTCTTGGAAAAAGCTGAATATATAAATAGTACAGAAATTTTTAAATATATTGATGAACTTATATTTGATTACCTACAAAAAAATTTAAAACAAAAAATAGCACATATAAAATTATTGCCAAAATGTCATATTACAAGAATTGCATTTCTTTTTAGTGAGCATGAAAATTATTTTTTTGCTAAAACTATAGCTAGATTTTTTCAATTTAGTAATGATGAAATAAACCAAATATGGAATTTATCAAAAGCTTTAAAAATGGAATTAAAAGCTGATAAATACGAATTGAAAAAAATGATATTAAAAATTGGAGATAGCTTTGAAAAGTTATTAGAGATAAAAAAATGTATATCTTTTAGTAAGGATATAGAAGATTTATATTTTGAAATTTTAATCAATGGCGAACCGATTTATCTACATCAATTATGTATAAGAGGAGAAGATGTGAAACAATGCGGTTTTTCGGAGGGTCCAGAAATCGGTAATATACTTAAAAAACTTCATGAAATTGTTTTGAAAAATCCAGAATTTAATCAAAAACATATACTATTTAAAGAAATAGAAAAATTGAAAGAAATTTATTAATATGAAAACTAATAATTTATCTTCTTCTAGCGAAGATTATTTGGAAAATATACTTCATTTATCGAGAAAAAAAACAGATGTTCGTGTAACAGATTTGGCAATTGAAATGAAAATATCTAAACCAAGTGTAAATAAAGCAATTATAAATTTGAAAAATCTTGGTCTAATAGAACACGAAAAATATGGCACTATAACTCTTACAAATGAAGGAGAAAATATTGCTAAAAAAGTTCGTGATAAACATAATATTTTGAAAAAATTTCTTATAGATGTATTAGAAATAGAAGAAGAAAAAGCAGATAAAGAAGCTTGCGAGATAGAGCATATACTATCTAGTGAGACTATAGAGAAAATAAAATTGTTTGTAGATAGATATAAGAAGTAAAAAAGAGCCCTTAGGATAAGTTGCAGCATAATCCCTAACATTTACTAATACTTGGTCATCTCTTAGAGGTATTATATTTATATGAATTGCTTGCCTTCTATTCTAAATCTATATAAATTAATGGACTATTAATAGCATATTGGTGCTCTGATTTAAATGGTAGAAATATAAATCCCTTTCATACCTAAAAGTTAAATTGGGCATGAAAGGGATTATTTTTTAATTTAAAAAAATAATAACTTATTCTTTTTCTTTTATAAGTTACGTTATAGGAGAATTAGAATCAGCAAACATTGATAGAAAATCTTCTAACTGGGCATCATTGCTGTAAGTTATAACAATCGTTCTAGCAAAGTTATCTCTTATGCTATAGAATTGACGTCCATAAATAATAGTACCAGAAACATCCAATTCTGTATTAAGGGAATGCCAATTGTAACCACCTATTTGTGTTGTACCAGGATTAATATAAGCATTTATACCTACTTCTTGTAAAAATCCCATCATAGATTCCATTAAATCTTCTACAGTCATTTGAGTATTTGGAAATACTAATCTTTCAAAAATGATTTGGACACTATTACCTGTCTCAGCTTCTGATACCAGCATATCGTGCATAGTTGTAACACCTGCAATTTCCCAAAAATCTGCTGGAATATCTTTACCTAAAACAGGTAAAATATCAGATGCAACACCTAACAAGTCCGCTATTTCTTCATCTGTTGCGATAACCCAATTATCAGGCATAAAAAAACGGACGCCTAACCATTCGTTAGTATAAACGTTACCATCCCAAATACCACGTTTTAGACCATTTGAGTTTGTGTTTTCAGTCGGAATTTCTTGTGTGTTAGATGTAGTGGTTCTGGATTGTGCACTACCACAAGCAGTAAGAAAAAATAAAAATGATACAAAAATTGATAAAATAAAAGTATTTCTTTTGGTCATAATAATCCCCTTTTTGTTTTTTAATATGTTTAAGCCTATATACGAAATTAATTGTAATTAATACCATAATAAGCTTCTAACCAATTTCTACAAAATAAAAACCAATTTATTCTGCATGGTTTCTGTTCTATTTTAAACTATTAGGTCCATTGCTGCCAAATACATATTTTTCTATTTGCATACCAGTTTTTGTAGTTGCAAGCCCTCCACGACCCGTTTCTTTAAAATCTTTGTGCATTCTATCACCTACATTTTTCATTGCTAATATTACTTCATCTGCTGGTATTCTTGTTTTCATACCTGCTATTGCCATTTCTGCTGCACATAATGCATTTGTAGCCCCTGCCGCATTTCTTGTTATACATGGTATTTCTACAAGCCCTGCGACGGGATCGCATATCAATCCTAGCATATTTTTTATTGCAAAAGAAAATGCATTTGCAGCCTGATTATTTGTTCCACCAGAAGCTATAACAGTAGAAGCCGCAGCCATTGCACTAGCCGAACCTATTTCGGCCTGACAACCACCAGAAGCACCAGATATATAAGCATTATTTGCAATACAAAGCCCAAAAGCTGCAGAATTGAAAAGAAAATTTATACAATCATCTTTTGTCATTTTTAATTTATCTTTTATGGAAAATAATACAGCAGGAATAACACCAGCAGAACCAGCTGTAGGAGTAGCACATATAACTCCCATAGCGGCATTTACTTCATTTGTAGATATAGCATAACAAAGAGCTTTTACAAAAGTTTCACTTGTTATAAAATTACCGATTTTTAAATAATCATATAATATTTTTCCACCATATCCTGTTTTGCCAGATATACTATTAACACCCTCTATACCTTTTTGTATTGCAAGTTCCATAATATTATAATTTTCTTTCATGGTATTTATAATTTGGGCTTTTGTATATCCAGTATTTATAGCTTCATTTTCTATTGTTATTTCAGCTATTGTCTTATTTGTTTTTTCAGAAAGATATAGCAAATTTTCTATACTTGTAATTACAGCATATTCTTTTGAAAATTCGTCTACTTCTAAATATGGACTAATTATTTTTATATTACCTCCACCGATGGAAATACCTATTACTTCTAATACAAAATAATCATTTTTTAATACTATTTTTATTGTATTTGGGTGTGGATTATTTTCCCCTAAATTTTCCATAATATCTATAGGTATTTTGAGAGATGTTGGTAATATGTTTATATTTATTTTTTCTTGTTGTGCATAATGAAAAGCATTTGATATTTTAGGATTGTGTGGTTCAAAACCAAGTATTCCACCAACACAAGCAACATCTGTTGCATGACCTTTGTATGTTTTTTCAAAAGAACCATACAAATATATATCTGCCTGTGTCGGTGGATTCGCTGTTTTACTATCGAAAAGTTCTCTTGCTTTGTTACCTATTCTTACTACACCAGCTGTATGAGAACTAGATGGTCCTATCATTTTTGGACCTATTATATCAAAAATACTTTTATATTTTAAATTTTTCATAAAATTAATACATCCCTCTATAATCTCTTACTTTTTATTATCTACTTTTTCAAAAATTTTTATCAAGATTATACTCAAGTTTAGATAAATCATAAAATGTTTCTTGATAAACATAGTAATTTAACCAATTAGAAAAAAGCAAATAAGCATGAGAACGCCAAAGCATTAATGGAATATTATCTGGATTATTATTTTTATAATAATTCATAGGTAAATCTGTATTTAATCCTTTTTCTATATCTCGTTTATATTCATAATCTAATGTCAATAAATCATATTCTGGATGACCCGTTATAAAAACTTGTCTTTTATTTTTAGTAGCTGCAATATATACACCTGCTTCATTTGAAAAAGATAATATATCAAGACCTACTTTTTCTATATCTCTATGAGAAACGTATGTACCTCGTGAATGAGGAGCATAAAAACTATGGTCAAATCCACGCATAAGCTCATTAGATACAATATTAACTTTATGTTCGAAAACACCAAACAATTTTTTATCAAGTAAATGTTTTTCTATATTATAATGATAATAAAGCCCTGCCATAGCACCCCAACATATGTGAAGTGTATTAAAAACATTAGACTTTGACCATTCCATAATTTCACATAATTCTTTAAAATAAGTAACCTTTTCAAAATCCAATGTTTCCACTGGAGCACCTGTTATTATAAGACCATCAAAAAATTCTTTTTTTATATTTTTAAAGCTAAAATAAAATTTGCTTAAATGTTCTTTAGATGTATTTTTAGACACATGGCTTTCCATTTGTAATAATGTTATATTAATTTGCAAAGGACTATTCGATAGTAATCTTAAAAGTTGAGTTTCTGTTTCTATTTTTGTTGGCATAAGATTCAAAATACAAATTTTTAATGGTCTTATATCTTGAGATTTCGCCCTTTTTTCCGTCATTACAAAAACATTTTCATCTTCTAATATCTTTACAGCAGGTAAGTTTTCTGGTAAATTAACAGGCACGAAAGCCTCCTTTCATAAAAAATATAAATAAAAACCCGTGAAATATTACACAGGTTTTATATATATATAAATATTTAGGTAATTTTTTTGAGAAAACCATAATTCAAAATTAAACATTTTTAATTAATAAATTAAGTTGTTTAAACAAATTACTTTTCAACATGGCTGACAAATCTATTTGTAAGCTCTTTTAAAATATTTTCAGCGTTTGACTTATCGATATTATGAGAAACTATAAGCTCGCTTATTATAACTTGCTTTACTGTAAATAGTAATTTTTTTTCTATTCCAGATAAACTTTTTTCCCTTTCTCGTAAATACGAGCTTAAATAGACTTCTAAAACATTATACAAACATCCAGATTTTACTTTCTCTAAATTATACTCATATCTTTTCGTCCAATTATCTGGTATATTTACTGGAATTTGCTTGAAATTGTTAAATATATTTAAAACTTCTTCTTTTTTATTTGCATATCTAATATTTAAATTAGAGGCTTTCTTACTAGATATAGTAATTTTTAAATTACCAACAGGTATATTTAATATATAATATACCGAACTTTCTCCATCTATTTGTTTTTCTTCTAAATCTAAAATAATACCAGCGCCGTGCATTGGATAAACTATTTTATCGCCAACAGAGTACAATTATATCTCCCTTTCCATTTATTCAAAAACTAGTAATTTGTTTTATTATATCATAAGTTAGAATTTTTTCAAATAAAATGATACCAAATTTAATATTCACATTTTCCTAAAATAATTATATAGTGTATAATAATACTTATTCAAATAAATCACGAGTGGGGAGGCTCTATGATACATCCAAAACCTTTAAAAAAAGGTGATACAATAGGTATAGTAGCACCATCTGGACCTATACCAGATACAAAAATATTAAAATACTGTAAAAAAACTATAGAAACAATCGGTTTTGAACCTTATTTTGGAAAAAATATATCTAAAAATAATGAATATCTAGCGGGTACAGATGAAGAACGTGCAGAAGATATTAACTATATGTTTAAAAATAAAGATATATCTGCTATAATGTGTATACGTGGTGGATATGGCTCTATAAGAATATTAGAAAAAATTGACTTTGATATAATAAAACAGAACCCAAAAATCTTTATAGGCTATAGCGATGTTACAGCACTACACATTAGTATTAACCAAATAGCAGGTATTATTACATATCATGGACCTATGATAGCAGTAGAACTTTTAAATAATAAACTAGATAAAAAAACATACAAATATATTTTTAATACCTTAACAGGAAAAACTCAAAATTTTTTTGATGACATAAACGCAAAAGTTTTAATAAAAGGAGATTTTGAAGGAAAATTAATAGGTGGAAATTTATCTACAATAATCTCTACTTTAGGTACACCGTATGAAATTAATACAAATGGTTGTGTTCTTTTTTTGGAAGAAGTAAGAGAATCAAGGTACAAAATAGATAGAATGTTAAATCATCTAAAACTTGCAAAAAAATTCGAAAATGTATCTGCTGTTATGCTAGGTCATTTTTCTACAGAAAATGAACAAAATATAAAAGTTTTAGATATATTTAAAAATATATTAGAAAAAATGAAGATACCGTGTATATATAATATACCAGCAGGTCATAAACTACCAAACATAACTTTGCCATTAGGAACAATTGTTACAAATAAAAAAAAGGAGAATCATGAATAGTGTTGTAATAGTACCAATTGCTAATTTAACACCAAATACAAAAGATATTGAAATTATAGATGAAGTATTATTCGGTTGGCCACTAGAAATAATAGAAGAATACCTAAAGCACTATAAAGTAAAAACTTTTTACAATTACTATGGATACATAAAAAAAGAATATGTAAAAATATTAGAAAAACCAGAGTCATTTCCAAAATATATTATAAATTCTTCTTTTTCAGATGTATTGTTAAAAGATAAACTACAAGAAAAGATTTTTTTAACATTAACAAAAGGGGCATATGTTGGTAATAGTATAGAAGAAACTGAAAGATGCTTAAAAGTAAATTTACTAAATAAATATGGTTATGTAAGAAAAAATTTTTTGAAAGAATATAAAAAACCATATTTTGGACAAAAATATTACAAAGATAAAAAATATACAGAAGAAAAAATACGAGATAATATTTGGAATACTGCGTATTCCTATTTCAAAACGGGCTACAAATGGGGCGGTAAAACACATTTAGGAATAGATTGCTCTGGTCTTACATTTATGTCTTATTTTCTAAATAAAATTATAATTCATAGAGATGCAAAATTTGAAAAAGGTTTTGGTATAAAAAAAATTGAAAAAAATGTGTTAAAAAAATCTGATTTAATATATTTCCAAAATCATATAGGCTTATATATCGAAAATGATTTATTTATACATTCTTCTGATAAAAATGATGGTGTTTATATAAATTCTTTAAATGATAAAAATCTAGAATGGGAACTTTTGGGATTTGGCACGATTTTTAATTAATACTATTTACTTATAAAAAATGGTATGGTATGATATTTTTTATATATGTCAAAAATATAAGAATAAAAGAACTTTTTACTTTAAATAAAAGGAGGTCATTATGAAATATGCCAGATTTCACAATACCGATAAAAATGAATTTAGCTTAGGTTTCGTTTTCGGTTCCAAAGCTCTAATCAAAATACATGAACATATAGATTACCAATATAACTTTATAAACAATTTTCAAATAAATGACTATTTAAAAGAATTATTTAAATGCGAAACATCTGAGCAACTTTTTGAAAAGACAAAAGTAGAAAAAAATGATAGAACCTATCTTCCCCCTTTTTGGTTTAATAATTTTAATAAAAATTGCAACAATAGGCTTATACAAATAGAAATGGAAGGAAAATGGGGTTATTGTAATATAGACACAGGAGATATTGTTATAGCCCCTACCTATGATTTTTCTGCTCCATTTTATAATGGTTATGCACTTGTTCGTTTAGGTTGTGAAAATATAGAAGGTGCAAGAAGTCCGTTTAATCCCGGCAATGTATTAAAAGATAAAAAAGAATGGCATTTATACAATTGGAAATTAAGTGATGAAGACGTATGTGGTTATATAAACACGATAGGTGAAATTATAATACCTATAGAATATTACGATGGTAATCATTATGTAGAAAATGATACATTTATTATAAAGAAAAAAAATAAATACCTAGGTGTTATAAACAAAAAAAATGAAATTATTTTAGATTTCGATTGGGAGTATATTGAAAGAGTTAATAAATTAGATAATAAAACTTTTGATGGATTTTTAACATATTCAGAAAAAAATAAAGGAAAATATTACAAACATACTATAGAAGGTAAATTTTTAGGTTCTTCAAAATTTAACAAAAGTTTTGAAAATTCTATACTATTTATTTTCGGAGAACAACAACATAGAATTGTAAAGAAAAATAAAAATATTTACTCTGTAGAAAATGGCATTGTGAGTGAAACTCCGTTCAATTATGTAAATTTACTGCCAATTTTCAAATCTGGCTTCGAAAAATTTACTTAAAATAGGGGGAAATCTCCCTATTTTTTATTTAATTATATTAAAGAGCAAAAAGAAATTCGCTTTTGACCTAATTAAAAGATATTTTCGTTTGTTAGTATATAATCAAAAACTAAAGGAACAATTTAAATAAATGGAAATTAAAAAAATAGATTTAACCGTTGCAGTTTCAAAAGACAAGTATCCAACAAATAATTTATCAGAAATAGCATTTGTAGGACGCTCAAACGTTGGAAAATCCTCTTTAATAAACACATTACTTAAAAAAAAAATAGCCAAAGTTAGCCAAAATCCCGGTAAAACTCGTACTATTAATTTTTATAATGTAAACGAAATTATAAATCTTGTAGACTTACCCGGCTACGGATACGCAAAAGCTCCAAAATCAGAAATAGAAAAATGGGGCAAAATGATAGAAAAATATCTTGAAAATCGTAACGAACTAAAAATGATAGCCCTTCTCTTAGATATAAGACATTTGCCAACAGAAAATGATAAAATGATGTATAATTGGCTATTACATTATAATTATGAAGTTGTTATTGTAGCAACAAAACTAGACAAAATAAAAAGAAGCCAAATAAATAAGCATATCTCTCAAATAAAAAATTCACTTCTTATAAAAAACGAAAATAATCAAAACTTGGATTTAGAAATTATTACATTTTCTAGTCTAGAAAAAAAAGGTATAGAAGATTTATGGGACACCATGCTTAATAGATGTAATATAAGTTAGAAGTTTCAAAAGTCGAATATATTTCGACTTTTTATAATTTTTGTAAAATAAAATTATAATCAATGTAATATATACCATCATCTTTTGTATCAAAAAAAATGACACCTTCCTTTAGAGAATTCTAAACTCCATGTTAAATAACTTTTATCAAGGTTTACCTTGTAAATATACCCATCTTTCATTTCTATAAAATACATTGTATTTTCTAATATAGCAATGTCTACAACTGACTTATACTTTACACACTCTAATACTTCGGTATTTTTATATATTTTAAACTTATCTGTTTTGTTTATATACTAGACCTCCTCGGAAACTAAAAACGAGCTTCAAAATTAATAATGCCACAAATGAGAGACATTCTTAAATTAAAACGTTTACGACGATTACGA
>WRGD01000143.1 GCA_009787355.1 Defluviitaleaceae bacterium | reverse complement strand
CTGTATTTCTATTTGCTACTGTACTACCACCATTAGAATTAAAAGTTACAGTTAAATTCCATCTTGCAAAATAGGTTGTATTTGCACTTACAACAGTGCTATCTGTTATCCGTGTACTGTTATTACTAGCAGCAGTCCACCACCCAGCAGAAGTATGACCAGCTCTTGTTGGAGTAGGTAAATTCCCTACAGGCTGTCCGCTATTAACATTTCTTGTAGTAGGATTAACTGTACCTCCGTTTGGATTAAAAGTAACAACTCTGACTATAGGTGTCCATCTAGCAAATAAGCTCATATTTGTATTTGCAGGAGTTGTATTTGTTATTTGATTTCCCCCATTAAGAGCAGTAAACCAACCTGTAAAGTTGTAATGAGTTCTTGATGGTGTAGGAAGATTACCTACATTAGCACCAGCTAATACAGTGCTTCTGTTAGGGTTAACTGTACCGCCATTAGGGTTAAGTGAAATAACAGCATACCATCTTGCAAAATAGGTAACATGGTTATTTGTAGTAGTACCTGAACCTATTCTAAAACCACCAGTAGAAGCAGTCCACCAACCATCAAAATTAAGATTTGCTCTTGTTGTAGTTGGTAATGAACCAATAGCACCAGATATTATATTTCTAGTACCAACTGAACTACCGCCGTTAGAATTAAAAGTTATATTAATATTCCACCTAGCAAAGCAAGTCTGGTTTGCAACAACAGGAGTGTTAGATGTTACTTGATTACCGCCATTTGGTTCTGTCCACCAGCCAGCGGTTGTAAAACCTGTTCTATTAGGAGTTGGTAAAGTTCCTAATGTTTCGCCTAGGTTTCTGTTTATAGATGTAGGGCTAACAGAGCCTCCGTTGGGGTTGAATGTTATTGTTCGTCTTGTGTTTTGAAATGAGTTTGGGTTTCGGGGGGTTATTCCTATTGGTAAGTTATCTTCTTGTTCAATAGACGTTGTGTTTTCTTCTGTATTTTCTGTATCTTCTACAGAGTAATCTGTTTCTGAGTAATCTGAATTTTCTCCATCATCGTAATACTCATATAGTTCATTATTATCATAAATTGCATTTGTATCTTCATAATTAGACGCTTGGTCTGTTTCGTTTACATAATCTGTATTTTCATGGTCTCCATAAGACTCATATAATTCATTATTTTTCATTGTTTTCTTTCGTTTTAAAAACGACCTTTCTTATTTTTCACTTTTAAGTTGTTTTAAAAAGTTCTTTAGCTTTTCTGGGATAGGAAGTCCAATAGCATAAGCATTTTCTAAAATGGATATTCCCTCATTTGAAATATAAAACAAAATAACCGCATTTTTAAATATCCCATTTCCCATAAGTAGATACTCATCGATTAAATTTGTTAATCCAATAAGTATAAATATTGTTGTTTTCTTAAATATGCCTTTAGTTCCTATTTGGCTTGAAAGACTGCGTTTTACGATTGATTTCATAACGCCAGTAATATAATCCGCAATAATAAAAAACATCAAAGCATATAAATACATATCCATACCACCCAAAAACCAACTTACAGAACTCCCAATTGCTACAATGGCAATTTGTGCGGAATACCAAAGAGATTTCATAGGTAACAATCTCCTTTCTTTAGAATAGATTTTTTTAGTTCTTAATTTTACATATTTTCACCTCTTTTTTATTTTCTATATTACCTTGCAAGGAATATGCCGTTTAACAAAACCCTTTTTTGTTTTGTATGAAAGAAGTTTATCATACGTTTTTTAAAAAAATCGGAAATTTTGTTTGGATTCTACAAAAATAAAAATTGAAATAATCCAAATATAATTTCCGTTTTTTATATATTGGTTGTAGTAAAGTTACATTATGTAAATTGTCATTAAATGTAGAAACAATAGAGGTGTGAATATTATAAAAATTAGTAATTGGTTAAAAAATAATAATATAATTTTAGAAGAAGACTTTGCTACAGCAATAATTAAATATGTAGAAGAGTATAAAAAAAGAGTATAAAAAAAAAGCATATAAAGAATATAGAATACATTTATTCACAATTAGGAGTTAGTTTGCAAACATTCTACAATTGGCGTAATAATCCAATGTCTACACAATCACAAAATTATCTTAAACATAATTTTATCATTAAGGCTGGCAAGCTATTTTCACTAAGTTTTGATGAAATTGAGAAGTTAGCGAATAAAGCAGGATTGAGTTTAAATAATAATATTTTTAAGGACAAGTATAAAATAAATATGGTATCTTTGAACACAGAATTTTCAGATGAATTATTTCCAGATATAAGTAAAATAGTTGTAAAATCGAAAATGAAAGAAAAAATAATAAATAAAGAATTTGCAGTTCATTTTAGCTATCTTCTCTCTAAATATAAAGGAACTAAAACTGATTTATATAGAGCTGCTTTAGTTTCAGAGAAGATGTTCTACTATATGAAATCAGGTAAGAATATTAGAAAAGAACCAATCCTAGCCTTACTTATAGCAATGGAATTGGATTTAGCAGAGATACAAATAGCCTTATCAAAAGCTGGTTTTATACTTTCTAAATCTTTGATTAATGATATGGTAATTATGTGGGTATTAGAGCATAAGGTACATAATAAAAAAGGAAGCCAGCGTTTATTTATCATAAATGAAATATTGGATGAATTGGGATTTCCTTTACTTATGACTCGTGCCAAAGAGGATAAACATTTATAACACAAAAGTCCATGGGTTAACTAATGTTGCAACCGCCGTAGGCGGTTGCAACATTAATATGAAAATGTTAACTGTACGTATTACGGTGTTGTGAGAGGTCGGCTATTCATCTAATGGGTATACTCCTACTCGATTTAACTATTTTCTTTTTTCCTACTCTTTGCTTCTTTTGCTCTCATATTAGAATCGAGTTGTCTTTTTCGTATTCTTAAACTAGTTGGAGTTATTTCCACAAGCTCATCATCTGAGATAAATTCCAAACTTTGCTCTAAACTTAGAATTGTTGCAGGTGTTAGCTTTATATTATCATCTGAACCACTTGCTCTTATATTTGTTAGCTGCTTTCTCTTACAAATATTTACTTCCATATCTGCATTTCTAGAATTTTTACCAACAACCATACCGGCATATACTTTCACACCGGGATTTATAAAAAGAACTCCTCGCTCTTCTGCAGATGAAAGACCATAGCTTGTTGTTTCTCCAGATTCAAAAGCTATCAAAGCACCGTTTTGTCTATGGCTTATTTCTCCTTTGTATGGTTCGTAACCCTCAAATATATTATTTATAAGCCCTTCACCTTTTGTTAATGTTAAAAAATCCGTTCTGTATCCAATTAGACCTCGTGCGGGTATTTTAAATTTTAGTCTTGTGTAACCACCACTACTAGGTCCCATATATGTCATTTCTCCTTTTCTTAGAGAAAGACTTTCTATAATAGAACCAACATGTTCTTCTGGAGAATCTACTGTAACTTCTTCTATAGGCTCCATTTTTATTTTGTTTTCTTCTTTAAAAAGCACCTCTGGTTTCGATACTGCAAACTCGAAGCCTTCACGTCTCATATTTTCTATTAAAATAGAAATGTGTAATTCACCTCTACCAGAAACCTTAAACATTTCAGTAGAGTCTGTTTCCTCCACTAAAAGGCTAACATCTTTATCTGTTTCTTTCATTAATCTATCACGTAAATGCCTACTTGTTATAAATTTTCCCTCTGTACCAGCAAAAGGGCTATTGTTTACAATAAAGTTTACAGATATTGTAGGAGGGGAAACTTTTGCAAATGGTATAGGTGTTGTATCTTCTATGGAGCATATTGTATCACCTATTGTTATATCTTCTATACCTGCTATAGCTATTATAGAACCAAATGTTGCTTCTTTTACCTCTACTTTTGTTAGTCCCTCAAATTCAAAAAGCTTTGTTACACGTACTTTTTTGAATTTTTTTTCGTCATGTATATTTACTAAAATTACTTCATCATTTATTTTTATCGTACCACTTTCTACTTTTCCAATACCAATTTTACCTTGGTATTCTTTGTGGTCTATTGTAGATATTAAAATTTTTAGATTATCTGAACTACTTGTCGGTGCTGGTATTTCTTTTATTATTGTTTCAAAAAAAGGTAACATATCTGTCCCTTCTTTTTCAAAGTCTAAAGAGGCTATTCCTTTTTTTGCAGAAGTAAATATAAAAGAAGCATCTAATTGTTCATCTGTTGCGTCTAGTTCCATGAAAAGTTCCAAAACTTCGTCTATTACTTCTTTTGGTCTTGCATCTGGTCTATCTATTTTATTTATACATACTACTACAGGTAGATTTAAAGCTAGTGCATTTTTTAAAACAAACTTTGTTTGAGGCATTGGCCCTTCGAATGCGTCTACAACTAGAACAACACCATCTACCATTTTTAAAACTCGTTCTACTTCTCCCCCAAAATCAGCATGACCCGGAGTATCTACTATATTTATTTTTGTATCTTTATAATAAACTGCAGTATTTTTAGAAAGTATTGTTATCCCACGCTCTTTTTCTATATCTCCAGAATCCATAACTCGCTCTAGTACAACTTGATTTTGCCTAAAAGTACCACTTTGTTTCAATATTTGGTCTACTAAAGTTGTTTTACCATGGTCTACATGAGCTATTATAGCTATATTTCGTATTTCGTTTCTTTTTTTCAATTAAAACCTCATTTATTTTTTTAAACCTTTGGGGAAAATCCTAAAGTCTTTATATTTTAAAGTATTGTAACATAAAATGCTTGTTTAACATAGTATGTACTATAAGTTTGACAAGCTATAAATTTGTTAGGCTATATAATATTTACTTTTATGTATTATAAAAGAAAGGAGTAATCATGCGTTGTTTAGAAGAAAGTTTATGTAGAAGTGTGGGTCAAACTATTACAATTATTACCACTAGTGGAAATTGCTTTACGGGTGTTCTTGCAAATGTTGGCGGTGGTTGTGTTAGACTTATAACATCTCTTGGAGCTGCACCTTCTTGTAATAGTAATTCTGGTTGGGGTTTTGGGTCTGGTCTTTTTGGAAATAATAGAAGAAATTGTGGATGTAATAGAAATAATTGTAGATGTGGAAATAGTGTGATAGAAGCAGAAAGAGGAAGTAATTGGCTGGGCTCTGTAACAGAAATACCAGTAGATAAAATAGCATCTTTTACACACCATGCTATATAGCTTTTGATTTTTTAATTTATTTAGAATAAAATAATTTAACATGAAAATTTGAAATAAGTACCTCTTGTCAATAAAACTCACCACTTTTATTTAAAATATATAAGTAGTGGGTTTTAATTTTTAACAAAAATTATTATAAAATGTTAAAAAAATACTTGACATTAAGAAATAATATAGTAAAATGATATCGATAGGTACATATAAATAGTAAACAACATTTTAAGAAAATTAGTTACACTTAAAACGATTTAAAGGAGTATACTAATATGTCAAATACAATAGTGAACACAAATATATCTGCAATAAACAGCCATAGAGCAGTATTACAAGTAGGTAGCAGATTAAACAGAAGTAGCGAGAGATTATCTTCTGGTATGCGTATAAATAGAGCGGCAGACGATGCAGCTGGTATGACATTATCCGAAAAAATGCGTAATCAAATAAGAGGATTAGACCAAGCAACAAGAAATAGCCAAGATGGTATATCACTAGTACAAACAGCAGAAGGAGCTATGGAAGAAATACATCGTATACTAGAGCGTACAAGAGAACTTATGGTACAATCAGCAAATGATGTATATACTCTAGGTGATAGAGTTACAATTTTTAATGAAGTTAGTAACCTTCTTAGAGAAATAGATTCCATAGTACAAAATACAAAATTTAATACTATGAATTTGTTATCTGGAGTTAGAAATACAAGTATACAGGAAAATATATCTATACAAGATTTAGAAAACATAGAGTTGTTAAGGATAGCATTAGACGAGGCAATATTTGATTATAGAGAGTTTGTTCGTAGAAGATTGGGTATGGGTAGTTTTGATCGTACCCCTTTTGATGCAAATAATTTTTTTTCATCTAACATTACGATATATGAAAATCCATTTACTTCAGCAGAAATTACTACATGGAGAAATGAATATATTGCAAATGGTGGTCCTACAGCCTTTGAACTTAGAGTTTTAGAACTTGTAAATATAGAAAGAAAAAATCATGGTTTAAACGCTTTACAATGGGATTATAATTTGGGAGCTGCGGCTAGATTCAAATCTCAATCAATGGCTCATTTAGATTATTTTTCTCATGATGGAGTACACGGAAATCCATCAGATTTAGGTGCACTATTTGGTGTAACTACTGGTGTTGGAGAAAATATTATTAATGGTAGTGCTTGTCCTTATGGTGCTGTTCAAGGCTGGATGAATTCAGTAGGACACAGAAATAATATATTAAATTCTAGTCATACACATTTAGGTGCTGGTTTTTTTGTAGCTCCATCGGGTAATTCTACTTTAAACGGAGTAGCAGGTACTTTAATGTTTACAAATGATGGTACAGGTGCACCACTACAAGCACAAGAGCAATTACCAGCTTGGGCAAATATTAATGGAAGATTAATAAAGCTTAGAGCTGTACGAGAAGCAAAAGTAAATTTAGAGACCGCTATCCAAAATACTAAAATTACAAACAGTATAAACGATACAATACAAAATTTAGTGCTTCAAATTCAGACTGGGGCTAATGCAGGTCAAAGAACAACTATAAATATAAGAGATATGTCTTTAGAAAGTTTAAATTTACATGATATTACTAATTTATCCGATATAGAAATTGATTTACAGATATCAGGTATTAATCAAGAAACAGGGCTAAATCTTGCAGAAATATCTTTACAAACTCTTGATTTGTTAATTAGTAATTATGAATTTAGACGTAGCATGATTCCTGTATATCATTTAGATTCAACTATATGGTATATAGGTAAAATAGATTCCAACTGGGCTAATTGGCCTTTTGGAGGTGGAGTAGTTCACAATAATACTTTAGGCATAGAAATATCATCATTGTTAAATCAAGTAGACAATGCAATAAATATAGTTTCTAGACAACGTGCAGAGCTTGGTTCTGTACAGAACAGGCTAGAGCATACTATCAACAATTTGCGAGTATCTTCTGAAAACTTGTCATCGAGCAATTCTCGTATTAGAGATATAGATATGGCAAGGGAGATGATGGCGTTTACTCAGACCAATATTCTTGGGCAAGCTGGGATATCTATGCTTGCTCAATCTAATATAGCTTCTCAGTCTGTTTTGCAGTTACTTGGTTAGTTCAAGAAATATTAGTTTTGAAACAAAAAAGATATGGACTTTTCCATATCTTTTTTGTTTTTAATTTATCTGGACTACAGTAACTCCACTATCACCTTCTCCAAACACTCCAGCTCTAAAGCTCTTTATATTACTATTTTTCGATAAATACTTCTGTACACTTGTTCTTAATATCCCAGAACCTTTTCCATGTATTATTGTTACTTGTTTTAATCCTGCAAGATACACATCGTCTAAATATTTTTGTAATATTTCTAGTCCATCACTTGCTGTAGTACCTCTTATATCTACTGTGGAACTAATATTTTTTGATTTTTGAGATTTTATTGTAGCTTTTACACTCGGTGAATTTATTTGCTCGTCTTCAGAATTATCTATAGAAAGTTCGCTTATATTTGCTTTAATTTTCATAATACCGCTTTTTATCAATACCTCACCATTTGAATTTGGTAATGAACTTACAATTCCAGTTTGTCCAAGCGTTTCTATAAAAACTCTGTCTCCTATAGATAATTTTTTTATTGGTTTTTTCTTTTTTTTCTTTGGCTTAAATTCTTCTATTTTACTAGAAATAGATTTTCTCATTAAATCCATTTCATGTACATTTACCCTAGTAGATTTTGCTACCATTTCTTTTATTATTTCTGTAGCATGATTTTCTGCACTTTTTAATATCTCTGTAGCATCTTCTTTTGCTTTTTTTAGTATTTTTTCTTTTTTCTGTTCAAATTTTTGTCTTTGTTTTTCTAAATCTTGTTTTAATTTTTCTGCTTCTTTTTTGTAAAATAATGCACGTTCTTGTTCTATTATAGTAGTTTTTTTACTTGTTTCTAAATCTGCTATTACATCTTCTAATTTTTCTTCATCGTTTGAAAGATATGTTTTTGCACCAGCTATTATGTTCTCGGATAATCCAAGTTTTTTAGAAATTGCAAAAGCATTACTTTTTCCAGGTACACCTATTAAAAGTTTATATGTTGGTGCGAGTGTATTTATATCAAATTCACAAGATGCGTTTTCTACATCGTTTGTTGTAAGAGCATATACTTTTAATTGACTATAGTGTGTTGTTACAGCTGCACGTATTTTGTTTGTTTTTAAATAATCAAGTATAGAAATAGCAAGAGCTGCACCTTCAATGGGGTCTGTTCCTGCTCCGAGTTCGTCCAAAAGTACAAGAGATTTTGATGTTGCTAAATCTAATATTTTCACAATATTTTTCATATGGGATGAAAAAGTAGAAAGGCTTTGTTCTATACTTTGTTCGTCTCCTATATCAGCAAATATGTTATCAAAAACGGAAATTTCACATCTAGTACAAGGTAAATGTAGTCCCGCTTGTCCCATAAGATTAAACAAGCCTAAAATTTTTAAAGATACAGTTTTACCTCCTGTATTAGGTCCTGTTATAAGTAATGTAGAAAATTTATCACCAATGTATATATTTAGAGGCACAACTTTATCTTTATCTATAAGTGGATGTCTGCCTTTTTCTATGTTTATATACCCATGTGTATTTATTTTGGGTTCTACAGCGTTCATCTCGAGAGAAAGTTCGCCTTTTGCAAATATTAAGTCCAAAATCGTAATAAAATCTAAATTATTTTTCAATATATCATGGTTTTCTGTAACCACTTCCGATAAGTTTTTTAGTATTTTATCTATCTCTTCTTTTTCTGCAAGTAAAAGTTCTTTTATTTTGTTGTTCAAATTTACAACTGCCACAGGCTCTATAAAAACAGTTGCACCAGTGGAGCTTTGGTCGTGTATTATACCTGAAAAAGAACCTTTGTACTCTTGTTTTACGGGGACACAAAAACGCCCATTACGCATTGTTACAACACTATCTTGTAGCATTGTTTTGTACTGTGTAGACTGTATTATATTATTTAGTTGGTCTTTTATTTTTGTATTAGATTGTTTTATTTGTCTTCTTAAACTTGCTAGTTCTGTACTCGCATCGTCTTTTAGCTCTGTTTCATTTGAAATACATTTATTTATTTTGTTTTCTAGCGAGCTTACAAGCTGTATCTCTTCAAAATATTCTTCTAGTAATGTATAAACATCATCTTTATTTTCTTTTATGGAATAATTGTATACTTTTTTGCAAACGTGTAAAAAATCAGATATCCAAAGTAGTTCAGATATATTTAAAATACCACCACGGTAAGATCTATATAATATAGGAGCTATATCTTTTATCCCACCGAGAGGTAACGAACCTTTTTTTAATATCATATCTACAGCTGTTGTTGTTTCGTTTTGATTTTTTTGTATTTCTTCTACATTTATACTTGGTTTTAAGTTTATTGCTAAATTTTTACCAGACGAGCTTATTGCTTTTTTTTCTAATTTTTCTAATATTTTTGCGTATTCTAATGGTTTGTAAAATGCTTCGTTCATTTAAAAGTTATATTTCCTCTATAATCTATTTTGTTAAAGTCTTATGCTATTATGTTATCAAATTAAGTACTATCAGTAAAAAAATTTGTTTTATAAAGTTTTTACTATAGTGTTGCTATTTATAAAAAATTTTATTATTTCAAATAATCTCATCTAGAGTAACGGGCATATAATTATTAATCATACAACCTACATTATAAGCCCCATTACTTAAAATCCGCTTTAAATATGGAAAATCGCCATGATGATTGTTATTATGTATATGACCAAAATGTGTGTCTGATATGAAAAAGTCCATTAATTTAAAAGCTCCTTCTTATTTGAATTTTATTTGGAGATGTTTTTGCAATATCTCCAAATATATTTATTAAAGTATTTTTATAAAATTTATTTTTTCCAAAGTATATGACCATTTATATCGTGATTGCTATAAACATTCAAAATATCTTCTATAAAATCCCATACACATTATTAACTATCTATCATAACCTTCAAATAATTCTTTTTCCCCTTTTGTATTATAAATTGATTATTTTTTATTTCTATATCTTTTATTTTTTTGTCTGTTTCTTCTATCACATTGTCGTTTATTTTTATTCCTTTTTGTTCTACTAGTCTTCTTGCTTCTGTTTTCGATTTTGATAGTCCAGAATTTACAAGTAGTGTTAAAATATCTATGCCATCAAGCACTTCATTTTCAATAATATTAAATTTCGGCATATCACTTTCAAAATTGTTATTTATGAAAATATTTTCTGCTGTATTCCTAGCTTTATTTGCCTCATCTTCTCCGTGTACTAATTTTGTAACATTGTATGCTAGTAGTATTTTTGCTTTATTTATTTCACTACCTTTTAAATTCTCTACTTCTTTTATTTCTTCATCATCTATAAAAGTAAGTAATTTTAGGAAATTAAGAACATCGCTATCATCTACATTTCTAAAATATTGATAAAATTCAAAAGCAGATGTTTTTTCTATATCAAGCCACAAAGCTCCTTTTGCTGTTTTTCCCATTTTCTGTCCAGACTTTGTTTCCAGTAGAGATAGAGTAAGCCCATACACTTCTTTATTTTCTACACGTCTTACTAAATCTACCCCAGCAAGTATATTAGACCATTGGTCTCGTCCGCCAATTTGTAATGTACATTTATATCTTTTATTTAACTCTAAAAAATCATAAGCCTGCATTATCATATAGTTAAATTCTAAAAAAGTAAGACCTTGTTCAAGCCTAGTTTTATAAGAATCTGCAGTAAGCATACGATTTACAGAGAACATGGCTCCATAATTACGCAAAAATTCTATATAGTTTAGATTTGTAAGCCATTCTGCATTATCTACAAGTATTGCTTTATCATTTTCAAATGTTATGAAACGGCTAAACTGCTTTTTAATTTTTGATACATTATTTTGTATATCTTCTTTTGTTAGCATTTTTCTCATATCGCTTCTGCCAGATGGGTCGCCTATCATACTTGTACCACCACCAACCAAAATAATCGGAGTATGTCCATGTTTTTGTAATATAGATGATGCTATAAGAGTAAGAAAATGACCTACGTGTAAACTATCTGCCGTTGGGTCAAATCCAATATAAAAATGTGATTTTTGGTTGTTTAAAAGTTCTTTTACTTCGATTTCATGAGTTACTTGTGAAATATATCTTCTGTTTGTTAATGTTTCGTATAAATTCATTTGTTCCTACTTTTCTTTGATTTATAATTTAAATTTTACTAATAAAGAGTATTTGCTACTAAATAAGTTTAACTAATTAAAATATATCATACTTTCTATATACCAAAACATAGGAAAAAAGTTTTGCAAAAATCCAATTTGATTATTAAATTCATTTAGATTTATAAAAAATCCACCAAAAAATAGATTTAACAAAATTATAAATATTCCAAAATTTTGTATGAAATTTATTTGTTTTATTAAAAAAAATGATATAGCTGAAATTATAACATTTAGTAACACAAATATAAACAATAAGCTAATATTTGTAACACTAAAGAAAGGTGTTAGAAGCATTGCAAATAATCCAGTTATATAAAGTATTATAGCAATAGATACAAAAACAGAAAAATAATAAATATTTTGTATTTTATGATATTTCAAAGACTGAAAAATACTTTCTTTTTTTTCTTTTATAAAAATTTGTAATAAAAATATAAGCATTATTGTGATTGTTATACCTATTATTCCGTTTGAAATTCTTATATTGATAGTATTTTGTAAATCTCTTGTTATTTGTACGTTTTCCTCTTGTAAATTTGGTAATACAAATATATCTTGATTTCTAAAAAAATGGATTTGCTGTTCTACAAATGTAGGTATATTTTCATCTTCAAAATTATATTGTAAAATATTTATTGTATTTTGTTCTAGAGTATAATCTATTATATTTGTAGATACAATCTCATTTACTATAGGCACAGCTATACTTCTTGGGGACAATATAACCTCTATATTTATTTCTTCAAATGGTAAGTTTAAATCTGTTATAATATATCCATGGTTTATTGTATTTGTAAAAACATCGTCGTTCATTTTATATATATCACTATAAATTATAAATGTTACTACATCACTTTCATCTTTAAACATATTAATAATTTCATTTTCGTGTTCATATAAAAAAATGCCGACATTTAAATTAAATATTTCGTTATTTTCACTATTAGAATAAAAAAATATTACAATTGGTAAAATAAAAACCAACAATATTACAATTTTTTGCGATATTATTTTTTTTATGTTTATTATCGTAGATGTAATAAAAAAATTCAATTTGCACCTCTCAAAATTTTTCTGAAAGTAATAAAAATAGATAAAATACAAAACAAAATTAAACTAAAAACATATACGAATATATTTTCATTATTAATACTACCACTTAGAAGTTTAACAGCTAGATAGCTAAAATTTGTATAATATAAAGCTGGATTAACACTTCGCAAAAATTGAAGTGGGATAATACCTCCAGAAAAAAATAAAGAATATATTATAAAAAATGTCATGAAAATATATCTATTCACAGTATTTTTAAAAATAAAAGTAAAAAAAGTCAGCAAAAAGCTAGTAATAAAATTTAAAAATAAAATTGCAAGCATAGTGCTAAAATTAATATCAAAACCTATAAAAATGTTAGTAAAAAAAATCAAAATATTAATACATAGAAATATAAAAAAGTAGTAAAAGCTACAACCTAAAATTATACTCATCATTTTTTTAATTTTGTTAGAATTGTTTCTTGAAATAAAAGATTGTATAACAAAACTATTGAAATTTTTCGACACAAATTCGGAAAAAATAAAAATAACACAAAATAGTAAAGTTACATATCCAGAAAAAATATAAGAAAATATTATGGGTATATCATTTGTTGTTATCTCTGTTTGTGTAAAAATATTACTCCTATTTAGTACAATATTTAAAAAACTAAAATTAATACTCCAAAAAAAATTGTTGTACTCTTCAGGATGGTGCAAAAAAATATAATTAAGTGCTGTATATACACCAATTTGACCAAGACCAAGCATATAAGAAAAAGAATTGGAGATAACATTTACAAGAGCAGATACAAAAGGTGTGTTTGCATTATAATATACATTGAATGGAATGTTTTCACCAGTAGCTATACTATTTCCAAATCCATATGGAAAAACAACAATAGAGGTTATTTCGGAGTTTTGTAGTTTTGTATTTGCTTCATCTATGTTTAAAATATGAAAATTTATTAAATTTTCGTATTCCGATGACTGTGTTATATTTGTAACAATAAGCTCTGTTTCAAAACTTTTGTCCAAATCTACAACAGCTATATTTATTATAGAGTTATTACCAAAAGAGCTAATAACCCCAAAAAAACCAACTATTAATAAAAATATTATAGCTAAAAATAGAAAAAATATTAATTTGTTGTGCCAAAGTGTTTTTATATTAGTAAAAAAAATAATCATATAATTTACTCCATTATATTATTCTATGAAAAAATGTTCATCAAATTTTCTATAGAATCTATACTTTTAGTATTTCCTTTGTATTCTAATTTTTTATTTTTCAATAAGTATATTTCACTTTGTAGCCCCATTATTTCATCTATGCTATGGCTTGTATAAATTATACATTTGTTTTGAGTTTTGAAATAAGACATTAAATTTAAAAGTTTTTCTTTATAAAAAGGGTCAAGACCTGAAAAGGGTTCGTCCATAATTATAATATCTGGGTTATGAATAAGTGATGTACATATTGCTACACTTTTTTTCATACCACCAGACAAATTTTTTACACGTTTTTTAAAATAATTTTGTATATCAAACATTTGTATATATTTTTCTATTTGCTTCATATTTGTATTTACTGCTTTTACCCAAAAATTAATATTATCAATTACAGTTAAGTCTTCAAACAAATAATCATATTGTGGTATGTATCCGATATTTCCATTACATGCTACTATACCACTATCAGGTGTTGCATATCCAGATATAATAGAAAGAAATGTGGATTTACCCACACCATTCTTTCCTGCTATTATATACGATTCTCCAGATAAAAAAGAAATACTTATATTATCTAGTATTGTTACTTCATCTTTTGATTTTTTATATTTTTTTGATATATTTTTTATATTTATCATTATTTTATAAACCAGTTAAAACCATAAAAATTGTAAAATAAAAATCTAGTAAATTGTTTCGTATTGCTTCATTTTCTATATTTTGTATAAAATTATGAAAATCTTCAGAAAATCCAGAAATAGAATTAAAATCTTGTTCTAGTTCTTCTGATGTTATTTCAAAATTGGTATCCAAATTTGGTAAAGTAATATTTGTAATATTACTTGTAGCGTAGCTAATATTCAAATTTCCTATATCTATACTCATGCCAAGAATACCAGCTCTACCAGAAATATCAATCATTTGTGTATTACCATTTGTATTTAAGTCAATATCTAAATTTAAATTTATACCTTGTATATCATGGTTTAAATTTATTCCACCAGAAAATAAATTACCTACTCTAGAAAATCCGTCTAAATTTAATGTTAATTCACCTGAAAAAGAATTATTATCTTGTAGTCTTATTGTTAAAGGACCGCTAAAAGTAGCATTTTGTCTTGATAAATCTGCAAAAGTACGAAATACATCGTTATTATAAATATTACCATACGGATAAAGAGATATTTCAAAATATAAATTGTTTCTATCTAAAACATTTATATAATTTAAAACTGTTCCAGTTTGGGATTCTAATCTTCTACCAATTATTCTAGAACCATCTGTATATACATACATCACAAAATCAAAGTCGTCTATATTATTCCAAAAATTGCTGTAAAAATTATCACGAATAGTATCATCATTCACTCTATCAAAAAAATTGTTTGCCACTTGGTATATAAAATCATTTGTGAAATTTATTCTATATACTCTAGCATTTACACTTATATCTTGCATATTTGCAAAATTATGATAGTTCAAGGTGCTGTTCTCGTATTGTATTGTAGAGGGTAAAATTTCAAAATAAGCATCTAAAAAAGCTTCAATTATATTATTTATCTTATATATGTCTGTATTTGGCAAATCGCTGTTTACATTCACGTCCAAATTAAAAAAATAATTCGATATAGCAGGAAACAAAACTTTAAATCTGTTGTCTTGCAGTAATGCCTGTACATCTACATCAAAATCATCTATTATTAAGTTTAGGTTTGCAAAAAAATTGTCATCCAAACTCGTAGCTTCCATATTAAAACCTATAGTAGGTATATTGTTTATTCCGAGCATAGCCAATGCACCTAGACTTTCAGGTGGGATATAGCTAAAAGAAAAATCTACAGAGTTATTTTCGATATTTGTTAAATTAAGAAAAGACGAAAAAAATTCCCTTTCTAACTCCTCGTAAGATTTATTTGTGCTATTTCTATTTGTAGCAAAAATAGCAACTACAGAAATAACAGCTAAAATTGCAACTACTAAAGTAATAATGTTTTTTTTGTTTTTAATTATATTCATAAAAAAAACTCTCCTTATCATACTATTTTTTACAGTTAAATTTTACCGCAAATTTATCAATTTGTTACTTTTGCTATTATAGTAACATAAAATATATAAAAATAATATAATATTTTTTGGGTCAAAATAAAGAGTAAAAAAATAAAATTTGTGGTATAATTGGTAGTGTGAAAATTTTTTTTGAATGAGGTTTTTGTGAATAAAGAAAAAATTATTATAATGACAAAACTTGCTGTTTATGATAAAAAATATGGAGAGCAAGACAAATTAGCAAATGAAATGTTTTATAGAGATTATGTTTATAGAAGAAATTTTTTGCTCCGTACTTTTGCTGGAGTAGGTTGTATTATACCTGCTACTATATATTTACTTGTACTTGTACTTAGTGAAGATATGGATTTTTTTAATTTCGATTTTGTAGGCTATGGAATAAATATTTTTATTATTACAGTTGCTATAATGCTTTTTTATACTATAATAGGAACAATTATAGCAACAAAAGAATACAAAAATATAAAGATAAGGCTACAAAAATATTTTGGTCTTATAAAAAAATTAGAAGAGATTTAGAGTAAGGAAAGGTTTTATAATTTAATATGGATATAGTTTATGGAATTCGTGATATTACTTTAAATATCATAAAAAAATATGATCAAATACTTATACTATTTATAAGATTTATAGCGGGTATAATTATATATGATGTTATAGGTGATATAGGTTATTACAATCAAGCTTTTGTTGCTATATCAAATATGGGTGCAGTTTTTAATATATTTATGGGTATTTTATTTGCTATATTGCCGTTAAATGCAAATTATTTAATGCTTATATTTTTTACAACTATACAATTTACATCACAGCTTGAAATAGCATCTATAGTATTTTTAGGACTTGCTTGTGTTTTTTTATTTTACGGTCATTTTGCAAAAAAAGAAAATGTACTAATAATTTTAACAATTTTTGCTTTTCATTTTAATATTCCGTACATTGTACCTATTATAGCTGGTATTTTTTTTAGCATTACAAGTATTATTCCAATAGCTATAGGTATTTTTGTAATAAGCTATGGTAGATTAATTATGAATTTAGTTGATTCAGGTCAAGTAACTGTAACAGGAAGTATAGAAGCAATAGATATAGGTATAGATGAAATACTGCACGCTTTTATGAGTATATACGAAACTTTTACTGCAAATAGTGAGCCTATACAAAATTTAATATTTACAACTATTGCTATGTTTGTTACTTTTGTTTTTGTTTACATAATTTCAAGGCTTAGTGTAAATTATTCAAAAGAGTTGGCAATATGTCTTGGAACAATTCTAAACATATTTTCCTTTATACTTGCATCTATGTTTTCAGACCTTGTACCTAGTGTTATGTTTATTTTTGTTTTTTCTATTTTGTCGGGTGTATTTATGTATTTGTACAATTTTTTTGTATCAGCTTTAGACTACAGAAGAGCAGGGCGTGTAGAATTTCAAGATGAAGATTACTACTACTATGTAAAATATATACCAAAAAAAATATCTTCTTATTCATATAAACCTGATAATGATAATACCTATGAATACTCATTAGATGATATAGAAGTAATAGAAAATGATTTAAAACCAGTTAGAAAACGTGAAAATATATATATAGAACAACAAACAGATAAAGAAGATTACCGAAATATAAACAAAATCAATAAAAATAAAACTAGAACCACAATTAGGGGTTCGAAAAGATATGTAGAAAAGGATTAATAATGAATAATTTGTTATCTTGGCATATAACTCCATTATTTATAATATCCATATCTGATATTTTAGAAATATCTATTTTATCCTTTGTTATATATAAAATATTTATGTGGATAAAAGACACACGAGCTATGAGCCTTTTTAAAGGTGTTATAATAATTTTTGCTATTTCCGGTATAAGTATTCTTATGCGTTTTGAAACTATACTATGGCTATTTTCTAATCTCTTTAATGTTGGTATTCTTACTGTTGTTATTTTGTTTCAGCCAGAGCTTAGAAAAGCACTTGAAGAGATTGGACGTGGTAAATTTTCTCTTAATTTTCAAGAAAAATTTGAAGAAGAAGATTTAAAAAATTCTACTATGGAAATTATAGATGCTGTTACAAAAATGTCAGTTGTAGGTACAGGTGCGCTAATATTGGTAGAAAGAAATTCTCCACTAGGAGAAATAGAAGCAACAGGTGTAAAACTAGATGCTATTATAAGTAAACAACTAATTTTAAATATTTTTGAAGACAATGCACCACTTCATGATGGAGCAGTTATTATAAGAAAAAATAGAATAGCAGCAGCTTCTTGTATATTGCCTCTTACAGAAACAGAAATAGGAAAAGAACTAGGAACAAGACATAGAGCAGCAGTAGGTGTTACAGAACTTTACGATTGTATTGCTATTATTGTATCAGAAGAAACATCTCATATAAGCATTTCTATATCTGGAAAACTAATAAAAAATGTAGATAAAGAAAAACTACAAAAAACTTTGATAGGTACTAGTGTATATAAAAAACGTTTGTATTTTTGGAAAGGTACTTCAGGTACAAAATGAAAAAATTAAAATTATTTTTTACAAAAAACATAATATGGAAAGTTTTTGCTGTTTCTTGTAGTTTTGCACTTTGGCTTACAGCTATGGAAATTAATAATCCATCTGGTAATTTTTTTACTCACAGACCTTTGGTTTTTAGAAATTTTGAGTATTTAAATCAAAATAATTTAGTGCTTTTAAATGAAGCATCGCTAAGGGCTTTAATGATACCAGTAACTGTACAATCTAGAGCTTCTACAATTATTAGAGAAGAAGAAGTTTTTTCTTATATAAATTTTGAAGAGTTAGAAATAGATGAAAACAATACAGAGTCTAGAACTAAAATTCTTCCAGTACACTCTGAGATTAGGTCTCTTAGCATAACAAATGGATATGTGATAAATACTCAAACAAGAAGTGTTACATTACAAATAGATACTCTTAGTAGAGTTACATTAGAGATAGAGCCTGTAGTAATAGAAGAGCCAATGGATAATTATTCATTTGGAAATATAAATAGGTCTAATGAATATATAATTATTACAGGACCATCTACCATTGTAAATTCTATCAAACGAGCAATTGTAAACATAGATTTAAGTGAGGTTAATTATGATATTAGTATAACTCTCCCTATAAATTTGATAGATAGCTATGGAAATGAAGTTTCTTCAAATCTTATAAATACGAATATAACTAGTGTAACTCTAGACATACCTATAGCAAATACTGTAACAGTAAATATAAATACTCCAAATGTAATAGGAAATTTGCCCACAAATTTTTTTGTAGAAAATGTATCTATATCACCAAATACAGTACAACTTTTTGGTAATGCAAGTGATTTGAGTGGAATAGGAAATGTTTCACTCGGTGAAATAAATATAGATGGTTTAAACTCATCTACTTATTTTGAAATAAATTTAAATTCTCACTTTTCAGAAGATATTACAATACTTACAAATAATATAGTAAGAGTTTTTGTAGATATAAGACAAGAAATACCACCAGTAGAAATATTGGAACCATCTATTTTTAATGTACAAATACCAACAACACAAATAGAAATAATAGGAAATCATTCAGGAGTTTATATTCAAGAGCATGTAAATGCAAGTTTTTTTGAAAATTTAAATCCATCGGATATTAGGGGACATATATCTGTAGAAGATTTGCCAGAGGGATTACATTATGTTTTAGTAAATTTAGATATAAATGAAAATTTAATATTAGAACCTGTGTATGCTATTGTAACAATACAAAATCAAAATAACTATGTTGAAGATGAGTATATTGTAGATGATAATGACCAGCTATTAAATATAGATGATACAACAAACGAATACGAAACCGACGAGATTTTAGAATATTAAATATAAAAAAAGGAAGTGTTTTAGTGATTAAATTTGGAACAGACGGTGTAAGAGGGATAGCGAATGAAGAGCTAACTCCAGAAGATGCCTTTTTGATAGGTAGAACAGTAGCATATATTCTTGGTGGTGAGAATGCAGATATCTTAATCGGGAAAGATACACGTATATCTGGTGGAATGTTAGAATCAGCATTAGTTTCTGGTATATGCTCTGTTGGTGCAAATGCTCATATAGCTGGGGTAATACCAACGCCAGCTATAGCAACTCTTGTGAAAAATAAAGGTATGAATGCAGGAATAATGATTAGTGCATCTCACAATCCAGTAGAAGATAATGGTATAAAAATATTTAATAGTGATGGATATAAACTACCAGATGAAACAGAAAACCAAATAATAGATTTAATAAAAAATAAAACAGAATTACCAAGACCAATAGGGAAAAATATAGGAACGTACTATTTAGAAGACAAAGATACGAAAAATTTATACACCAAATTTTTAAAATCTACTGTTCCAGATGCAGATTTTACAGGATTAAAAGTTGGTATAGATTGTGCAAATGGGGCAACTTATGACGTAGCTCCAGAAATAATAAAAAGCCTTGGTGCAGATGTATATACAATACACAATAATCCAAATGGTATAAATATAAATAAAAATTGTGGTTCCACATATATGGACAGTATAGTTTCTCTTGTACATGAGAAAAAATTAGATATAGGTATAGCTTTTGATGGTGATGGAGATAGATGCTTAGTAGTAGATTCTTTGGGTAATATACTTTGTGGCGACCAAATAATGAGCATTTTTGTAAATATATTAAAAAATGAAAATAAACTTTCAAAAAATACACTTGTTGCAACTGTTATGAGTAATATTGGGCTTAAACAAATGGGCGAAAAAAACAATATAGAAGTTATACATACAAATGTTGGCGATAGGTATGTTTTGGAAAAAATGTTAGAATGTGGTTATAATTTTGGTGGAGAACAAAGTGGACATTTTATATTTCTAGACTATTCTACAACAGGAGATGGAATACTAACAGCATTACAGTTACTAAAAATAATATCTAATCAAAAAAAACCATTATACGAAATAAACAAATATATAAAAATACATCCACAAATAACAGTAAATGCAAAAGTTTTACAAGCTAATAAACAAAATTATATGAAAGTCAATTCCATATTAGATTTGATAAATTCTATAAATAAAAAATACAAAAATAGTGGTCGTCTAATGGTTAGACCTTCTGGTACAGAAAATATAGTACGTGTAACAATTGAAGGTGAAGATATAGAAGAAATAGAAAAAGATGCAAATAAAATAAAAGATATAATAGAAAAAGAACTAAGCTAATAGGAGTACACTCATGATAGGGATAATCGGAGCTATGCAGGAAGAAATAGAGCTTTTGAAATCTAAGATTATAAATATAAAAGAAACTAAAATATATGAAAACATTTACTATAGTGGTATAATGAATAGAAAAGAAATAGTTATAACAAAGTGTGGAATTGGAAAAGTAAACGCAGCTTTTGTAACACAAACATTAATAACGAATTTTAATATATCAGCTATTATAAATATTGGTCTTTCTGGTAGCGTATCAGAAGAGCTAAATATAGGTGATATTGTTATAAGCAATAGATTAGTATATCATGATGTAGATGTAACAGCTTTTGGATATAATCTTGGACAAATACCTAGTTTTGAAAATACTTTTTTTGAAGCTGACGACGAGCTTATAAATTCAGCAAAAAAAAATGAAAAAGAAGATGTACACATAGGAATAATAGCAACTGGAGACCAATTTATAAACAATTTAGAAAAAAGAAGAGAAATAAAAGAAAAATTTAATGCTCTTTGTGTTGAAATGGAAGGTGCTGCTATTGCTCATATTTGTTTTTTGAATAAAGTACCTTTTGTCGTAATACGTTCTATTTCAGATAAAGCATCTGGGGAGGCAGATTCACAATTTGAAAAAAATTTGAAGTTTGCAACAGAAAAGCTTGCAAAAATATTAGAAAAAATTATAGGTGATTACAATGGAATATAAGGAACATTATCATTCATTTAAAGAAAATATTACATTAAATGATGTAATGCAAAATATGGAAATAAAAACTTATATACAAAGGGTAGATATGGTTATGGATATAATGGGTTATACAGACCATTCATCAGCTCATACAAAACTTGTTGCAGAAAATGCAGCAAATATATTAAAGGAATTTGGATATAGCGAAAGAGATGTAGAGCTTGCAAGAATAGCAGGATATACACATGATATAGGTAATTGTATAAACAGAAATTTGCACGCACAGACAGGTGCAACAATAATGTTTGAAATTTTAACAAGAATGCAAATGCCTCCACATGAAATAGCCCCTATAGTATCAGCAATTGGTCATCACGATGAAAAAGATGGAATAGCAGTAGGTCCTATATCAGCAGCACTTATAATAGCAGATAAAGCCGATGTTAGACGTAGCCGTGTAAAAAACGAAGATTTTGCAACATTCGATATACATGATAGAGTAAATTATGCTGTAGAAAACTCTTTTTTAGAAATAGATAAAGAAAAAAAAGATGTAAATTTAAGATTAAAAGTAGATTTAGATATTTGTTCCATTACAGAATATTTCGAAATATTTTTAACAAGAATGATGATGAGTGCCAAAGCAACAGAGTTTTTAAATGGAAAATTTCATTTAATAATAAACGATACAAAATTATTATAGAAAAAATAAAATGAATAATCATAAACAACAGCGAGAACGATTTAAATTTTATAAATCGAAACTAAAAAACGATTTACTAGTTCATGATATAAAACAAATAGAAGATAATATAAAAATGACCAGTATAGAAAAACATATTTGGAATTTATATTATAAAGGCTATTCACAAGAAGATTACAAAGAATACGAATTTTTTGAAAATTATAGACCGAGCAAAGGGGTAAAACTTACACAAATCACTTTAGCAAAGTTTTTGAATATAGATATAGATATTTTAAAAAATCATATGAATAATTTTATATACAAAATAATGCGAAGCAGAGTTTTTGATAAAACAAAAAATAATGATTTTACACAAAAAATTTAAAGGAGACTCCTAATAAATGAAAGATGTCCCTGTTAGTGTTTTGGGAAGATGGGAAGAAGTAATAAATAGCAAAGTAGTTGAAATGGAACCAGAAGATTTGGTAACTCACCAAAATATTACACACAATATAATAAATGAACTTAAAAGTAAAATTGGTGATAAAAAATATAGAGTATATGGTTCTGGAGTTGGTGTATTATTAAAAGAAGGCGAAAATTTTGTACCTGATGTAATAATAGTAGACGAAAATATAATAACAGATGATGGAATACAGGGAGTTCCAAAATTTGTTGCAGAAGTGATATGCGATAAGAGTGAAATAAGAGATAGAGGTTACAAAAAAGATTTATATGAAAAAATGGGTGTTGAAGAATATTGGATAGTATGTCCAGTAAATAAATTTATAGAAGTTTATCATTTACAAAATTATAAATATGTATTATCAAATATATATAATTTTGAGACAGATAAGGCTGGCATATTCTCTTTATATGCTCTAAACGATATTATTTTTGATATACAAAATATATTTTAATTTTACAAAAAAAAAAAATAGAATCAAATAAAAACTTTTGTTTTTTATTTGATTCTGAATACAAAACAGGAGAAAAAATGAAAAAAACATTACTAATAGGAGAGCCGATGGCACTTCTTATAGCAGATAAAATTGGGGAGCTAAAAGATATAGACAAATTTACAAGAAAAATATCGGGTGCAGAGGTAAACGTAAGCGTAGGGCTTAGTAGACTTGGACATAAGACTGTATATTTAACAAAACTAGGAAACGATCCATTTGGTCATTATATACATGACTTTTTGAAAAAGGAATATATAGATACTAAATATATATCATTCGATAATACATATAAAACGGGGATTCAACTAAAAAACAAAGTTATAGAGGGAAATCCACAAGTTCCGTATTACCGAAAATTTTCAGCTAGCTCTTTTATTTCTACAGTTGATATAGAAAAAATAAATTTAAATGAAATAGGATATTTACATTTGACAGGTATATTTCCAGCTATATCGTCTACTTGTCTTGAGGCTACATATAAAATAATAGAGCTTGCAAAGAAAAGAAATATTTTTATAAGTTTTGACCCAAACCTAAGAATGGAACTTTATAGTAACAAAAAACAAATGATAGAATTAGTAAATGATATATCAAAATATTCAGATTTAATACTACCAGGTATAGAAGAGGCTAATATTTTAACAAATCAAAAAACAGAAAAAGAAATTTGTGATTTTTATACTAATATGGGTATAAAAAATATTGTTATAAAAATAGGAGAAAAAGGGGCATATGTAAGAGAAAACAAGACAGATTATATAGTAGAGGGCTTTTCGGTGAACAATGTTGTAGATACTGTAGGTGCAGGAGATGGTTTTGCTGTAGGTATTATTAGTGGTATTTTGGAAAAACTTAACTTTAAAGAAGCTGTAAAACGAGCAAACGCAATAGGTGCAATACAAATAATGAACGAAAGTGATAATGAAGGTTTACCAACAAGAAGTAAATTAAACGACTTTCTAAAATCTAAAATAACAAGTGAGAATATAAATGAATAAATTAGAAAAAATAAAAGATAGCTTAAGAGAGTTACCGAGTTTAGAAAAAGAACTTACAAACCTTTCTGAAAAAATTGAAGACACAGAACAAAGAGTGGAACAGTTACAAAATAAATACAAAAAATTAGTAAATAAATTGGACAAACTAGAAAACAAAAAAATCAGTAAATTTATACTAACTAAATTTGGAAAATATGAAAATGTAAACGAAAAATTAATAATGAAAAAAATAGATTCAAAAGAATTATACGAAGAATCAAACATACATTTGTTAAGTTTAATTAAAAAAAGAGAAAATCTCACTAGTAAAATATCAGAGTTGAAAATTATAAAACAAGAGTATAAAGAAGAATTGGGTAAAAAGAAAAGACAAATAGTAAAAGATACTACTGAAATAGGACTTAACTACGAAAAAATTGTAAAAGAAAAAGAAGAATTGCTAAATCGAATAGAAAAATTAGAAAAAATAATAAAAATGGCTTCTTATGCAAAACAAACATCATATTCTATAAAAAGAAGTTTAAAATCTGCAAGAAATTGGTCTACATTTGATATATTTTCTAAAAAAAGTTTTCTAAAAGATATTATAAAATACGAAAGAATAGATGAAACTACCGAAAATATAGAAATTTTAATTACACAATTAAATTCTCTGGAAAATTATATATCTGATACAAAAGATTTTTTTGATGAAACTAAGTTTGATGTTAATTTTAAAGATATAAGTAGAAGCACACGTTTAATAGATACTTTTTTTGACAATATTTTTACAGATATACACGTAAAAGATAAAATCGTAGACAATTATGAGGAAATAACTAATATTATATATAAATTGTATAACCTCCAAAATAGAACTAAAGAAGCACTTGATAATACCAAAGTTTTAATAAACATCTTAAAAGATAAAGAGGAAGATTTGCTTGTAAGTTATGGTGGGTAATGAAAAGGTTAGTTTAACGAAAATTATTAAAAAGTATTAAAAGTAGAACTTCAGCTGAAGTTCTACTTTTAATACTAAAATTTGAAATTATTATTTTTATTGGAATATAGTCTATCTAAAATCATTAAAATTTTTAAACACCCAATAAATCATTTAAAAGATTTGTTGGGTGTTAAATTAAAAAGATTCCAAAGTACCTTTTTTATATCTTTAATTTTCTAATAAATTCAATTTATCTATTACATAGTTTAAAACAGGGTCTTCATTATTTATCCAATTATCTAAAGTTAATAATATCTCTATTTCCGGAAACACTGCATAAAATTCAAAATCAGGAAACTTTTCTAAAAAATTTTCTGCAGAAGTTCCTAGCCTTCCAAGATAATGAGTTGTATTTGATTCTAAGCTTGCAAGACTATTAGGAACCCTTACATAAATTTCAGAATGGTTCAATGTATGGTTAAATGGTCTATCTTCAACTATAAGTGCGTTTGTTCCATGGAAGATTGTATTTTGTCCAGCAGGTTCGCCGACAATTGTAAATCCTAAATATGAAAGTACAACGGCAGTTACCGAACCTGCAGAAAAACTTCCACCATCGGTGAAATAAAATAATCGCCCATCTTCTATATTGTCCTGTAAAAAAGTATATAGACTTAAAAAATGAGAAATAGTACCTCCACCATTTCCACGACCTTCTATTATAACAGTATTTACAATGCCTTGTTCTACGGCTTCTATAATATCAGGGTGTATTATAAAATTAGATTCCCACGCAAAAACATCATCATCTGTATAATCTGAAATATTTTCAAGAATTTTTTGAGCACTTTCTACTAATCCAGCTCCCCATTCTTCTTCATTGAATCTAAGTATAAATGGGCTTGTATCCCTATCGAAATCGGGAATCATTTGGTCGTTAGTAATCATCATTTCGAGTACAATATATAAAAGTCCTTTTTCTTCAAAAATTTCAAAAGTGTTATGTCCTTTTCTTCTTAGAAAACGTGGAATTTCACCATCATTTCTATTTTGCATTGGTAAGGTTGCTAAAAATTCTAATTCTGTAGAGGGGTTATTCTCATATACTATTGTATCATCAGCAGTCAAAGTTATTTCAAGTGTATATAAATCATTTACATTTCCAAAAGTAAATTTAGTTTGGTTATCATTATATAAACCTAAAGCAGCAAGATATAATGGTTGTGTTAGACGAGTAGATAATCTATACCTCATTTCAAATCTATTTTCATGCATACCAATTTTGCTATAAGTTTCTATAATTTCGTCTATAGGTATGTCGTTTATGTATAACAACCTATGGTTTAAAGCTTGTGCAAAAGGTTCTGTAGTAGAAAGTAAGTAAAAATGACCGTTATCACCACCTAGAAAACGAAGACCCAATGGAAATCTTGTGTCATATATTTCACCTGAAAGTTGAAAAGTAAAATGGCTATCACTTATTATATTAGCTGCACGCCTTGCTTCTGAAAAAATTTCAAAGTCTGATAAAACATTTATATTTGATATAAGCTCATCCATTGCAGTTAAAAAATCTTCTCTAATTTGCAAATTAAGTTGTAGTTCATTCCAAATGTCTTGACCCCAACTTTCCTGATTTAATAATTCACCTGGTAAAAATATTTCTGTATCATCCCAAAATCTTGGGTGGCTTTGCAAAACAGCATCTCTAAATTGTTCTAAATCTTCTTGCCATAAAATTGGACGCATCCACCAATTTGGAGATTCTATTAGTGTTATTTCATTTGGATTTATTGCATTTGCCAAAGCTGTAGTATTTGATATAGCTGTGAATGTAAAAATACTTACTAATAGCAATGATAAAAATTTTTTTGTTTTCATTATGATTAATATCCCTCTCTTAAAATTCAAATAAATTATGATTAAAAATATTATACACCTATTTGAAAATTTCGACAATACTATATTTATTGAATTTTGGTTTTTACACAAAAAAAAGATGCCGAAGCATCAAAAAACAATATTTAATTTTTATATTGTAAAACCCCATTTTCTACAAAATGACAAGCACTAAATCCACTTTCTCCATTAGTGCCTAAGTTGTGAAATTTCGGAATATCTTTACTACAAATATCTTTAGCAATAGGACATCTTGTGTGGAAAGGGCAACCAGTAGGAGGATTTATTGGAGATGGAACATCTCCTTTTAGTATTATTCTTTCTTTTTTGTTATCTATTTGTGTACTTGGTATAGAAGAAAGTAGAGCTTTTGTATATGGATGACCGGGGTTTTCAAAAAGGGCTTCTTTTTCTGATATTTCCATTATTTTTCCGAGATACATAACTAAAATTCTATCCGATATATGTCTAACAACACCCAAATCATGAGAAATAAATAAGTAAGTAAGGTGATACTTTTTTTGCAAATCTTTCAAAAGGTTAAGAACTTGAGCTCTTATACTAACATCTAATGCTGAAACTGCTTCATCGCAAACTATTAGTTTAGGCTTTACACTAAGTGCTCTAGCAATACCAATACGCTGCCTTTGTCCACCTGAAAATTGATGTGGGTATAAATCTATCTGGTGGTCTCCAAGTCCTACAGTGTGCATTAGCTCTTTTATTCTATCTCTTCTATTACCTTTTTCTCCTATACCTTGTATACCCATTGCTTCGTCTAAAATATCAAATACTGTTTGTCTTGGGTTTAATGAAGCATATGGGTCTTGAAAAATTATTTGTATATCTTTTCTTTTTTTTCTCAATTCTTGTTTATTTAAACTAGATAATTTTACACCATCGAATATAACTTCGCCAGAAGTAGGCTCTACAAGTCTTAATATACTTCTACCAGTTGTAGATTTTCCACAACCAGATTCACCTACAACACTTACAGTCTCACCTTCGTGTACCTTGAAACTTATGCCATCTACAGCTTTTACATATCCACTAATACGGTTAAAAACACCTTTTCTTATTGGAAAATACTGTTTCAAGTCTCTTACTTCTAATAGGACTTTGCTCATTTTATACCTCCCATGGATTCTGGTAGTTCTGTTTTGTCCCATTCATCTGTACCATAAATATAGCAACGTACTAGCCTATCTGTATTTTCATCGCTTAAATTTGGTATGGCATTATTACAAATATCTTTTGCATATGGACAACGTGGAGCAAAACTACAACCTTTTGGCAAATCAAAAGGACTAGGAACAGACCCTGGTATAATATCTAGGGTTTCTTTTGTTTCCTCGTGGTTTGGTATAGATTTTAAAAGTCCTATTGTGTACGGATGCTTTGGAGATGTAAAAAGACTTCTAACATCTGTATATTCTACAATTTTACCACAATACATAACGGCAACATAATCACACATTTCTGCAACAACACCTAAATCATGTGTTATCATAATAAGAGAAGTACCTAAATCTTTTTGTAATTTTTTCATTAAGTCCAAAATTTGTGCTTGAATTGTAACATCTAGTGCAGTTGTAGGCTCATCTGCAATTAAAAGTTCTGGGGAACAACTAAGAGCAATGGCAATCATTACACGTTGACGCATACCACCAGAAAGTTCGAAAGGATATTGTTTTGCTCTTTTTTCTGGTGATGGTATACCTACAAGTTTTAACATTTCTACTGCAGATTCCCACGCTTTGGCTTTTGTATAATGCTTGTGTATTCTAAAAGATTCTGCTATCTGGTCTCCACAAGTAAGTGTAGGATTAAGGCTTGTCATAGGTTCTTGAAAAATCATAGATATATCGTTACCACGTATTTTCATCATTTGTCTTTTTGGCTTTTTTAATAAATCTTCACCTTTGAAAAATATTTCGCCACCTACTGTTTTTCCAGAAGTACCATCTAAAAGCCTAAGTATGCTAAGAGATGTTATACTTTTTCCAGAACCAGATTCACCAACTATTCCCAAAGTTTTACCTTTTTCTATTTGAAAGCTAACTCCATTTACAGCTTTTACTTCTCCACCCGCTGTAAAAAAAGAGGTACGTAAATCTTTTACTTCTAAAACAATGTCTTCCATTATATTTCCTCCTTATCCTAAGTCTATACGCTTGTTTACCATTCTATATATAATATCGACAAGAGTATTAACAACAACAAAAACAAGAGATACGATAAGAACAGTACCTTGTACCATAGGAAAATCTTGAGCCCTTATAGAATCTACTATAAGCCTACCCATTCCATTTATAGCAAAAACAGATTCTGTTATAATAGCCCCTCCAAGTAGTGTACCAAATTGTAGTCCGACAACTGTTATAACAGGTATTAGTGCATTTCTAAGGGCGTGTTTATAAATAACAACTCTTTCTTTTACCCCTTTTGCATAAGCTGTTCTAATATAGTCTTGATTTAGAACATCTATAAGTGAGCTTCTTGTCATTCTTGCTATTATTGCCATACCACTTACTCCAAGTGTTAGTGCTGGTAGGACCATATGCCTAAATGTACCCCAACCTGCAGTTGCAAACCATCCAAGCTGAACACTAAAGAAATTTATAAGAAGTATACCAAGCCAAAAATTTGGCATACTTAAACCGAGAAGTGCAATTAACATAAGTATAGTATCGATAATAGAACCACGTCTTGTAGCACTAATTATACCAGCTGTAAGCCCAAATAAAACGGCAAGGGCAGTGCCTACTGTTGCAAGTTGTACTGTAATACCGAAACGCTGGTCAAAAATTTCGGCTGTAACAGGGCGATTTGTTCTTATACTTCTTCCTAAATCTCCTTGTAATGCATTTGATACATATCTACCATATTGTACCCATAAGGGGTCGTTCAAGCCTAAATTTTCACGCATTTGTTCTAACTGTGCTTCACTAGCTGCTTCACCTGCCATAATACGTGCAGGGTCTCCCGGAATAAAATGAAGCATTAAAAAAACAGCAAGAGTAACACCAATAACAACTGGTATTGTTTGTAAAAATCTCTTTACTATAAAAACTAACATATTCAACCTCTTTCTATAATAATCATGTAATTTTAATATTACTTCTTTGTTTCCAGAGAATCACGAAGACCATCTCCAATAAGATTAAATCCTAAAACTACTAATAAAATCATAATACCGGGATACATAGTAAGGTGAGGTGCCTGACGCAAAAATTCTCTTCCGTTTGCAAGCATTGTACCCCATTCTGGAGTTGGTGGTTGTGTACCCATTCCTAAAAATGAAAGAGACGCAGCAATAACAATAGCAGATGCTACATAAAGCGTAGATTGAACAATTATAGGAGACAATACATTTGGAAGTATGTGTTTTGTAATTATTCTAAAATCTCCTGCCCCGATAGCACGGATTGCCTCTATGTATTCCAGTTTTTTTACACTTAATACAGAACCACGCACAATACGTGCAAATCCGGGAACAGCAAAAATAGAAACAGCAATAATAGTATTTGTGGTGCTAGAACCAAGTACAGCGACAATAGCAAGTGCCAAAAGAATACCGGGTAGAGCAAGTAAAACATCCATAAAACGCATTATAATAGAGTCCGTTTTTCCCCCATAATACCCACTTATTATACCTAGTGCAACTCCAAGTATTCCTCCAAAAACAGTTGCCATTACACCAACAACAAGAGATATTCTAGTACCAAAAATAAGCCTACTAAGTACATCACGTCCCAATTCATCTGTACCAAGTAAATTGTAAGAAGATGGACCTTGTAACCTGCGTTGTACAGCTATCTGAAGTGGATTTTCTGGTGCTATTAAAGGTGCAAAAATAGCTATAAGAATAAAGGCAAATATTATAGAACTACCTACTATTACTTGTTTGTTTGCTATAGCCTTTAGTCTTCTTTTCCTATGAGAATCTGCATTTGTGGAAACATTATTTTTCATAAAATTGGTCCTTTCGCAAAAATTAAAATCTATATAACTTGTTATTATATTTGCTTTGATTATTTTAGTCAATTGTAGTTTTTGTATTTTTTGTTTTCATATTTTTAGTTGTTTCTTGCTATCTTAGGTTTATAATTTTTACAAAAAAATATAAAAATATATAAAAAATATATTGACTTATATAAAAAATATTGGTATATTTAAATTGCTCATGCTTACATATTTTTATTCCTGGAATGAGCAACTCTAATATTAAAAGGAGGTGGGATATATCATGCAAATAACAGTTATTAAAGAAGCTAAAGAGCAAGTAGCAATGCCTTTTGGTGGTACCGCAAATGGTAATGAGCAGAAGAAGGCTTAATTTTTAAAAGCCATTAGGAAAATTTATATGCCTAATGGCTTTTATATAATAATGAATGGAGGAAATATGAAATACGAATTAGATGAAATACCTTTAATAAATAAAATATGTAGCTATCAATACGATAGCGAAAGAGTTATTTGTTCTTTTTCTTCAAGTGAAATTAAAATATTCAATTGCGACCCTAATGTATTAAAAGAAGTATTGGTAGAAATTAATGGAAAAAATACTTTTGCTGAAATTGAAAAAAAATTCAATGATAAGTATTTAGAGAAAGATGTTAGATTTTTTTTGGAAACTATTTTAGAAGAAGGAATTATAGAAAAATCAAATCATAAATTTCAAATTAAGAAAAAGCCTAATATTTTAATAATAGGTGAAGGATTAATAAGTGAAGTATTTACAGAGTGTACTCGTTTTACACTTAATCATTTCTTAGAAAAAGATGTTATAGCTGATTTTGATATAGTTATTTTGGCTCCATCTAGTTGTACATATTCTGATTTACTAGATGTAAACAAAAAATTGTATAAATATCAAAAACCATTTATTAAAATTAATTTTAACGGGAATGGCATTACACTTGGACCTTTAGTTATTCCCAACAAAAGTGCTTGTTTGGAATGTATAATAAGTTCTAAAGTTAAAAATATAAATGCTAATTTACCTAATGGGCAAAAAATAACAATCAATGATTTAAAAAATCTTAAATATTCTTACGATGTACCAAAAGAGTTTGGAAAATCTAATATACTTTATTTAGTAGATGTTCTATATAATGATTTAATGAACTTTTTTAATGGTAATTCTTCAGAGTTTTTAAATTGTGAATATTTCTTTAATTCATATTCGTTACACGAACATAAAGAAGAAAGATTGCCTACTACTTATTGTGAATTTTGTAATGGTATAAATAAAAATTATCTTAAAGTAGGCTCAACATTTTCATTTAAAGATGACGTTGATGATAACAAATTAAAACAAGATATAATTAAATATAAAACTGGTGGGCTTCGCTCAAAGACTGAAGATGAGACTAAAAATTTAATTGATGTTGAGCTTGATAAGTTAAAATCTAAAATAAATATTAAACCTAATATTGAAAATCCTTTTAATGATATAGCTCCATCTTATTTAGCTTATTTTGAACAAATGAATGATGAAACTTTTCCTTACATTTTAAAGAAAGATACAGCAGCTGGAAAAGGAGTTACAGAAACTCAAGCTTATTTTTCTGCGGCTTTTGAATTATTCGAACATATCAGTCGTCAGTATACAGGAAATATACCTATTATTTCGGCTAAATATTGTGATGTTAAAAAATTTGCTATAGATATGCCACATTTATCTAAAACAATTATGAATAAAAAAACTTCTTTTGATGATTTCGATGAAAATAGTGAAATAGATTGGGTTGCTGGTATATCTTTAACTGATAATACTAAGAAATTATTGCCTGCATTTTTAACTTTTATGTTTGATGTCGAACTAAAAGGAACTTTATTTGTAACTTCCTCTACAGGAGTTGCTTCAGGATTGACTTTAGAGGATGCCATATTACATGGACTTTTTGAAGTTATAGAGCATGATGCTTGGGCTATAGGTCAATCTAATCCTTATGTATTACCAGTAGTTGACTATGCGAGTTCTGCTAATAAAAAAATTAAAGAAATTGTATCAAAAGTTAAGGATATGGGATACGATATTATAACAAGAGATTACACAAATGATTTATCTATTCCTGTTTTTAGAACTTATATTGTTAATAGAAATAATTATTCTCAATATGCTTATAATGGATTTGGATGTCATATACTACCTGAAATAGCACTTGAGCGTTCTATTACAGAAGCATTACAATTTTGTGATTCGATTTTTGGAGGTAAAGAAAATAGTTTAGTAAATAAAAATGTTTTAGCTAAAAGTCTTTCTAATTTATATAATCAACATTTTCTTGTTAATAAAGATATTTTGGGAAATTGTGATAAAGTAACATCTATTACAAAACCAATTTTTGAATTTAATAGTTCTTATGATGTTATTAAAAAAGTTACTGACTTAGTAAAAAAGAAAATTGATGGAGATGTTTTTTACGTTGAATTAACTAAACCAAATATGAATATTAAAGTTGTTAGAGTTATAATAACTGGTGATATTCAAAGATTAAATTATCCTCTTTTATCTACTAGTAAAAGAATTTTCGAGTTTGGTATTAGATGTGGATATAGCAATAAAAAAACTACTTACGAAGAATTATTTATGGGGGATTATCAACATTAATGAATTTTTTTAAAATATTGAAAAAAGATATTTCCACACCATTTTTAGAAAAACGTAAATATAAAGGAATAGATATTTTAAGATTACCTTTTAAAGTAGCCCCATTTTTAATATCTATGTATATTTTATTGTCTATACTTCAGGCTATTGTTCCAACATTTTTAGTTACTGTAACTACAGCATTTTTTTTAGATACAGCACTTTTGGTATTTTCAGATGAAATACCAATCGACAGTATATATTTACCCTTAGTTCTATTAATTATTTCCATCTATTTAACTAATATATTAGATACTTTATCACGCTTAATTGAATCACGAATAAGAATTGAAATTGAACGTAAATTTACACCAGAGATTTTGAAAATTAGAGCTAATCTTAAATATGAACATATTGAGGATAGTGAAAGTTTTGAATTATCTGAACGTGTATCAAATGGAATAGTTAGAAATCTTATGGGAGGAATTATTTCTTATAAAATTATTTTGCGTAGTATTATTTCTATTTTAATTATTTTAGGAATTGTAGTAACCCATGTTTGGTGGTCAGCATTATTAATTTCTTTGTTAAGTTTTTTATTATTCAAAATAGCAATTAATGCTGGCAAAAAGAATTATGATGCATGGATGGAAGCATGGCCTTATGAACATCGATTTACTTATTATAGTGATGAAGTTTTAACTAGCCGTGATGCCACTTATGAACGTACACTTTTTGGATATTCCGAGTATGTTGCAAAATTACATTATAAACATTTTGAAATTGCTAGAAAAATACAGGAAAAAGTATCTAGAAAAACTAAAATAATTATGGGTTCTACTGGAATATCAATGCTGGTAATAGCTTTGTTAGTTTCTTTTACTCTTATAAATCCTGTTATGTATGGTTATTTAAGTTCTGGTATGTTTATGGGAATTACTATATCTATTTTAGGTATTTCAACGACTCTTGGAGGTTCATTGCAAGAGGCTTCTAAAACTATTTCATATTCAAAAAGAGGTTTGGATGATTTAACAAAATTTATGCATCTAAATTTTCAAGATGGAGCAACTGATTTACCAGATTTAGAGCCTATAATATTTAAAAATTTATCATTTAATAATGTAAGTTTTAAATATAGATTTTCAAAAGAATACATTTTAAAGAATCTTTCTTTTGAAATGGAAAGTGGAAAACATTATGCTTTTGTTGGTGCCAACGGTTCTGGTAAAACTACTATTATTAAGCTTCTTACAGGTCTTTATAGAGAATATGAGGGTGAAATTTTAATTAACGGTAAAGAATTGCGTAAATATCCGCTGTCTACTTTAAAATCGATGTTTTCAGTAATATATCAAGATTTTGCTAAATATGAAATTTCTCTATTAGATAATATCTCTCTCGGAAATACTACAAGAAAAATAGAGTCTAAAGAAATTAGTGATATTTTTTGTAAAATAGGTTTCACTGATACTATTACAAATTTGATTAAAGAAATACATACTCCTCTTGGGAAAATAAATAGTAATGGAGTGGACTTATCTGGAGGAGAGTGGCAAAAAGTAGCTATTGCTCGTTCTTTTATAAGTTCTGCACCAATTAAAATTTTAGATGAACCTACAGCGGCTTTAGACCCTATTTCAGAAAGTAAGATGTACGAAGAATTTGAAGAGCTTATGAAGGAGAAAACAAGTATTTTTATTAGTCATCGTTTAGGTTCTACAAAGTTCGCAGATGAAATTTTTGTAATAGATAGTGGTAATATTGTAGAAAAAGGCAGTCATAAAGAATTGATGAGTGAACAGGGTATTTATTATAAAATGTTTGAATCTCAAAGGAATTGGTATAATGAAAAAAATATTTAACTCTAATCTAAGATACAGTATTCCTTTTATAATTTATAGAGTTTGTATGGGGTACATAAAAACTTCAAAGTGGTTGGCTGTATTAGAACATTTTGTTACTATACTTGGTGCATTATCTATTACGATGGGAATTATTTCAACTAGATATTTATTTGATTCTATTGTTAGTGCAAGTATAGGATATTTGGGTTTTTGGCAAGTTTCTATTGCTTTAGGTATTATGGTAAGTATAATTATTTTACAACAAATATTAAATACAACTCAAAATTATTTGCTTGGATATAATTCTTATAAAAATGTAGGAATATTTATGTCAGAACTTATGCTTAAACTTAGTCGTATATCAGCAAAGAATTTTGAAGATGTAAAATTTTTAGATAATATAGATAAAACAAAAATATGTATAGAGTATGAAAGTCTAGGTTATTTTTCTTCAAATAGTTTACGTATTTTTACTTATTATTTAGTGTTTTTTATATCAATATCTATTTATTTGTTTACACTCTCTCCATCTCTTATTTTTATTATTTTAATATCATTTATCCCTGCAATTTTGGGGCAGTTGTTACAGGTAAAAATATTTTCAAATTTGCATAATGAACTTGCACCTTTGCGTAGAAAATTCGATTACTACAGCAAAACTATTGTAAGTAGACAATTTTTTAAAGAAACAAGGATGCTTGGAGCATATTCTTTTTTTCATTCTTTATTTATAGATACATTGATGCTTTTAACTAAAAAAACATGGAAAGTTGAGGTTAAAGCTATTAAATTTAAATTACTTCTCAATATTTCATCTTTTATTGGATTCGGAGTATCAATTTTTATATTATTTAATGCTACAATAACAGGTGATATTAGCGTCGGAGCTTTTGCAGCTATTTTAGCAGCACTATCACAAATTTTTTCTTTAATGAATGAAGTTATTAATGAGCATATTAGTAATGGAAGTGAAATTTTAGGGCAAATTATAAATTATTATCGTATAATGGATATGGAAGAAGTAGATGGTGAAAATGAAGTGCCTGATTTTACTAAAGGTATTGTAGCAAAAAATATTAGCTTTACTTATCCCAATAGTGAGAATAAATCAATAAGTAATGTTAGTCTTAAAATTAATAATGGAGAAACCATCGCAATTGTAGGTGAAAACGGGGCAGGTAAATCTACTTTGGTTAAATTACTTATAGGATTATATATTCCTGATAGTGGTACAGTTGAAATTGGTGGTCTTGATACTAAAAAAATACATCCTAATTCTATTTTTAAAAATACATCTGCAGTTTTTCAAAATTATCAGCGTTACAAAATGACATTGTCAGAAAATGTTATGATAAGTGATACTTCGGAAAAATTAAATGAAAATAAAATTAATTCGGTTTTACAGGAGTCAGGTTTTAACGATAATATTACATTAAATACAATGTTGTCGACGGAATTTGGTGGTATAGATTTGTCTGGTGGTCAATGGCAACGAGTTGCAATAGCTAGAGGGCTTTATCGTATAAATGAATTTATTGTGCTTGATGAACCTACTTCTGCAATTGACCCTATAGAAGAAGAGAGAATATATAATCAATTTAAAGCTATCACTACTAACAAATGTGCAATTATTGTAACTCATCGCCTTGGTTCTGTAAAATTAGCAGATAGAATAATAGTTGTAGATAGTGGAAAGATAGTAGATATAGGAACACATAATGAATTATTATCACATAGTAATAAATATTCAGATATGTGGAATGCACAATCTAAATGGATATAGGATAATAAAAAAACTGAAAAACTTATAAACTATTGAAAATATGTGTAAATATTTTATGGAAAATATATAAAAATATGTATTTTGGAAATTTCATCTTGACAAAGGTAGCAAAATAATAGTATAGTAGGTAAACTCAAATTGAGACTAGTAAAATATTGACATCCATAACTAGTCAAAATAACAGTATCAAAAATATTATCAATTTTAGTTTTCAAGATAAAAATAGGAGGTTATATATGAGTAAATTTTTCAAAGCATTAAGTATTTCGTCATTTGCTTTTTTGGTAGCTTGTGGTACTGCACCAGAAACAGGAACACAGCCACCACAGCCTAGCGGAGAGCCAACGCAAATTGTAGGGGAGGGAGATAGTAATAACATTTCAAACGGAGACCATATCGTTTGGGCAACATTATCAGACCCAGTTAGTTTAGATCCCATAGCTTCTAATGATTCTGCAAGTACAGATGCAACAACTCAAATGTTTGAAGGACTTGTAAGATTCGATCCAAATGTAGACCATGTTTCTTTAGTTCCTTGGCTTGCAGAAAGTTTTGGACAAATTGATGAATATACCTGGTATTTTAATATAAGGCAAGGTATATATTTTCATGATGGTGCATATTTAAATGCAGAAGCTGCTGCTCTATCTATAAATCGTTCTTTAGACATAGAAAATCATACTATCCCTGCATTTTTCGTTGTAGAAATGATAGAAAGTGCGGTTGCTGTAGACGAATATACTCTACATATTACAACACGTTTTCCTTTCGCACCTTTACCCGGGCATCTAGCTCATAGAATTGGCTTTATAGTATCACCACTAGCAATAGAAGAAGAAGCAAATGGTGGTAGATTAGTTGCAGACAATCCACAAGGTACAGGCCCATTTAGGCTAGCATCTAGAAGTCATGGAAATAATATTGTTTTTGAAAGAAACGAAAATTACTGGGGAGAACTAGCACTTCCTTCTACATTAGAATTTTTAGTTGTACCAGAGCCAAGCACAAGATTTGCAATGGTAGAAACAGGTGAAGCACAAGCAATACCGGGTCAAGTTACAGATTTAGATGTAGCACTTGCGACCCCTCAGTTAGATGTTACATTTGTACAAACTACAAGTTTGAATTATATTGGTTTTAATACTAACCCAGACCATCCATATCTTAGCAATCATTTAGTGCGTCAAGCAATTGCAATGGCTATAAACAGAGCAGATATAGTAGACCATATTTTACAAGGTATAGGAATACCAGCAGATGGTATGGTAGCACCTATGGTTGCATTTGCACCACAGGACCCAGAGTTTTTACCATACGACCCAGATGCTGCTCGTGAGTTGCTTGCACAGGCAGGATTTCCAAATGGTTTTACACTTAACTTTTGGTATAATGATGGTAACTCTGTAAGGGGTATGATAGGTGTATTTGTACAAGCAGCACTTGCAGAAATAGGAATAACGGTAAATGTTAGTTCTTTAGAATGGGGTGCATACCTAGAGCATACTGCAGAAGGTTTACATGATATGTTTATATTAGGTTGGGTTACAGTAACAGGAGATGCAGATTATGCTCTTTTCCCATTACTTCACACATCTCAACACGGTAGTGCAGGAAATAGATTTTTTTATAGTAACCCGAGAGTGGACTATTTACTAGAAGCTGGTAGGTCTTCCACAAGCGGACAAGAAAGATATGCAATATATTCCGAAATAGTAGAAATAATAAATCAAGAAGTCCCTTTAATACCGATAAATTATGCAGAACAATTAATATTTTCTAATGGTATTGGCGGTCTTTTAACAGATTTTGCAAATACTCCACATTTTAGAGGAGTTTATATTAGACGATAGTTTTTATCGAGAAGAACATTCAAATAAACTTATCAAAAAATCAAATAAAAATAATAACTCACGATTAGAAATATATAAAATTTTTAATCGTGAGTTTATTAATATAAAAAATTAGAGGTATCTCATGAAAATAAATTTAAAAACAACAATTTTTTCAGCTGTGTCACTATTTTTTATAGCTTGTGGCACACCAGCTAATAATAATGCAAATTCTGGAGTAAATCAACCTGCAGTCATGCCACCTTCAGTATCTACCGAAAGTCGTGATGTAGTTTTTGCTCAATGGCAAAATCCTCCATCTTTAGACCCACACGCTTCCAATGACACTATTTCTAGTGAAGTACAGTATCAAATTTTCGAAGCACTGACAGCTTTCGATGAAAATGGAGATTTGGTACCATCACTTGCAGAAAATTTTAGTTTAGTTGAGCCTACAGTATGGGAATTTAACCTTCGTTCTGGTGTATATTTTCACGATGGTACTTATTTCAATTCATATGCTGTTTACCGTTCTTTAAATAGAATTTTAGAAAATACAGCATCTCCGAGGCGTTTTATATTGGAAATGATAGAAGATGTTATAATAGTAGATGAATATACTGTACGCATTACTACACTATTTCCATTTTCTCCATTGCCATCTCATTTATCGCATCCTGCAGGATTTATAATTAGTCCTAACTCCTTAGATAGTGATATTTCTGTAGATGAACTTCCTATAGGTACTGGTCCATTCAGTTTTTCCAGTAGAATACATGGTCAAGAAATTGTAATGGTACGAAATGATAGTTATTGGGGTGATTTACCTCAAATAGAAACACTTACATTTAGAGTAATCCCAGAATCATCACAACGTGTAAATATGCTTATAACTGGTGAGGCAAATGCAATAATAGCTTCTGCTATTGATGCACAGGAAATAAGAGAAAATCCAAATTTAACATTAATAGAAGTTCCATCTACTAGACAGAATTATATTGGTTTTAATACTCAGACACCTCCTTTTGATGATGTTCGTGTAAGACGTGCAATAGCAATGGTTGTAGATTTAGATGCCATTGTACATGGTATAGCTGGTATGGGTATCCCAGCTGTAGGTCCTCTTCCTCCTACTGTTGCAGGCGCTCCACAAGGAATAGTACCTCTTACTGGTACTGTAGAAGAAGCAAGAAATCTACTTGCAGAAGCTGGTTTTCCTGATGGCTTTACTACAAATATAGCAGTTGGTGCAGGTAGACCATTAGAAGAAAGCCTAACAGCACAAATATTACAAGCAAATCTTGCAGAGATAGGAATAACAGCAAATATAAATGAAATGGAATGGGGTGCATTCTTAGATTATACAGCTGTTGGTAACCATGAAATATTTATTCTTGGATGGACTGTTGTTACAGCTGATGCAGATTATGGAGTTTTCCCATTGTTTCATTCTACTCTTCACGGAGTTTCTGGAAATAGAACATTTTTCACAAATTCTACTGTAGATAGATTATTAGAAGAAGCAAGAATGGAAGTAGATATGGCAAGAAGAACAGAATTATATAGTGAGATAGTGCAAATAATAGTAGATGAAGCACCAAAAGTAAGTACATTCTACCCGACATTTGCTATAGGTACAAATGGTATTAACAACTTATTTGTAAATATAAACGCTACTCCAATATTTTCTAGAGTAACATTTGATTAGTAAGTTATAGAGATTAAATATTAATATCAAGTAACTATAAAACATTTCATATGACTTTTCTTCATACAATGTTTATGTGGTTATAACCTATAAAACACTCATTAGCTAAAATACTAATGAGTGTTTTTATTATTTATACTACAATATTATACAAATAAGCCCTCCACTACCCTCGTTTATTATTCTTTGCAATGTATCTTGAAACTTCATCTGTGCATCTTCTGGCATATGATATAATTTCTTTTTTAGTCCATCTCGTACAACTTCCTGCATACTTCTGCCAAGCATATTTATTTGCCATACTTTTTCTGGTTCTTCTTCCATTTGATTTTTTATATAATTTATATAGTCTAATGCTTCTTCCTCATCGCCTGCCATTGGGCTTAATTCTGTTTCTATATCAGCTTTTATTAGGTGTACACTTGGTGCCGTAGCTTTTATTTTTACTGCATATTTTGCACCATGTCTTACTAGTACAGGTTTTTCTATTCGCATTTCTTCGGCTGCTGGTGTTACAATTCCATAACCTTTTTGTTTTACTTCTTCTAATGCATATTTTACTTTATCAAATTCTCTTTTTGCTTCTGCTAGCACTTTTATAGTAGATATTAATTTATAGTCGCTATCTATATCCATTGCTGTAGTTTCAGATATTACTTTGTAGAACAAACTTTCTATCAAGTTAACTTCTATTCTAGCTGCACCTTCTCCTAATGATATGCTATCTATGTACGCTTTTTTTATGTGTTCATTATCTTCAAAAATATTTACATTATTTTTTAATTCTCTTAATCTATTTGTTCCCTCCGATAAAATACTTTTTACAGAAGAAATCATACTTTGTTTTAACCAATGTGCCTGTGGTAGAGTTTCTATCCATTTTGGCAAATGTATTTTTAATTCTTTTATAGGAAATTCATATAAAATTTTTTCCATTATACTATTAATATCATCTCTTTTTAATTGAAAGCAATTTACAGGTATTACACTCACTCCATATTTTTCAGAAAGACTAAATTTCAACTCTTCTGTTTCTGGTGCAAATGGTTTTGCACTATTTAAAAGAACAACAAATGGTTTTCCCAATTCTTTCAGTTCATTTATAACTCTTTCTTCTGGTTCTATGTAGTCTTCTCTATTTATATCTGTTATGCTTCCATCCGTTGTTATTACTATACCTATTGTAGAATGGTCATTTATTACTTTTTGTGTACCTATTTCAGCTGCTTCGGAAAATGGGATTTTTTCTTCAGACCAAGGCGTATTTATCATACGTGGTGTATCTCCATCTAAATGACCATTTGCACCTTTTACAAGATAGCCTACACAGTCTATAAGTCTTACTCTGAAATTAACACTTTTTTCTAAATTTATTTCTATTGCTTCTGCAGGTACGAATTTCGGCTCTGTTGTCATTATTGTATTTCCACTTGCACTTTGTGGAAGCTCATCTTTTGCCCTCTCTTTGTTGTATGTATTTTCAATATTCGGAATAACTAATTCATCCATAAATCTTTTTATAAAAGTAGATTTTCCTGTACGAACAGGACCAACTACACCAATGTATATATCGCCTTGTGTTCTTTCTGCTATATCTTTATAGATATCAAAGCTTTCCATTAAATCAAAACCTCCTATAGTATACTTTACTTTGTAAAGTAGGGAATAATATTTTACCGAATAGGGTCGGCACGTATTATTATTTCTATTGTTTATTTTAATATATGTAATATTTAAATAATGTAGACCTATTTTGAAATTTTAAAACTAAATTTTTTTCGGGTAATCCATCTAATAAAAAATCTTCAATTGAAAAATATCACTAATGTATTTTTCATTGACAAATTTCTCTCTACATGGTAAAATAGAAGTTATCAAACTAAATCAAACTAAATCAAACTAAATCAAACTAAATCAAACTAAATCAAACTAAATCAAACTAAATCAAACTAAATCAAACTAAATCAAAC
>WRGD01000142.1 GCA_009787355.1 Defluviitaleaceae bacterium | reverse complement strand
TCCTCGTTATTTATTAATATCATTTATTTTAATATCCTTTTTCTCTTTCTATCGAATATTTTTATTTATTTTGTTAGTTATTGGACATGTCTAATATCTATTCAATTTTTTTTATATAATTTTTTAAAAATTCTTTTCTCTCTATTGTTTTTTGAAATTTATTCAAAATATAATTAGGTACATAATTCATCTTTTTTGAATAAAATTTATTGCAAATTTTTATAAATTTATATGGGTAATTAAGCATAGCGTATATAATTTTTATCTCTTCATTTTCCAAATTGTTGTGTTTTATATAAATATCTAATATCTTACTTATAGATATTGGATTTTTACAATTATCTACATAGCTAAGTATAGCAGATACAAGGTCTGTAAAATGATAATTATTTGTAGTTTCAAAAAAAGATGTAATGTATATTTTGTTTTGACTATGTATAATAAACTCTTTTTTTAAATTATTATGGCTTATAGATTTATTTTCTATAGCTATTTTTTTATGTTTTTCATAAGTGGTATTTTGTAAAAACTCTATTGTATTTTGTATTTCTTCAATGTATTCATTATTTTTTTTTAAAAATAGTACATCAAATTCAGAAATTTTTGACTGTTTATGTATATATTTTTTTATTTGTACAATTCTTTTTAAAGAATTTGAATAATTTAAAATTAAGCATTCCGAACTTTTGCTTGTAAGATATGTTTTTTTCAATTTATTATTCATTTTTGACAAAGTTTGTATAAATTCTAAAAATATTTTTTCATTGTTATAATTAATGCATTCATCTTCTATCAAATCTGTTAGTATATAATTATTTTCATTATAAGTTTGATATGGCATATTTTTATAATTTTTATAAAAAACATCTATATTTTCAAAATTATTTTTTACTAAAAAACTTTTTATATTGTTTGCTAAAATTATATCTTTATATCCATAATCTACTTTTTTTAAAACATAAGTCTTATTTTTTGTGTTACATAAAAAATAAGACTTATGTTTTTTGAAAGATACAGGTTCTAGATTAAATGACTTTACTATTTCTAATACCATAAAAACAAATTGTCTCCTTGTGTTTATTATAAATTAAATTACAAATTTTATTACTCATTAATATGCATTTTTTTTTTTAATAATAACAAAATATAATACTTAGGGCATATTAAATATAAATTTGTAAATAATATAAAAACACAAAATTTCAATATTAAAAATTTTTCTCATCTAAAATTTGACGATGTATAAAATTTATGGTATAATGATGTTGGGTAATTTTTAGATTTTTCATAAAAGAAACTATGTATCCAATAAATCTATCTGCGAGGTGGTAAAAATGGAAAAAAAAGAGTTGTTACAAATTAAACAATATATATCTAACCAAGTTGGTAATCGTGTAAGATTAGAGTCGAAAAAAAGACATAATAAATCTGTTATAAATGAAGGTGTAATAGCAAATGTCTATCCTAGTATTTTCACGATACAGCTTAATGAAGGGAAGAATATAAACAACCGAACGGTTTCTTATAGTTACACCGATATACTTACAAACGCAGTGGAGCTTACACTTCATGATCAAGTACAATAAATTAAAAATAAAAATCCCCCTTTAGCATTTGCTAATTGGGGATTTTTATACGATAAGCGAGGTTTACAAAAAATATGAAAAATAAATTTTTTTCTTCATTTTTTTTAAATAAAAAAATAAAAAAATTATCAAATTTTATATTTACAATAAAAGGTTCTATTATTTTCATATCGTTTTTTTTAATTATTGGTATAATTTTCGGTAGTATTTTTGCAAATATAAATACATCTTATATTTTTTACGATTACATAAATGATTTATCTATTTTTACTATAATTGACAGACAATCTTTTATTTTTAGAAGTTTTTTAATAGGTATAAGCTCTATAATAATCATGTGGGTATTGGGTTTTACAAAATTTTTTTATCTAAATATTATTTTTATAATATTTCGTGGTTCTAGTTTTGGTTTTGCAATTTTCGGATTTTTTTTGTATTTTGGATTTATTGGAATATTTTATAGTTTTATATTATTTTTTTCGCAAAATATTTTACGAATATTTATGTATTTTTTTATAAATATAAGTATGTTAAAATTCTTGCAAAAAAAACAAAAGCTAGAATATGTATTATCACTTTTAATATGTTTATGTTTATCATTTCTTATAACTATATACGAAGCATTTTTACTTACAGAACTTATAGCTTTATTTTTTATATAATATAAGTCCCACCTAAAAAGGTGGGAGAGAAATTTTTCGTATTATTTTGTTAATCTTTAGATACAATTACAAACAAAATACCATTTTTTATTTTTATATTTGCTATGTCGTTTGTCATTACATTAGATATTCCTATTGTATTTCCTACTTCCATACTAAAATTGTTTAGTTCATAATGCAAATTTACTGAAAAAATACCGCTACAATAGCTAATAGGGATTAAGGACACTATAGTCCCTTTCTGTTCTTTTAATGTTATGTCATTACCTGTATATATTTTATTATTTTCATTTATTATTGTTACATTTTTAAATTTAGATAGAAGTAGTATATTAGCTAAAGTATGATCTATTCTATTTCCTATTCCTGCAAGTAGTAATATTTCTTTATAATTATTTTCTATAGCATAATTTATCGATAATTCTGTATCTGTAAAATCTTTATTTGATGGATATTCTAATATTTTTGTATTTGGTTGTATGCTATTTTTATTTTTTATAGAATCAAAATCTCCAATTAATATATGAGGATTAATACCCATTTTTTCAGCATGATTATAACCACCATCTGCACAGATTACAAAATCAGTTTTGTTTATAAAAGATTTTATATAATTATAATTATCAATTTTACCAGCTGCTATTATAACTGCTCTCATTTTATCTTTTATCTCTTTCAAATATTTAAAATATTATAAATTGTTATTCTTAATTAACATTGACTCTTGTTATAAATGGATTGAATCTATTGGTCATGTATCAAAACAAGTGAAGGTCGAATTCAAGAAAATTAATAAGCAAAGAAACCATAGTAATGTTCATCTCCAAATATTTAGAATAACAAATTTTCTCGACTCACGTAAAGTGATACATAAACTGTTGTAATTATAGGAAAGCTAGTTCCGCATATAATATCTTTTTGAAAATTATCATCTACATTTCTTTTTCAATTATTTTTAATTTTAAGCCAATCATATTCTCCTTCTTTCATTTGTACAGATTATGTATTAACATATTTGTAATTGTAAATATGGTTTACAATTACAAATATTGTAGCATCCAAATTATTCGTGTTCAAGTTATAATTTGTTTCATAAATGGTAAAAGTTTTAAAGAGACTTTATATATAATTTCTTTGATTTATTGTTTTTCAGTATATTTTGTGATAATATGTAAGGATACTGTGGATTAAATTTATGTCCGTATTTATCTATATTTCTGATTTTTAGTTATATTGTAAATTTTGCTGTATATCTACTATATTTATTAAGGAGCGATAATCTTGAAAAGATTACTAGAAATAACAAAAGAAACTTTTTTAACTGCCCTTCCACTTACTGCTTTAATTATACTAATAACTATTTTTATTGCACCTATGCCAACTTATCTTGATTATATAAGGCTCATCATAGGCTATGCAGGTGTTATTTTAGGACAGTCTATTTTTATGCTAGGACTTGAAAAAAGTATACTTCCCATAGGTAAAGAAATGGGAGTTGCTTTAATGAAGTTTGAAAAAGTATATTTTATTGTACTATTTGGACTTTTATTTGGAACAATTGCAACAGTTGCAGAACCTGCTATAGCTGTACTTTCAAGACAAACTAATTTAATATTAGATATTGTACACCCAATGGTTTTTATATGGGTTGTTGGTTTTGGTAATGGTATACTTGTTGCCTTTGCTCTATATCGTATTGTAAAGAAAATGAACATTAAAATAATATTTGCAATAAGCTATATTTTAATATTTGTACTTGCTTTTTTTGTACCTATGGAATTTGTTCCACTTGCTTTCGATGCCTCTGGCTCTAGTACGGGAGATATGTCTGTACCTTTTGTTTTAGCAATAGGGCTAGGTGTAGCAAATATTATGAGAAAAACAAATAGTGGGGAAGATGAAAGCTTTGGATTAATAGGAATTTCTTCTGTTGGACCAATATTATCTGTATTTTTATATGGTGCGATAATTTATCAAATAAATGGTTTCATTCCAGAACCAAATATATATGCTCCAGGCGATGTTTCTTCTGATTTTTTATATATACTTTTTAATAATATCGTTGATGTTGCCTTATCTGTTTTGCCATTAGTAATTGCTTTTTTACCATTCCAGATATTAATAATAAAACTTAACCGTAAAAATTTAAAAAGTATAATGTTAGGTATAATACCAACATTTTTAGGTCTTTTGATTTTTCTATCTAGTATAGACTTTGGATTTGCTTTTACAGCACAGCATATGGGAGAAGTTTTTTTAGACCCAAATAGTCCGCAATGGTTTAGATGGATACTTGTTTTAGTATGTTTTATACTCGGTTTCTCCATAACTCTTACAGAACCTGCTGTTGCAGTTCTTGGAAATGAACTAGAACAAATGACAAATATAAAAAGTATTAAAACAAGACTTTCCCTTTCTTTTGGAATAGGACTTATATCCGTTATTTTTATAATAAAAGTTTTGACGCAAACAAACATTTTAATTTATCTAATACCATTGTATATTGTAGCATTAATATTAATGAAATACACAAAAACAATGTTCGTTAGTCTCGCTTTTGATTCGGGTGGAGTGGCTGGCGGTGCTTTATCTTCTGCATTTTTTACTCCTCTTACTCTTGGTGTTGCACAGGGAGTTGCAATGAATAATTATCCATATGGACAATCTATACTTATAAATGGTTTTGGTATAGTTGCTTTTATATCTGTTGCACCACTGATATCCATACAGATTTTAGGCATAATATATGAGAGAAATAAGAAAAAAGCTAGTTTATTAAGTGAATTGAAATAAAACAATTACATAAAAATAACTACAATCAGCTATGCTGGTTGTAGTTATTTTTTTATTTCTTGTTTAAGAGTTTTAACTTAATTCTAATTTCTGCTCTAGTAAGTGCTTTAAGTGCTCTTTCTCTGTCTATTTCTTCTTCATTTTTTACAGCTAATAAGCGTTGTTTTGCTCTTTCTTTAGCTAAAACGGCTCTATTGTCATCTACATCATCTGGCAATTCCGCACTATCTGTAAGTATTGTTACTTTATCATTTATTACTTCAGCAAAACCACTCATTATAGATGCAACTATTTTTTCATCAGATGCCGTAGTTATAGTTGCAATACCATCTACAAGAGAACAAACAAAAGGAGCATATCTAGGCTGTATTACTAATTTTCCATCTTTTGTTTCTAAAGAAACAGATTTAATTTCACCAGTATAAAAATTTCTTACAGGTGTAAGAATAGAAAGTATCATAATATACCTCTTAACTTTCAGCAGCTTCTTTTTTAGCTCTAACTTCTTCTATAGTACCACAGTTTAAAAAGAAAGGTTCTGGAATATCGTCATGATTTCCTTCTAATATTTCCTTGAAACTACGAACAGTTTCTTTTACAGGTACATATTTACCAGAAATCCCAGTAAATTTTTCTGCAACATGGAAAGGCTGAGAAAGGAAACGTTGTATTTTTCTGGCACGTTGTACCAATAATTTATCTTCATCACTAAGTTCATCCATACCTAAAATAGCAATAATATCTTGTAATTCTTTGTACCTTTGTAATATAGCCTGTACTTGTCTTGCAACATTGTAATGTTCCTCACCAATTATAAGAGGGTCTGACATACGAGATGTAGAATCTAGAGGGTCTATAGCAGGATATATACCAAGTTCTGTAATAGCACGAGATAAAACAGTCGTAGCATCTAAATGGCTAAATGTTGTAGCAGGGGCTGGGTCTGTAAGGTCGTCTGCAGGTACGTATACAGCTTGTATAGATGTAATAGAACCATTTCTTGTAGATGTGATACGTTCTTGTAATTTACCCATTTCAGTTGCAAGCGTTGGTTGATAACCTACAGCACTTGGCATACGTCCAAGAAGTGCAGAAACTTCACTACCTGCCTGAGTAAATCTAAAAATATTATCTACAAAAAGTAAAACGTCTTGCCCATCTATATCACGAAAATATTCTGCCATTGTAAGGCCTGTTAAAGCAACACGCATACGTGCTCCTGGAGGTTCATTCATTTGCCCAAAAACAAGAGCTGTTTTATTTATGGCTCCTGTTTCCATCATTTCGTGGTAAAGGTCATTACCTTCACGAGTACGCTCTCCAACTCCTGCAAAAACAGAGAAGCCACCATGTTCAGTAGCTATATTTGTAATAAGTTCCATTATAAGAACTGTTTTTCCTACACCTGCACCACCAAAAAGACCTATTTTACCACCTTTTGCATAAGGGCAAAGTAAGTCTATTGCTTTTATACCAGTTTCTAAAATTTCTGCTGTAGTTGTTTGGTCTGCAAAAGCAGGAGCTTCTCTATGAATACTCCAACGTTCTACATTTTTAGGTTCTTCTTTTCCATCTATTACGTTTCCAAGAACGTTAAAAATACGACCAAGTGTTTCATTACCAACAGGTACGCTTATAGGTGCACCTGTATCAATGGCTTCCATTCCTCGTTTTAGTCCATCTGTACCACTCATGGCTATACAACGAACAATGTCGCCACCCATATGTTTACTTACCTCACAAACCAAGGTATTATCATCTTCTTTACCAGTATTTATAATAATAGCATTGTTTAAGGCAGGAATTGTATTTGTAAACTTTACGTCAACAACAGCACCTATAACTTGTACCAAGGTTCCTTTATTTAATGACATTGATACCTCCAATTTAAAATAAAATATAAATATTTTATTTTGTAGTTTTTGCAAATTTAATAAAAGAAATTGAAAGAATCTTACTTTCAATTTCTTTTGTTTTTAAACATAGTATTAGCCTTGTTGTATTGCGTTTGCACCACCAACAATTTCTGATATTTCTTGTGTAATTGCAGACTGTCTTGCTCTATTATATATTAGGTTCATATTTGCAAGTGCTTCTTTTGCATTTTTTGTTGCACTATCCATACTTGTCATTCTTGCACCTTGTTCACAAGTTGCACTTTCTACGAGAGAATCATATATTTTAGTTGTAATATACTTTGGTAATAAAAATTCAAGCAATTCTTTTATTCCAGGTTCATATATTGTTAAATCTTTACCTTTACTATCATTATCTTCGAGTATTAAATCTTTCGGGTCTATTGGTAAAATACGTTCTACAATAGGCTTATGAGAAATAATAGATTCAAAATAAGTATACGTTATAAAAACAGAAGAAATATTTCCAGACAAAAATTCTTTTGTTATTTTATCGGATATTATTTTTGCATCATAATATGTTGGTTGTTCGGAAATACCTACAGTAGAGACAAGTATATTTCTACCTCTTTTTATAAAATAATCACTACATCTTTTCCCAATTGTATAGAGTATAGCATTTTGATTATTTTCAGTATTTTCATATATTGCTTCTTCTACTTCTTTTATTGCATTTGTATTATAACCGCCACATAAACCTCTATCACTTGTGATTATAATAAATAGTGATTTCCCTTTTTTATTAACAAAAAAAGGATGTTCTGTTTTTTCTTCTGAAATTTCTAGTATATCTAGTATATTAGAAATGATTCGCTGACTCTCTTTAGTAAAAGGACGACTGCTAAAAAGCTTTTGCTTTGCACGACCAAGTTTTGAACTTGCAACCAAATTCATCGCTTTTGTCATTTGCTGCGTACCTTTTATACTTTTCATACGGCTTTTAATATCTATCATGGACGGCATAATATTTTACCTCCTATTTCCAAGCTGTTTGCTTGAAATCTAAAATATCCGAATGAATAGAAATTTCTAAAATTTCTTCTGATTCATTTTGCAATATATCTATAGCCTTTAAAGCTAATTTTTTAATATCTTTTTCTTTGTCAGATACTAAAACATTTGCTACAAGAAGAGTAATAATACATTGTAACGTTGCAATAGTTGCCAGTAAGAAATCTTTACTTTCAGAAGATATTACACTATTTATCTTTAAAGATTTAAGATTTTCTAAAATAACATTTTTTGATGAATTATCAAACTCGGCTGTGTTTACAATATTTATTATTAAAGCAGCGTAAGACATAAATAGTTCTCTTTTAGATATATCTGCACTTTTTTTGGACTCTTCTTCAAAAATTTTCATTAAATCTATTACAAGTTTTGAAAGAGCATCTTTAGAAATTTCTTCTTTTATAGCTTCTTCTAAAATTTTTGAAATTTTGTCCTGCACTTCGGATGTAAAATCTTTTGGTAAATTAGAAATATCTACATCAATTTTTTCTAATTTTGGTATACTTCCATTTTTAAATACTTTTACAAATTGTTCGTTTGTTGCAACACTTTCAAGACCTGTTATTACAAAACTATTATTTTCTAAGTAGTCAAGTAAAGCTGTTTCAAATTCTACAACTCGGCTTACTTCAACATCCTTTAAATATCCTTTAGTTGTAGCAAAAAGTGTTATAACTTCTTGTGCCACACTTAAAGGTTTGAATTGTCCTTGTTTCAACATTTCAACTATACGTTTACCATGCTCTAATCTTTCAAGCGTTGCTTTATCCAAATCTGAACCGAATTGTGCAAAAGCAGCAAGCTCTCTATATTGAGCAAGCTCTATACGAATAGGGCCAGATATCTTTTTCATTGCCTTTATTTGTGCACTACCACCAACACGAGAAACAGACAAACCTGGGTTTATAGCTGGTCTAACACCAGAGTTGAATAAACTTGCTTCTAAAAATATTTGCCCGTCTGTTATAGATATAACATTTGTTGGTATATATGCAGAAACATCTCCAGCTTGTGTTTCTATTACTGGTAATGCTGTAATAGAACCTCCTCCAAATTCTGGGTTTAGTTTTACGGCACGTTCCAACAATCTAGAGTGAAGGTAAAAAACATCTCCAGGATATGCCTCACGTCCTGGAGGTCTACGAAGTAATAGAGACAATGCACGGTATGCAACTGCATGTTTACTTAAATCGTCGTAAACTATTAAACAGTCTTTACCAAATTTACTTCCTTCGTACAACCAATGTTCCGCAATTGCAACACCGGAATATGGAGCAAGATATTGTAGTGGTGCAACTTCACTTGCACTAGCTACAACTATTGTAGTATATTCCATAGCTCCAGCTTCTTCTAGCGATTTCACAATACGTGCAACTGTACTAGCTTTTTGTCCAATTGCAACATATATACAGTTTATACCTTGCCCTTTTTGGTTGATAATAGTATCTATACAAATAGCTGTTTTTCCTGTTTGTCTATCACCTATTATTAGCTCACGTTGACCACGTCCTATAGGAACCATAGCATCTATAGATTTTATACCTGTTTGAAGAGGTATATTTACTTCTTGCCTTGTAATAACACCGGGTGCTTCTCGTTCTATAGGTCTTGTTGCAGTAGTTTCAATAGGTCCTTTTTCGTCTATAGGTTCACCCAAGGCATTTACAACTCTACCTAGTAAGGCATCACCTACTCCTATTTCTGCAACTTTTCCAGTTAGTTTTACAGTATCGCCTTCTTTTATGCCAGCATCGCTACCCAAAAGAACAACACCAATGTTGTCTTCTTCAAGATTTAATGCCATACCAACAACACCGTTTTCAAAACTAAGTAACTCTCCACTCATTGCATTGTTTAGTCCATAAACTCTTGCAATACCGTCTCCAACCTGAATAACAGTTCCAACAGCTTCGAGCTCTACTTTATTTGTGTATTCCATTATGTGAGATTTAATAACCTGGCTTATTTCTTCGGGTCTAAGCTCCATTTAAGCCTCCTTTGCCAGATGAGCATACATCGAATTTCTTATTTGTTCTATTTGTTTTTTAAAACTAGAATCAATAACAATACCATCTGCTATTATCTTAAAACCAGCAATAAGCTCTGGTGTTATTATAACGTCTATTAGTACATTCTTGTTTATAATTTTAGATATTTTTTCTTTTATTTTATCTTGCTGTAAAATAGAAATTTCAGATGGTGTATATAGTTTCGCAACAATAGTATTATTATGTTCAAGAGTCAGGTTTACAAATTCTTCTAGTATATAAACCAAACTATTTTCTCTCTTTTTTAAGATAATTATGTCAATAAGACCAAAAAAATCGTCATTTATTTTTTCAGAAAAAATATTTTTAAGAATTATAAATTTTTTATCAGCAGAAACATCTGGATGATACAAAATTTTCTTCAAATTTTCATCATTTTTCAAAACAGAAATTATAATCCTTGCGTCTTCTCCATATTCGTTTACAAGATTTTTCTCTATTGCAACTTCCAAAAAAGCACGACTATAAACTTTTAATTTTGAAACCATGTTGCATCTCCTAAATCTTCTATTGTTTGTTCAAGAAGTCTTGCTTGCAAACTAGCGTCTATTTTACTTTCAACATATTTTCCTGCAATAATTGCCGATATATCTATTATTTGAGATTGCATTTCTACTCTTGCTTTTTCTTTTTGCACTTCTATTTCTCTAAGTGCATTTTCTTTTATACGTAGTGCTTCTTCTTGTGCAGCAAGAAGAATTGTTTCTTCTATTTCTTTTGCTTTTTTTGTAGCTTCATTAGTTATTCTTATTCTTTCTTCATTTGCTTCACTTAGAATGTTTTGATAGTTAGCTTTCATATCTTCGGCTTCTTTTTTGAAAGCATTCGCATTATCGATAGCATCTTTAATTCTTTTAGTTCTTGCATCTAAAAATGCTAAAACAGGTTTGTAAAGCAATATAAATAAAAGGAAGATAAGAAAAACTGTACTTACAAGTTGTAATCCAACGCTAAAAATAAGCTGAATATCAAAGTCTATTAGTCCCGCACTTTGACCTGATACAAGTAATGCCATAAAAAACCTCCTTTTTAAGTATTTAGGTTTTTGTTTTTATATTTGCTTTTATATTTTTTACAGTAAAGAAATAAATAAGTTAAATAATGGGTTAACAAATATCAATATAAGAGCGATTAAAAGACCATATATACCAGAAGTTTCAGCAATAGCACAAGAAACTATCATTGTAGAAGTAATTTCTTTGCTTGCTTCTGGGTTTCTTCCAACTGCTTCAGTTGCTTTAGCACCTATATTTCCTTGAGCTATAGCTACGAAAATAGCAGGTATAAGTGCCAGAACAGCAGATATAGCAGTTATAGATAAAAGTATAGCAGCAGATTGTATAGCTTGGTTTTGTGGGTTAGATATTAAGTTTAAAAATTCAAGTTCGTTCATTTTATAAAAATCCTCCAAAGATTAAGTTATTTATATTTTTTGATATTTATATTTTATTTTTTACAAATATCATACTAAGCATTGTAAAAATTAATGCTTGCATAGCTCCTGCGAATATATCAAAATATGCATGTATTGGAGCAAATAAGCCAAGTACAACTACGGGCCAAGCTACTAAATAGTACAATATAGATGTTATAACGAGACCGGATAGTATGTTACCAAAAAGACGAAAAGCTAGTGATATTACTATTGAAAATTCACTAAAAAGGTTCATAGGTAAAAAAACGGGAAAAGGTTGTAATAAACCCTTAAAATATTCCTTTGGTGCTTTTACTATAGCAGAGCCTGTAACAACTAAAAATGTTGTAATACTAAGTGCTAAAGTTGCAGCTATATCTGCTGTAGGTGGTCTTACACCAAAAAGACCACTAAAGTTGGCTGATATTATATATACAAAAACTCCAAAAAACCAACCAGCATATTTTCTATTTTCTTCGCCCATAACGCTTTTTACAAAGTTATCAAATACTTCTATTATAGCTTCTATAATATTTTGTTTCCTGTTTTCTGGTACTTCGGCAAATTTTTTTAGAGTAGCCCTAACATATAATGCTATGAGGATAAGTACAATCATAACTAACCATGTACTTGTTTGAGTTTGTGTTATCCAAACTTCTTGTCCAAAAAGTTGAAATGAAGTAACTACTCTATTTTCAAAATCCATTTCATTCCCCTCCTTTCTTACTCTATAAGCAAATTTTCTATTTTCAAAAGAAGCATCTCATATTTTAAAATATTTTTAGTATTTAATTAAATATAATTAAACAAAGACATCTTGATTTATTATTTTTTAAACAGCTTAGAAATATACACAGAAATTTGCATATTTAAAACTCCAAAACCAACACCAAACAAATTTATGTAAGGATGAAAAAATGCCAAAACAGTAATTAATATAAGTGTTGCAAAAAGCCTACCAGTTGCAGTTAAACTAGAGTGAAATCTTGCTTTTTCACTATTTAGTGTTATAGATTTTTCTACCGATTTTTCTATAGATAAAAATCTTAAAATACTTATTAAAGTACCTGCAAATATACCATATAGAACGTTTATCCAATAATCAAAAAATAAAAAAACCGAAAAAATAGCTCCTATAAGAGCTATGATAAGCATTATGATTATCATTTTTTTTGACAACTGCGAAAGTTTTATCACAATCCACCTACAATCTGTCCAAATTTTTTTGCATTTCGACTATCTTTCTTTAACAAACTTTTGAAAATAAGAAAAGCAATATTAAATGACATTTTACATTAGTTTTTATTTTTTTTCAAGTAGTTTCTGTAATGTTTTTATAAAAAATTATTAAAACTCACATGGCTTATTATGGATTAATCCAAAATAATATTTTATAAATTCTGCTATTCTTGTAGCAGCATTACCATCTCCATATGGATTTTTGCTACTTTTCATATTTTCATATTCTTCTTTATTTTCAAGCAAATTGCAAGTATTTTTGATTATATTTTCTTTATTTGTTCCAACTATTTTCAAAACTCCAGAATCTATTCCTTCGGGTCTTTCTGTAACATTTCTTAATACTAATACAGGAACATTAAAAAAAGGAGCTTCTTCTTGTAATCCTCCTGAATCTGTTAAAACTATATATGTTCTATTTAGTAAATTATGCATATCTTTTGTAGATATCGAATCTGTTAAAATAATATTTTTACACTCATTTAAAACAATTTCTGTAAAAATGCTAAAAATTTTATCCCTTATTTTTGGATTTTGGTGCATTGGGTATACAAAATATATATTTTTATATTTTTTAGCTAATTCTAAAATCGCTTTACAAATATCTTCTAATGGTTCTCCTAAATTTTCTCTCCTATGTGCTGTTATTAGAATTATCTTTTTTTCAAAATTTAATTTGTTTATATCTTTGTTTTCAAAAATATAATTTTCTGTATATGAAATAGCATCTATAGCTGTATTTCCTGTTACGAAAATATTTTCTGTTATATTTTCTTTTATCAAATTTTGTTTGGATAAAGATGTAGGGGCAAAATGTAAATCGGCAATAGTAGAAATTAATTTTCTGTTTGCTTCTTCTGGGTATGGTTCTTTTTTATTAAAACTTCTAAGACCAGCTTCTACATGTCCAATAGGTAAATTGTTGTAAAATGCACATAGTGCAGCTACAAAAGATGTTGTTGTATCTCCATGTACTAATACTAGGTCTGGGATTTCTTTTTTTAAAATAGTGTCTAAAGAGCTTAACGTTCTTGTACTAATATCTATAAGCGTTTGATTTTCTTTCATTATGTTTAAATCGTATTTTGGTAATATGTTAAAAGATAAAAGAACTTGGTCTAACTGTTTTCTGTGTTGCCCTGTTACAATAACTAATGGCTCTAAATTTTTTTCATTTTCTAATGCTTTTATTAAAGGTGCCATTTTTATAGCCTCTGGTCTAGTACCAAAAACTATTGCAATTTTTAGTTTTTTATTCATGTCTCTCTCTTTCTTTAAACAAAGAATATGCTATTAGATTTTTGTTAATTTTAAGCTATTATATTATAACATATAAAAGTACAGTAATATTTATAATTCAAATATTGGTCATGTATCAGAATAGTATATTGATAAAACTTAATGTATTTATAAATTAGTAAAACAAAGTATATATATCGTTGTAAATTTTAGAAACAACTATTTTGATACATGACCAAATATGTTTACTGTGTTGACATATATGTAAACCATGCTATAATTATTAATTATATGTCATTACATAGTACACATATATTTTTTGTAAAAGGAGAAAATAAGTGAAAAAAACATTCTTAACAACTATATTTACATTATTTTTAGTAGCCTGTGGTAACGTATCAAATAACGATACAAATAATTACAATGCAAGTCCTAATGATAATCAAAACGCACAATCAAATACCTTATCTGAATCTACAAATTTTGGTGGCGAACTTATTTTTCTACAAGCAAATTCTCCAAATAGTTTTGACCCACATTTGCAAAATGATGGAGCTTCTGCACAAGCAAATCGCTCTATATACGAAGGTTTAACAGCTTTCGATGCAGATGGAAATTTAACTCCACTTTTAGCAGAGTCTTGGGAAATGATAAGTGATACAGTTTGGCAATTCAATTTGAGACGTGGCGTTGTTTTTCATGATGGTACTCCTTTTAATGCATATGCTGTAAAAACTTCTTTTGATAGACTTTTAGACCCATTGGCTGGACACGCTGGAGCATTTATTATAGAAATGATAAATGAAACAGAAATAATAGACGATTATACAATTCATTTACATTTAAATTTTCCATTTAGTCCTTTGCCAGCACATTTAGCTGCTATGGTAGCACTTATTATTTCACCAACAGCTATAGAAATAGAGAGAAATGGTGGTGTTCTTGTTCGTGATAATCCTGTGGGAACAGGACCATTTTCTTTTTATGAAATGGTAGCTGGAGAATACACAAGATTTGTAGCATTCGACAACCATTGGAGAGCAAGACCTTATATAGATAGTCTTTTATTTCGTGTAGTTCCAGATACAACAGTACGTTTATTAATGGTAGAATCTGGAGAAGCACATGCATCTGTTGCATCTGCATCCGATGTTACAAACATAAATTTAAGTCCTACTTTAAATCCATTTCAAACTCAAGGTAGCAATTTAACATATATCGGTTTTAATACGAATATAGAACCATTTAATGATATAAGAGTAAGGCAAGCAATGAGTATGGCAATAAATAAAGATGATTTTGTATATGCAATTATAGAGGGTCAAGGAATAGTAGCAAGGAGTCCTTTATCTCCACTTGTTGCAGGTTCAACTATAGATTTAATACAGCTTGATCAAAATTTGGAAGAAGCTAAGACTTTACTTGAACAAGCTGGTTTCCCAAACGGGTTTGGGGCTACGATTCATACGTCTAATAGTGAACATAGTAGAATAGCAGAACTTGCACAATATCAGCTTGCAGAGATAGGAATCGATTTACAAATAGTACAAATGGAATTTGGAGCTTTTCAGGATTTCACAAATAATGGTAATCATGAGTTGTTTGTTTTAGGATGGACAGCTTTCACTGGGGATGCTGATTATGGCTTATATCCTCTTTTTCATACAAGTATGCATGGAGCTGCTGGAAATCGAACTTTTTATAGCAACCCTACTGTAGATAGTTTGCTTGAGAGAGCTAGGGCATCTTCGGACCAAAACTACAGAAATGAATTATATGCACAGGTACAACAAATATTAGTTACAGAAGCACCAATGATATATTTATATCACCCAATAGCAACACTTGCTTACAACGGAATACAAGGAATACTACAACATCCAAATATTGTGCCTCAATTTCACGAAGCACGTATTTTGAATTAGAAAAAGAAAAAAGATATGGAAAAGTCCATATCTTTTTTTATTATTTTTTTATGGAGATTTTTTCTGTGTTTTATTTTTTAGATATCTAGAACAAAATTTTTTAGATATCTAGAACAAATATAATGCATATTAGATTTGATAAAAAAATTTTTTATGATATACTAAGATAAATATGTAACTAAAAAAAATCATAAATATTTCTTGATTCGTGAATTAATTTAAACAAAGGAGTTCGTATATTTATGGAAGAACCTAAAGAACAATTCAAAAATTTTATACAAGAGTTTATAGAAGAAGATTTACAAGATACTTCAAAATTAGCTACACGATTTCCACCAGAACCAAATGGACATCTTCATATTGGTCATGCAAAAAGTATAAATCTTAACTACAGTTTGGCAAAACAATACGGTGGTACTTTTAATTTACGTTTTGATGATACAAATCCAGCAAAAGAGAGTATGGAATATGTAGAATCTATAATAGAAGATGTAAAATGGCTTGGTGCAGATTACGACGACAGACTTTTTTTTGCAAGTGATTATTTCGACAAATTATTCGAATATGCAATTGTTTTAATTAAAAAAGAGCTTGCTTTCGTGTGTGATTTAAGCCCAGAAGAAATGCAAAATTATCGTGGTACTTTTACAGAGTCTGGAGTAGAAAGCCCCTATAGAAATAGAAGTATAGAAGAAAATTTAAAACTTTTTTTAGAAATGAAAGACGGAAAATACAAAGATGGCGAAAAAACTCTAAGAGCAAAGATAGATATGACAAGTCCAAACATATCTATGAGAGACCCTGTTATATATAGGATTTCCCATACTAATCATTATAGAACAGAAAATAAATGGTGTATTTATCCAATGTACGACTATGCTCATCCACTAGAAGATGCAATAGAGGGAATAACACATTCTCTTTGTTCTATAGAATTTGAAAACAATAGACCACTCTATAATTGGTTTGTAGAAAATGTAGGTTTTGAAAACAAACCAAGACAAATAGAATTTGCAAAAATGCAAATAAGTAATACAATAATGGGAAAAAGATATTTGAAAAAAATGGTAGATGATGGTCTTGTAAGTGGTTGGGATGACCCAAGATTACCAACTATAAAAGGTCTTCGTAGACGTGGTTATACAGCAGAAATAATAAAAGAATTTTGTAATAATACTGGTATTTCAAAATCTGATTCTGTTATAGATATTTCTCTACTTTTTCATTTTGCAAGAAATACATTAAAAAAACAAGTTCCCTCTATTATGGCAGTTATAGACCCTATAAAAGTTGTTATAACAAATTATCCAGAAAATGAAATTCAAAGTCTTAGGATAGAAAACAATTCGGAAGTAGATATGGGCATTAGAACAGTTAGTTTCGGAAAAGAATTATATATAGAATCTCAAGATTTCATGGAAAATCCTCCTAAAAAATTTCGTAGATTATCACTGGGTACAGAAGTTAGACTAAAAGGTGCTTATTTTATTAAATGTAATGAAGTAATAAAAGATGAGAATGGAAAAGTAATTCAGTTAAACTGCACATATGATGCTCTAACACTTAGTGGCTCTGGGTTTAACGCAAGAAAAGTAAAAGGAACTATACATTGGGTAGCGGCAGGTGCTATAGAATCTACTCTTAATTTTTATGAAAATTTGACAGATGAAAATGGTAATTTTAATAAAGAATCTATAAGAACGGTGAAAGCACTTGTAGAAACTAGTATAGAAAATTTTGAATGTAATAGATTCCAGTTTATAAGACATGGTTATTTTGTAAAAGATAATGTTAATTATACAAAAGATAATCCTGTGTATAACTGCATCGTAAACCTTAAAAGTTCATATTAAAATAATAAAGGTGTGAGGATGTAATGAGAAAGAAAGTAGCAAGTATAACACTGGGCTGTAAAGTTAATGACTACGATACAAAAGCAATGCTTGCTAGGTTTGGTGCTAATGGTTACGAAATAGAAGACGACTTTTCTTCTTTTGCAGATATATATTTAATAAATACTTGTACTGTAACAAGTCTTGGTGATAGAAAATCAAGACAGATGATAAGACGTGCAAAAACAAAAAATCCAAATGCAATAGTTATAGCAGCTGGTTGTTATTCACAAACAGCCCCAGAAGATGTAGCAGATTTGGAAGAAGTAAATATTGTAATAGGTAATAAAGATAGAAACAATATAGTAGAAATAGTAGAAAATTACGATATAGAAAAAAATGAAACATATGTAAATGTAGAAAATATAAGATACGAAAAAATATTTGAAGAACTAAAAATTAAAAGTATGGGTGAAAAAACTAGAGCTTTTTTAAAAATACAAGAGGGATGTAACGAATTTTGCTCTTATTGTATTATTCCATATTCTCGTGGTAATAACAGAAGCAGAAATTTCACAAATATTATAAATGAAGCTATAGAACTTGCAGCTACTGGCTATAAAGAAGTAGTTTTAACTGGTATACACATCGCATCTTACGGAAAAGATTTAAAAAATACTACTTTGGCAGAACTAATAAAAGAAATACACAATATAGATAATATTGAAAGAATAAGATTAAGTTCTATAGAACCAATGGTTATAACAGATAAATTCTTAAATACAATTTCTACATTGCCAAAAGTATGCGACCATTTTCATCTTTCTCTGCAAAGTGGTTGTGATAAAATTTTAAAAAGTATGAATAGAAAATATACAACAACAGAATTTAAACGTTCTGTTAAAATGTTAAGAGAAGTAATGCCAAATGTAGGTTTAACAACAGATGTTATAGTAGGTTTCCCCGGAGAAACCGAAATGGATTTTGCAAATACAGTAGCTTTCATAGAAGAAATAGGTTTTGCATCTATGCATATTTTTCCTTTTTCTTCAAAAAAAGGCACAAGAGCTTATAATTTCAAAGAACAAATAAGCCCGCAATCAAAAGCAAACCGTGCAAAACTTTTAAAACAAATTGAAAGAGAACTAAGGCATACTTTTTTACAAAAATTTATAAATAAAGAATTAAATGTACTATTTGAAAATGAAACAGAAAATGGAATATACGAAGGATATTCTACAAATTATATAAAAATAGAATCTAAAACCGATGAGCTTATAAAAAACAAAATAAAAAATGTTATATTAACCCAAAATAATACGCAAAAAGGTATAGGATTAATTGTATAATATAAGAAAGTTTTTAACTGCCATATTAAAACGAAAAATTTAAAAAGCTGATTATTTTAATAGTATCTTGCATAAAGATTACTAAAATGTTATAATATGTTTAGCTATAATCGTTATTTAGGAGGAAATATGGATATTAATCAAACGCAAAAAATGAACTCACTGGAAAATGAGCAAAATAAAAACGATGATATACTAGTAGAAGTTTATCATGCACTTATTGAAAAGGGTTATAATCCTATAAATCAAATAGTTGGTTATATTCTTTCTGGAGACCCAACATATATAACAAGCCATAACAACGCCCGTTCTCTTATATCAAAAATAGAAAGAGACGAAATTTTGGAAGTTATTGTTCAAAGTTATATAAGGCAACAAATAGAACAAAATTAATGAAACGTTTAATAGGAATAGATTATGGAGATAAAAATATTGGCATTGCTATATCTGACCCTTTTGTAAATATAGCAATGCCATATAGTACCATAATAAGGAAGAATGAGCTAACAATAAAACCGTATATTAAAAAAATCGGTGAAATTTTAAAAGAATATGAGATAGGTACGATTATTTTAGGTTTTCCAAAAAATATGGATAACTCTATTGGTGTGCGTGCAGAAATAACTATGGAATTTAAAGAACGTTTAATAAGAAATTTCAAAAGAATACCAGTTGTTCTTTGGGATGAAAGACTTACAACTGTTATGGCACAAAATTTTTTAAATGAAACAAATATATCTAAAAAAAATCAAAAGCCTGTTATAGACCAAATATCAGCTTGTTTTATACTTCAAAATTATATCGATTTTTTAAAAAGGGATTCTAATGAATAGTAATGAAAACCAAATAACAGCAATTACAGAAGACAACAAAGAAGTTATTTTTGAAGTTATAGATACAGCTATATACAAAGACAATATGTATATGATTGTAACAGAAAATAATATTGAAAATGGTGAAGCTACAATATTAAAACAAATAAAATCTGAGGAAAATTACATAACTTATTCTTTTGTTGAAGAAGACGAGGAGTTTGAAAAAGTTATGGAAATTTTTATGGATAACGACGAGTTTGATTTTATTTTATAAGGAGAGAAATTTGCAATCTAGAAATTCACAAGATAAGAACGTACAAGAAAAAGATGGGGTAGGGATTATTCAAAGTAAGCATAAATTAAAAGTTTTTTCTCTGGGTGGACTCCAAGAAATAGGAAAAAATATGACAGGTTTTGAATATGACAATGAAATAATAGTAATAGATTGTGGTGTTGCTTTTCCTAGTGACCAAATGCTTGGTATAGATTTAGTTATTCCTGATTTTACTTATTTAGAAAAAAATCGTGAAAAATTTAAAGCATTGTTTGTAACTCATGGTCATGAAGACCACATCGGTTCAATTCCTTATCTTTTAAAAGAATTTAATGTTCCTGTATACGGAACAAGACTTACACTTGGTTTATTAGAAAACAAATTAAGAGAACATCATTTAATAGGTAAAGTTAACTTAATCTGTGTAGAAGCAGGAGAAACAACTATATCTGGAAATTTTAGTGTTGAATATATAAGAGTTACACATTCTATTGCCGATTGTGTGGCAATGTCAATAAAAACTCCAGCAGGTACTGTTGTACACTCTGGAGATTTTAAAATAGACCATACACCTATAGAAGGTGGAACTATGGATTTAAACAGATTTGCACAGTTAGGGATAGAAGGTGTAGATTTATTTTTATGTGAAAGTACAAATATAGAACAGCCTGGTTTTACTATGAGCGAGCGTTCTCTTAGTTCTGTTTTTGAGCGAATATTTGAAGAAAGTGAATCACAACGTATTATGGTTGCAACTTTTTCTTCTAACATACATCGTATACAACAGATTATAAACTGTGCTCAAAAACATTCAAGAAAAGTTGTTATTATTGGTAGAAGCATGGAAAATGCAGTAAGAACAGCAAATGACCTAGGATATTTAAATATCCCAAAAGATATAATAATAGAACCCTCAGCAATAAGAAATTATACAGATGATAAGCTAGTTATAATAACTACTGGTAGTCAAGGTGAGCCAATGGCAGCACTTTCTCGTATGGCACAAGCAGACCACAGGCAAGTAGAAATAAAACCAAACGATAAAATAATAATATCTTCTTCTCCTATACCGGGTAATGAAAAAACAATAGGTAGAGTTATAAACGAGTTAATGAAACGTGGAGCAGATGTAATATATGAAGGACTTATGGATGTCCATGTTTCTGGTCATGCAAAACAAGAAGAAATAAAAATATTACATTCTCTTGTTAGACCCAAATTTTTAATGCCTATACATGGTGAATTTCGCCATCTAATAGCACACAGAGAGCTTGCAATAGAAATGGGTATGAAAAAAGAAGATATATTTGTAATGAATATTGGAGACGTACTAGAAATATCAAATGGAACAGCTGTAAGAGCTGGTACCGTTCCAGCTGGGCAAATTTTAATAGATGGACTTGGTATTGGAGATGTTGGAAATATTGTACTACGTGATAGAAAACATCTTTCTCAAGATGGTTTGGTTATAGTAGTTCTTATAATGGAGCGTGGTTCTGGTCATGTTGTTGCAGGTCCTGATATTATATCTCGTGGTTTTGTATACGTAAGAGAGTCCGAAAATTTAATAGATGAAGCAAGAGAAAAAGTAAGTATTTCACTAGAATCCTGTATGGAAAATCAAGTTTCCGATTGGGGAATTATAAAAAGTACAATAAGAGATGTTCTAAAAGAATATTTATGGCAAAGAACAAAGAGAAGCCCAATGATTCTACCTATTATAATGGAAATTTAGAAAAACCCTAACTAAGAATAATAAATTCTTAGTTAGGGTTTTATACAATTTCTAAATTTACACAATCTGTGAAATTATATGTTTTCTACCATATACCATTACTACAAGTCCTGCAAAAAATAATGTTATGATAGACAATATAGAAAAACTAGGTCTACCTGTTAAACTAAATATTAAACCATAAATACCAGGTCCTAATATTGCTGCAAATCTACTGAATATTTCAAAAAATCCAAAGTAAGAGCCACTTTCTTCTTTAGGAATAAGTTTTCCAAATGTAGAACGACTTATAGATTGTATACCACCTTGCACAGTACCTACCAATATAGCTAAAACAAAAAATAGTATAGTTGCAGTATCTATTCCAAAAAACTCTTCTTCAAGCCCAAAGCCCATTGTAAAACCTACTATACATATGAAAAAATATATTATTATGGACGTTATAATTAAATTTATAGAGCCTATACTTTTCGCAAATTTACCAAAAAGTATACTAAAAGGAAATGCAACAATTTGTGTAACAAAAAGAGCAAATATCATATTTTGTGTACTTAGTCCTATTTCTGCTCCATAAGCTGTTGCCATTTGTATAACAGATCCGACTCCATCTATGTACAAAAAATAGCCCAAAATAAATATGCGTAATCCTTTGTTTCTCCAGATTTTTTTCGCTGTTTCAAAAGCTTTTGAAACAGTAGATTTAAAAACTTTGCCTTTTACAATTTCTTTTTCATGCTTGTGAGTTACATTTTTTATAACAGGTATCGAAAAAAGACCCCACCAAACAGCTGTTATTACTATAGATATTCGTACTGCTAAATCTGTACCTATTCCAAAATCTCCTCCAAAAGTAATAAGGACTATACTTATAGCAAAAGGTATTGTACTACCACCTATATACCCAAAAGCATATGCTGTTGCAGACACTCTATCCATTCTTTCTTTTGTTGTAACATCTGGCAAAAAACTATCATAAACTTGAAATGCAGCAGCATGAAAAATTCTAGAAAATACATATCCGACTAGCAAAAGTTGCCATGTATATATGAATGAAGTAGCAAATGTAAAAAGGACACCTAGCATAATAAACATTACTAAAAGTCTTTTTTTATAACTTTTAAATTCTATTAAAGAACCCACAAAAGGAGCAAAGACACCTACAATAAATCTTGCAGTAGAGTTGCCAAATGCCCACCACATACTACCCCCTGTTCCACCAGCCATTTCTACAAAAAATGCTGGAAAAACAGAGGCAAGCATTATAGTAGAAAACACAGAATCAGCCCAGTCGTACATTATCCAACTACGCTCTTCTTTAGAAAATTTCATATACACCTCTATAAATTTTGTTGATTAAATTTGATAGTCTTTCAAAATATCCATTTTTAAATTTAATTCTTTCGATATAATAGCTGTAACATCTCTTATATCTTTTTTTAGCTTGTGTGAATAATCTAGTTTTTTATTTATTCCATAAAAAACATTATAATTATCATAATCTATTGGGTACCCATGGTCACCTTTCATTTGTTTATCCGAAAAATTAAATCCGTGTTTTGCAGCTATTCCAAAAGTAAATTCACCATAATAACCACTATCTTCTATTTCTTTCTTCGTAAGATATCTACCAAACCAATATTGTTCTGGCATATCTAAGCTTATTTTTTTACCAAAAGCACAACCACCCATTTGCAAAAAGTTATTCGGGTAAAGTAAGTCTAAATCTATATTTTCATGTACTTGCAATTGGCTATGGTCAGAAAAAACAAGAATATCACCATGCCAAAATTTTATCAATTTCCCTAAATTTCTATCTAAAGATTTTTTAGCTATTTCCAAATCTCCATCCGGACCCACTTTATGGCAAAAATGGTCATATGCAATAAGATGTACTAAAACTAAATCTATTTTCTTTTTTTTGAAAAGATTACTAGCAGAAGCAACTGTAAAATTATCTAAAGAAGGTTGACCTTCTATACCTTCACTATTTTTCAGATATTTTTTATATTTTAGCAAAGAATTTATTTGAAAAAATTTACTACCATATTTCAAATTTTCTACAAGTCTATTTTGACCTTTCAAAAGATGTACTTCTGGTATATGATAGTCTATTTTTGCACCACAAGTAACAGGCCATAAAAAGGATGCTGTTTTTAATCCTTTTTCTCTTGCCGCTTTCCAAATAGTTTTTGTTTTTATTAGTTTTGAATATTGAGCCCACTCTTTTTCTTTTACATTTCTTGAATTTTTCAAAAAATTAGAAGTAATTCCATGGTCTTTTGGCAATTTACCTGTGCTTACTGTTGTGTGTATTGGGTATGTGTTAGAAACAAAAATAGTTTTTACACTGTTTCTATAGAAAATATTTTTCTTAAATTTAGCAATATTGGGATATTTCTTTTCATTCATAGCCATTTCTTCAAATACTTTATCTCCAAGTGCATCGAAGCTAACAACTAAAAGTGCCATATACCCTCCTTTTCGAAATTATACGTGAATAATATAAATTTTTTGTAAAATATCGATAAAATTTAGAAAATAAAATTTTGATTTATATCGATTATACCACTCCCTATTTCGTTTTGTAACATTATTTCATTTTTGTCTGTAGAAATACCACCAATAGCACATTGTTTTTTGTAAAACATTGGTGTATCTATATCTATAAATTTAACATTTGACTGTGAAGCTGCAAAATTCGCTGCAAATGTTGCTCCTACGTTTGTTTCTAACATACAACCGACCATACATTCTATACCATAAATTTTTGCAGTTTTACAAATTTGTAATGCGTTATATATCCCAGCAGATTTCATAAGTTTTATATTTATAATATCTGCAGCACGCATTTCTAAAATATCAATTGTGTCTCTAGCAGAAAAAACAGATTCATCTGCACATATTGGTAAATATGTATTTTTTGTTACATATGCCATACCTTTATAATCTTTATAATGAACAGGTTGCTCTATAAAATTTATATTTAATTCCAAATCTTCTATTTTTTTAATTATCCTTACAGCATCTTTTGCAGTCCAGCCTTGATTTGCATCTATACGTAAAGATATATGTTTTCCTATAGCTTCACTTATTTTTTTTATTTTTTCAAAATCATCTACACAATCTGTACCTACTTTTATTTTCAATGTATCATAACCAAGATTCGCATATTTTAAGCTCTCATCTATCATGTTTTCTATACTATCTATACTTATTGTTATGTCTGTTTTTAAAACTTTTTTAGAACCACCTAAAATTTGATATAATGGAACATTATAAAATTTTGCGTATAAATCGTAGATTGCCATATCTACAGCTGCTTTTGCAGATGTATTGTGCAGTATAGAGTTTTGTATATTTCCTATTATTTCTTCAATATTTGCTATATTTAAGTTTAATATAGCAGGCATTATATAATTTTTTATAGCATAAAAGCATGAGTCTAATGTTTCACCAGTTATAACAGGAGTAGAAGCAGCCTCACCATATCCTATATGTTCTGTATCTGTCTTTATTATTACTATTATTGATTTTGTATGTGTCGCTATTCTTTTAGCCGTTTTAAATGGTTTTATCAATGGTATATTAACTTTTTTTATTTCGATACTTTTTATTATCATAATTTACTCCTTTTATAGAAAAGATGAAGAACCAATCAATCCTGCAAGAAATATATAGAAGTATACAACAATTAATAAAATCATTGTAATTACAGAAAAAACAGGATAAAAATATATTTTTATCCATTTATATAAAAGTAATCTAATAGTAATAACTAAAAAAGCAGGCCAAGTATAAAATATCGTCGACAATATAAGCCATCCAATATTTGGGTCTATACGCCCAAGGCTTATTCCAATTATAGATAGTATAAATGTTAAAATTGTTATAGCATATAATATAATAATAGAATGTAATTTTTTCCTACTCATATGTAGAAACTTGAAACGATTATTTTGCATCCGTTTAAATACAAAATTTAGACCAAGTTCAGATATCCAAGTAAAATTAATTAATACTATAAATATAATAAAACCAAAACCAGAGATAGCCACAATTATAACCTTTCTTTTAGGTAGAGAGTAAATTCAAGCCCTCTACCCTATATTTATTTAATATTTTCATTTTTTACGTCTTTTTCTTTATTAAGCCTTTTTTTGTATACATATACTACAATAGCTGATGTAAATAGAAAAATACCACCCAAAGTAGCTGATGTACTATCTCCAATAGTTATTAAAATTGCTATAAGTCCAGTAATAGCACTTAGTATATATAATATTGTAACTGCCTGTTTTTGACTATAACCCATATCTATAAGCCTATGGTGTAAATGCCCACGGTCGGCACTCATTAAAGGAACTTTATTTTTTAATCTTCTAATCATGGCAAATGCAGTGTCCAAAATAGGAAAAGATATAGATAATATGGCAATGATTACAGCAAGTAAAGTATAAGTTTTAAATAATCCCATCACAGAACTTACAGCAAGTGTATATCCCAAAAATGTAGCTCCTGTATCTCCCATATATATTTCAGCAGGATTAAAATTTCTTGGTAAAAAACCCATACTACTACCTGTAAGAGAGGCTGTAAATACAACAGCCATAGGAGAGCCTGTAAGTATACAAAGTATCATAAGAAAAAATCCACAAATACTACTTACTCCTGCAGCAAGTCCATCTACGCCATCTATAAGGTTTACAGCATTTGTTACACCAAGTATCCAAAGTATTGTAAATGGGACACTAAATGGTTCTAAAACTTCTGGATTTATATATGTTGGCCACATTATCATTTCTATTGTTGTTCCAGTAATTACAACTATTACAGCTGCAATTATTTGTACAGAAAATTTTACAAGCGAATTTAAGTTTTTTATATCGTCTATCATACCTAGTATAACTATAATAATTGCACCAACAATAAACCCTAAAAATTGTAAAGTTCTAAATTCTTCTATAAAAGGAATAAGTACAAGCATAGCAGCCATAAATCCAAAAATAATAGCAAGACCGCCCATTCTTGGCATTGGTTCTTTGTGCAACCCTCTTTTTTTAGGATAATCTATAGCATTTAATTTTATAGATATTTTTTTTGCAAGAGGAGTTGTGATTATTGAAACTGAAAATGCAGCTAAAAAAGCTACCAAATATATTAGCCAATGATAAGATGTCACTTGTGCCTCCTATTGTGTACCATATAATCTGTCTCCAGCGTCTCCCAAACCCGGAACAATATAGCTTTTGTCGTTTAGACCAATATCATGTGCAGTTGTGTAAATAATAGTATCTGGATGATTGTCTAATATATTTTTAACACCCTCTGGACAAGAAAGTAAACAAAGTAATTTTATTTTTGAAACACCATGCGATTTTAAAGCAGATATTGCAAGGGTTGCAGAACCACCCGTTGCAACCATAGGGTCTGTTATAAAAACTTCTCGCTCCTTTATATCCTTGGGTAACTTTGTATAATATTCTACAGCTTCAAGAGTTTTTGGGTCTCTATATAAACCTATATGACCCACTTTTGCTGTTGGTAAAAAATTTAAAATTCCATTTAACATTCCCTGACCAGCTCTAAGTATTGGAACAACTGCATATTTACTAGTAATGAAGTCGCCTACAGTTTCTGCAACTGGTGTAGATATATTTATACCCGAAACTTCCGAATCCCTTGTGGCTTCATAACAGATAATTGTTGCGAGTTCTTCTACAAGTTCTCTAAATTCTTTATTACCTGTTTCTCTATTCCTTATCATAGTTATTTTATGACTAATTAAAGGATGTTTTATTATTTTCAAATTTTCCATTTTTAATTTTCCTTATTTTTGTGGATATTTTTTTTGAGAAATCTGTATTTTATTAATCAAATATTCAAGCTCTTTTGCTGTTTGTAAATAAACTGCATCTTCTCCACCGTATGGATCTATTACGTCTTTATTTTTATTTTCTACATATTCATATATAGTATATACCTTTGAAGTAGCGAATGGCAATAAATCAAGTAATGTTTTTTTATGGAAATTTGTCATAGTTAGTATAATACTTGCTTTTTGAACAATATTTTCTGATATTTGTTTCGGTTTGTGATTATTTATATTTAATCCGTACTCTTTCATTGCATTTATTGCACCAAAAGTTGGATGTTGCTCGTTTACATAAATACCACAACTTTCTATTTCTACATCTACACCAAGTTTTGAAATTTTACTTTGAAGTAACGCCCTTGCCATAGGACTTCTACAAGTATTACCTGTACATACAAAAAGTATCATACTATCACCACCTTTAAATTTATATTTATACATTTAAAATATTGTAAGATGAGGCTTTTACAAGCCTGTCCAAAAGAGATAAAAAAATCCCTGTTTTTGGATAAAAATTTTCTATATAAATTTCTTTTATTCCCATTTTGTCGAAAACTCGTAGTGCATTGTACAAATTTCTACATAAGTCTTTTGGTTTGGTTATACTACCAAGAGAAATTTTAAATATATTTTCGTATTCATTTATTGTTTCATCTGTACATAAAATACCAATATTCTCTCTAATATGTGTATAGATAAACTCTTTTATTTTTTGTATTACATTATCTTTAAAACCTGTAATTATAATTGTTTTTGCATTTGGTGCATAATGTTTATATTTTTGACCAGGAGAAGATGGAGCTTTATTTTCTTTACTAGAAAAATCAAAATAAAAATTATCTCCGAAAATAGACAAATCTTCTTTTGTTATATGCCCTGGTCTTAATATTATTTTTTTATTTACGTCTATTACCGTAGATTCAAGACCTATAGTAGAGCTTTCAGAATCTATTATAATATCTACTTTTCCAAACAAATCATCTATTACGTGTTGAGTAGATGTTGGACTTGGCTTTCCAGATAAATTTGCACTTGGTGCTGCAATGGGACCTGCAAGATTTACTATTTCTAAAGCAATTTTATTATTTGGTATACGTACAGCAACTGTAGGCAAATTCGCTAAAGCTATATTAGGTAAATTTTCATTTTTAGGTAATATTATAGTAAGTGGTCCTGGCCAAAATTTATCCATATATAATTTTTCTTTATCTGTAATATTACTACAAACATAATTTATATTATCAAAATTGCAATGAACTATTAAAGGATTATCACTTGGTCTTCCCTTTGCCAAAAAAATTTTTTTTATAGAATTAGGGTTAAAAGCATATGCACCAATACCGTATACAGTTTCTGTTGGAAAAACAACTGTACCACCAGATTTTAAAGTTTCTACACAATTATATATTTTTTCTTTTTCTGGTGATACTGAATTTATTTTTATAATTTTGGTTTTCATATACTCCCTCAATTATTTTTTATATATATTTTACAGTAAAAAAGCATACTTTACAATATTTTTAAATATATATTTTTTTTAGGTATTGTGATATAATCGTTTTGAATTTTGTATAAATTTATAGGAGGTGTAACTTGAAATTACCATGGGATAGAAACTATTTAAAAATAGCTTTGCATGTTATATTTGCTCTTGTAGCCAGTTATATTTTAATTAGTATTGTAGATGGGGCTGCTTTTATTGTTGTAGAACTCCGAGCTGTTTTGGCATCAATTTTTATAGGAATAAGAAATATTCTTAGTTTGTTTTCTCCTTTAATAATATCATTTTTAATTGCATACTTATTCGACCCAATTGTTGTTTTTTTTCAAAAACAATATAATAAATTAAAGAATAATATCATTATGCCCTGGCTTAAAGTTAATATAAATTATTTTAAAAATAAAAAACAAATAAAAAAATCACAATTTGAAAAAAGATTTGTAGGAACGTTACTTACTTATTTAAGCATATTTTTAGGAGTATTTTTAATTGTAAGGCTTGTTGCAACCAGTTTTTCTATTGGAGATATTGCAACTATAACAACTAACACGGTAAATACTCTAACTATATTTACAGAAAATCTAGTTATTTTTATAGAAGAATCTGAATTGGGATTTTTAGACCCTATTATAGATTATATAAGTTCCTTTTTAGGATTTGCGGTTAGTTGGATAACAGATGCTATTCCTACAATTTTTGCAGGTGTTATTGCAACTGGGGCTGGTATCTTAGATTTTCTTATTTCTATAGTGGTTGCTTTTTATTTTATGGTTCATAAAGAAAGAATTTTGTATCAAATAAAAAGTTTATCAAATATACTTGTACCAAAAAAAATTAATAGAATATTGTCTGTTTTTTTAGACGATTTACATTTTGTTTTTTCTGGCTATATACGTGGTCTTGTACTAGATGGAATAATATTGGGTTCTCTAATTGGTATAGCACTTTCTTTGCCTTTTATAAACGCAGAGCTTGCAATTCCTATTGCAATACTTACAGCAATATTTAATATGATACCTTATTTTGGAGGTATAATGGCATTTATTTTAAGTGTTATATCAGAACTTATTTTAGGTACTCCTACAACCGCTTTGTACGCTGCTATTGCTATCATAGTTATTCAACAAATAGATAGCATATTTATTGTTCCTAGGGTAGTTGGTCAAAATGTAAAGCTAAGTGCACCTGTTGTTATATTATCTCTTAGTATTGCTGGTAGTTTGTTTGGTATTTGGGGGATGGTTTTAATAGTACCTACAATGGCTATTATAAAAATATTTGCAATAAGGTTTATAGAAAGGTATAGACTTAACAAAATTAATAAAAAAAGAAAGGATTGATTTTTTTTGAATAGTTTTTTTCGAGAAAATCATTCGAAAAAACATAAAAACAAATCAAAGTGAACCATTTTGATTTGTTTTTACTCAGATATGATTTAATAAAGCTAATTGTTTATAGTTAACCCACTATCTTTTATATCTTTAGCAAAAGTTTTAACTGTATCTAGACTTATTTCAAACGCTTCTTTTCCAAGACCAGACAGTTTGGAAACTATAGATGGTGGAACTGTTATTATATCACAGCCTATTTCATCAGCTTGTATTATATTATATACTTCTCTTGTACTTGCCCAAAGTAGTTTTGTTGCTGAATTTGTATCGCATATTTCTTTTGCTTTTTTCATAATTGGTATAGGATTTATACCTGAATCTGCAATACGTCCTGCAAATACACTTATAAGAGCATCGGATTTTGGATTGATAGCTTCTACAGCTTCTTTTACTTGCTCTATTGTACAAATAGCTGTTATATTTAGTTTTAACCCTTTATCACTAAGTTTTTTTATAAGAGAAACTGTGCTTTCTCCTTTTGTTGTCAATATTGGTATTTTTATATAAACATTTTCACCAAAATTATTTATTATTTCTGCTTCTTTTTCCATAGTTTCTATATCATCTGAAAAAACTTCAAAACTAATTGGATATTTTAGTTTCGACAAAGCATCTTTTGCAAATTTACTATAGTCAGTAACTCCAGCCGATTTTAATAGGCTTGGATTTGTTGTAAAACCATCTACATACCCATTTTTTTCTGATTTTAACATTTCGTCTATATCTGCACTATCTGTATAGATTTTGATTTTTAAATTATGTATCATCTTTTCTCTCCTTTTTATTTTTGGGGACAACAAGTACATAATATTACATATCATTTATAAAATCAAGAAAAATTTAATTATTTATAGGATACAATCAAAAACTTTTTTAAAATATGTTTGTTAAAATTTTAGGTTCCCGTACTTCCATAATATCTAACTCCAAAACCCCAAACAAATTTAGAAAATCTATAAAATAAATATCCTATTATGGGAAACAAAAGAAAAACCAAAGGCGAGTACATACCTAAAATAATAGATGCTGGAGTAAAAGATACCAACGCAATAGGAACAATAAATGTAAAAAAAATACTAATAGTTTTAGGATAAATAGTAAAAGGATACCTTGCCAGTTCTTTAATTTCAAATGTAAGATTTGCTACATCTGATTGAGTTATAGTAAAAAAAGAAACTGTAGAGAGAAGGATTGAAATACCTGCATAAATTAAACAACCAGCTACTGCAATAAAGGGTACAAAAATTAAATAGGACCATGTAATATCTAGTCTAGTCCACGCAATTATTAAAATAATAATACCAACAATCAACTCACCCCAAGAATCTTCATCAAAACCATCCATCATTATTTGAAATAATGGATGAATTGGACGAAGTAAAAACCTATCAAATTCTCCATCTCTAATATAATAAGGTAATGATATAGTATTTATAAAAAGGCTTGACCAAAGTGAAAACCCAATTAAGTTTAAACCATATATAAGTAATAACCCATCCAAATCCCATCCATTTATATCTTGTATAAAATCAAAAATAAATATTAAAGCAGTTATACTTACAACGTATTTGATAACCATAGTTATTACACCAATAATAAAATCTTTATCATAAATTTCTAAAGCCTTGAAATTCATTTTAAAAAAATATTTGAAAAGTAAAATTTTCTGTTTCATTTATCCTCCCTGTATCATTATTTTTTTTATCATTCTTTTTGAGTTGTAATAATAAATAGCAAAAAGAAATATATTGAAAATCCACAGTAATATAAACGAAATATTTATATCACTTATATCATTACCTACTAACAACGAAATTGGAATATAATAAACTGCTCTAAAAGGCAAATAATATATTAAATTTAACACAGATGTTGGATAAAAACTTAAAGGAATTAATTCACCTGCTAAAAAAGAAATGATAGCTATTTTAAAACTATTAATACCCCAAAGACTAGTTGTATAATATCCTATAACACCTATATTTAATTCAAATAAAAACAAAAAAATAAATGCACTAGAAAACCAAATTAAGGATACGAGAAAAATATAAACAGAAATATTAGGTAAATAATTCAAAAATAAGAGTGTAATAAGAGATGGTAAACCAATAAAAATCATATTGTGCATTGCAAGACCCAAGGACTGAGAAAATAAGCGTATTTCTATCGAAATAGGCTTTAAAAGATATGTACTAATTGTACCATTTTTTATAAAATTCCCATACGTCCCAGCAATATGTAAAGGATAAATTTGACGAATTATTCTTAATATAATAATAAACAAAATAATATCTTCTAAAGTTCTACCATTTAAAACTGTTCTCTCTCCATAAATTCCTCTCCATAAAAAAATATAAATAAAAATCAAAAATATAGATGTTACTAATTTCAAAATTGTAGCACTTCGATACACCAATAAAGATTTAAAAATAAGTTTGGAATTAAACAATATAAATTTTAATAAATTTATCATTCCATACCCTCCTTTTTAGATGAAAGGTATTCTTTTACTATTAAAGTGAAATTTTTTTCTTCAATTTTAATGTCTTTAACAGAATATTTATTTGTAATATCTGCTATTATTTCGTGAATTTCTTCTTTTTTTACATCATCTATAGTTATTTTTCGAGAATTATATTCACTTTTATATTTACTTAAATTATTTAAATCTTCTACTATTTCGTTTTCTGTTGTAAAAATTATCTTTTTCATTTCATTACTAAGTGAAATTAATTTTGATATATCATCCTCAAGTAGTATCTTACCTTCATTTAGTACAATAACTCTATTACAAATTTTTGATATATCTTCTAAATCATGAGTTGTTAATATTAAGGTTGTTCTAAAATTTTCTTTGATATATTTCAAAAAATTTATAATATTATCTTTACTAAAAACATCTAATCCTATAGTTGGCTCATCTAAAAATAATATGTCTGGGTTATGAAGAATTGAAGCTAATAATTCACATTGCATCCTCTGACCCAAACTTAATGTTCGGACTGGTCTATTTATAAAATCTTTCATATTGAACATATTAGTGAAAATTTCTATATTATTATTAAATGTAGTATCATCAATTTTGTACATTATTTTTAATAAATTTAAGGTGTCTATAGTAGATAAATCCCAGTTTAATTGTGTTCTTTGTCCAAACACTACACCAATTTTCTTATTATTTTCAAGTCTATTTTTAAAAGGATTTTTCCCTAAAACTTTTATATCTCCAGAGGTTTCATTATTTTTTCCAATCTATAAACATTTGAAAATTCATGATTTATCAATTCTTCATCATGACTAACTATTATTAGTATTTTATCTTTTTTCACAAGATTTTCTAAAATTTTAATAACAATTTCTTTATTGTTTTTATCCAAATAATTTGTTGGTTCATCAAAGATATATACACTTTTTTCAGTTTTTATAGCAAATTCTATTTGTGCTATTTTTTGTTGACCATAAGAACCATTAAAAATATTTTTCAAATTTCCAAATTTACTTATATACGGTTTTGCAGAAATATACACCATGTCATCAAAAAATTTATTTTTATTGTTTATATTTATACTACCCTCAAACCTACTATTAAAATTTAAAATAGCCTCTACAATGGTTGTTTTTCCTGTACCATTTTCACCAGCTATTATATTAAATTTATTCTTTTCAAATTCTATATTTAAAGGTTTATGTAGTTTTGAATTATTTTCTCCAAGTGATATAAAATTATCTAAACTTAAATTTTCTATTTTTTCTTTTTCAAAATTTGCTTGTTCCAAATTCAAAAATTCTTTAAATGAATCTAAGGCTGGTTTTATAGAAAAATAATCTTTTCTATATTGCATTAAAAACTCTATAGGTCTCCACAAATGAGAAGTATATAAAGTAAAGGCAAAAAATGAACCTATGTATATAACTTCTGTAAATACTAAATAACCCGATATTAAACTTATAACTAAAATTGCAAAATTCATCATAGAATATATTAAGATATTATTGTAAAACTGTTCGATTTTTATTTTTTTAATAGCATTTTTCATAAATCGTTTTAATAAACTCTCCATTCCTATCATTTGCTTATGTTTTAGAAATCTATCTTCTTTGGAAAGTTTGTAACTATCGTTTATAAAATCTTTCATTTGTTCCATGTCTTCCAAATTGCTCAAAGATGCTTTCGATAATTTTTTTCCAAAAAAGTTTGATGTTATTATTGATATAGGTACTATTAAAAACATGGTTAGTGCTACAAATGGAGAGATAGAAAATACCACTATTAATGTAACGATTGTTTGAAGTGTAAAAGCTATAGATTCTATAGGATTGTAAAAAATAAAATATTCTATATTTTCATAATTTTGACCTAATTGTTGCTGAATTTCTATTTCAGTTATGTTTTTATTTTTTATGTCGTAAGATTTTAGGTTATTATTTATTTTATTGAAAATATTGTAATAAGAAGTAGCAAACGATTTTTCTATTGTATATCCATAGCAATAATTATTAATTTGTTCCCAAAAAAATTTAGCAAACATAACTACAGCCCAAAATATAGAAGATTCTAAATTTCTATCTACTACAGAATTTATAAAAAAAGAAAGAAATAAAGGAGATAAAATAAAAAGTGTTCTGGAAGATATTATAACTAGTACATAAGATATAATATTTTTTTTAGAGATATATTTTATTAAATCGAACATATTTTTCTTCCTTTTCAAAAAATCTATTCATTTTGACTTTCTCCTTTTAATAATTTGTTATAAAAAAATTATACAATAATAATTAAATCATTAATATAGACAAATTTGTCTATATTATATAATCATACCCCCTTTCTATTTTTTATATATTTCCCAATATAAATCACTAAATATAACAAAGACAATATTTGTGCTAAACCTGCTATAATCCATATAAATTCTCTACCTAAAGTTACCATTACTTTACCCAATAACAAAATACATACAAAGATGAAAGCTGAATTTATTGCACCCATTGCTGAATAGTAGGTACTTCTTTTTTCACTAGGGATTAAATCTTGCATCCATGCACCTCTATTAGCATTTTCAAGTCCCAGACCAAATTCATAAATGAAAACTAAAACAGCAAAATTAATTATATTATTTCCTATTAAAAATATCGAAAACAATGCAACAATATTTATTATTTTAGCTAATATTGTTAAATTGTAGTTTGAATATTTTGTTACCAACTTAGCTGATAGAAATCCTGAGATAGAGCCTGCAATCATAAACATTATAAGTGCAAATCCTATAAACTCTGGATTACCATCTAAATCTAACAAAAAATATAATTGCCAAACTACTATAAAAGCTGTTAGTGGCAACCTTTGAATCATATAATAAATAAGAATTTTATTCATTGCTTTATCTTTAAAAAACTTTTTTGTTGATTGGACAATTTCTCCAACAAAATTAGTAGACAATCTCTCACCATAATTATCTTCAAAAAATATATAAGTTGTTACTGAAATTATTATGGAAAAAATACCTGCAATAAATAATGGGTTAAAGGTGCTAAACATATTCGATAAGGCTGCTATTGTTGCACCTATGGCTGAGAAAAGGGACAATACTCCGTTTAATATTGGAATTGCTTTATTTTTATATTCCATTTTGCCAATACTCTTTAATTTATCAATATACCAAGATACAGGAGAGCCGCTTATAAGTGCTATGCCCAACGATGATATTATAGTAGCTACTGAAAAAAACAATAAAGTTTTTGACAATGAAAACATAATTAATCCTATACCCCATATTAAAAAACCTATTGCGGTAGATTTTTTTCTCCCATATATATCAGCAAAATTACCACTGGGATAATCAAATAATGCTAAGCTTAATGAGCTAAGTGCCATTACAAAACTAATGTTAAGACTGCTGAGGTTATGATACGTCATTAATATGATATACGATGCCCCAAATATCATATCTATCAAATTATAACTACCTAACATTTTACCAGTAAAAATTGTATATTTTTTCTCCATGTATATTCTCCTAAAAAATCTCTTGAAATGAAAATTGACATATAGTCAATTTTACAATTCATTATATACTTTTTGTTGCACAAAATAATCGTATCTAAAAATTTTCATTTTCAAAATAGACAAATTTGTCTATATGTTTTATGTAAATATCTATATATTTTAATACGTAAATATGATACAATTTCATAATGTTACATATTTCTTATTTGCCATTGCCATTGCCATTGCCATTGCCATTGCCATTGCCATTGCCATTGCCATTGCCATTGCCATTGCCATTGCCATTGCCATTGCCATTGCCAT
>WRGD01000141.1 GCA_009787355.1 Defluviitaleaceae bacterium | reverse complement strand
CAGCGTTTGAATGAAGCTAACAAACGTGTAGAAGCCGAGGCAAAACGTGCAGAAGTCGAGGCAAAGCGTGCAGAAGTCGAGGCAAAGCGTGCAGAAGCTGAGGCAAAACGTGTATCAAAAGCTGAAAAAGAAATAGAAGAATTAAAAAAGCAAATTGCACTTTTACAAAATTCGGAAAAACAAAAAAATGAATAAGTTACCGTAATAAAAATAGAAATAAAAAATAGCCCTGCCTTGAATTTTAAATTTAAGGCAGGGCTATTTTTATTATGATATTTGAACAGGATAAATTTTAAAATTATGATATTGTTACATAATGCAGTATTATCACAGACATATAGATAATTAGCTTTACTAAAGCACTTCAACTAATGTAGTTGAGGTGCTTTTTTATATTTTTCCTATTAAGATAAGAAAAAAATTTGTTCAAAATAGTAATAAATGTATTGATATCGAAAAAAAATACTGGTAAAATATAATAAGTAAATAAAAATACAATTAATTTTTTAGGGGGAAATAATGAAAAAACGTATTATATCTACTTTTTTATCTTTTATTATAATATTTGGCACTCTACAAATACAAACATTTGCAAATAGCAATATAGTATTTTCTTTAAGAGACTATATTACTGAGATAGGAAATTTTAATTTTCCTGACAATCTTCAGCAATCAGGTAGTCCTAATTTTGAAATAATAGAACACAATGGAGAAAATGTTTTACTTATTTCAGGTAGAACCGCAAATTGGAATGGTATAGATATTTTAAGAGATGGTCTATATATAGGAGATACTATAGAAATTACTGGTTATGTAATAAATGCTCCACAAGATACCCAAGTAATTTTGGGCGGTGCCGAATCACCTTGGAACTGGGCAAATAATATGACTGCAGTAGGAAATGAAAATTTTACACTTAATCTAAATCTTGGACAAAATCATTTTGAAGAAGAACAATTTGTAAGGTTTAGAATACAAACAAATGATGAAGGTGCAAATACAGATATAATAATACAAAATATATCTATTTTAAGAACAGAAGATTCAGTTCCACACGCTTGGACAGTAGCAACCCCATCTACACCAATAATATCTACACAAGCAGAAGACAGAATACTAATATTTGATATAGCAGGATATGACTATATACAAACAGATGGTTTAACAAATTTTGTAGGTTCTAATTATTTAACAGATTCCGGTAACCCAACTATAACAAGAGTAAATGGAAGTTTACAATTTACAAACAGAACAGAAAATTGGCATACAATAGATATTTTATTACAAAACTTAAACTTGGGTAATACATACCTTTTTACTGCAAATGGTACGGCTAATTCGGGCATGGAAATTGGTTTTCATAGGTCTGATGCACCTTGGAATTTTATAGGAAATTCTATGGTAGCTACAGACACAAATGGAAATTGGCAAATAGAAGCTGTAATAGATTACCCAGTAAATCCTGCTATGCCTGCTGTTCGTATACAAACGAACAATGCAGAAACTGAAGATTTTACAATAGATTCCATAAGAATTTATCAGATAGGTTCTGCCTCTTTAAATTTTGAAACTTTATATAATATAAATAATTCAAATTTTGCAGATTTCGAGAATTACTTATCAGCAGGTTCTCAAATGACAGGAAATATAACAGAACAAGGCTTTAGACTAGAAAATATCACAGGTGATTATACTTCCGGAAATGGCAATTATCTTCGTTTCGATTTACCAAATCCTATAGCTCCTTCTACAGATTTACGTATTTCTTGGGATGTATATGTACCATCTAATGAAAATGACGGAGATAGAAATTTAGTAGGTCCCGGGCTTGTTATAAATTCAAATTTTGGGCAACCACCATCTCAACCTACAAACAATATAGATTTAAACAGAACAATACAAATGGATGAATGGGTGAACACTTCTATAGAATTTGCTCTAAGCCACGAAGTTGGAGATGCCGCAGAACATTTAATTTTCCGTTTTAGGGTAAATAATAATGAACAACAGCCAACTGTACTTTATATAAACAATATTAATATAGAATACGGAGGAGTTGCTGATTTTATACCTCCAGAATGGGATTTAAATCTGCCATCTCTTTCAGAAGCATTTTTACCATTTTTCACAGTTGGAAATATATATCCAACACATGCAATCATGAATCAATTTGATACTAGGTCTGCATTTATACATCATTTTAATGCAGTAACAGCAGAAAATTGGCATAAACCAGACCATATAGCAGGCCCTGCCGGTTCTTTTGTTCGTCCAAATGCGTCAGATTTCAATTTTAGTTCTGCAGATGCAATAGTAGACTGGGCAGTAGAAAACAACATAAAACTAGTTGGGCACGCATTTATATGGCATAACCAAACGCCGAATTGGCTATTTTGGGAAAGTGATGGAGTTCCACATACAAGAGATGACGCACGTGAAAATATGCAGTTTTATATTAGCACATTAGCAAACCATTATAGAGAACGTGGTAATCTTGGAGCATTTTACTCTTGGGATGTAGTAAACGAAGCAATTGCAAGTGGTGGTGGCACATGGGGTTCAGACTTAAACGATTTTACAGGAGGAGACTGGAGAACACAAATGAGGGAAACTTCTCCTTGGTTTATGGCATATGCAAATGGATATAACCCAGATGCAGGAGAACATCCTAGTGATTTTATATACGATGCTTTTGTTTTTGCAAGAAGATATTTCCCGTATTCTATTCTTTATTACAACGACTATAATGAAGAAATACCAGCAAAAAGAAATGCAATTGCTCAAATGATAGAACAAATAAACGAAAGATGGCAACATGATACTGTAAACAACCCAGAAGCTGTACCAGTTGATATGCCTTATAGTGGCAGGCTTTTAATAGAAGCAATGGGTATGCAATCACATTTTCACTTACCTATGGGTGGTTGGTCTACAAATTTCGATAATATAAGACCAGCAATAGAAAGATTTTCACAAACAGGTGTAATACTTGCAGCAACAGAAATAGATATAACGGTAGGTGCACATGGTACAGGAGCTATTAGTTTTGCAGATTTACCACAAAATTATGCCAATTTGCAAGCAGAGGCATATGCTCGTATATTTGGCTATTATCTAGAGTTTGCAAATTATATAGAAAGAGTTTCTATCTGGGGACTTTCTGATACTCAGTCTTGGAGAGCTGCAGGACACCCATTGCTATTTGATGCAAATTTTACAGCAAAACCTGCTTTCTTTAGCATATTAGAAGTATTAGAAAATTTTGAAACATCTAATTTAAACATAGAAACCGTAACAATTAATAATACTACATTGCCGAACGCTAATTTGAACCAAATTTACAGTAATAGAATAGATTTTTCAAGAAAAAATAATTCACCTATACTTTGGACAATTTCGGAGGGTAATTTACCAGATGGTCTAATATTACACTCAAGAACGGGAGTAATAGAGGGAAGACCTACTACTTCGGGAACTTTTAATTTCAGAGTCGAAGCTAAAAACTATGGTGGTACTTCTGAAAGAGAATTTAACTTGACAGTTATAAGTCCCAACCAAGATGTCAATATACCGATAAATGAAAATAGAGAAATTGTAACAATTATAATAAATGATGAAAATACATTTGAAAGCAATGCTTACATTCACGAACAAGAAATATTTATACCTTTAAGAAGGATAATGGAAAATTTAGGAGCTATGTTAATTTGGGAAGAAGGTACAAGAACAATATATGTTACACTAAACAATGAAACAAGCACTATAATACCAAATTTAGTAGTAGATACTAATATACAATCTTTTATTTATAACGATATAACTTATATAAACACAAATTATTTAAACTTGTTTAATTTATCTGTTGAAGTATCATATATTCACCCTGTTGTTATTACAATAAGTAATTAAATCTAACACAAAAAACTGCCTTTAATATATTTATAGGCAGTTTTTTTAATTAAGATTTTTGAAATTTTATTTGTCTTTTTTGTTTACAATAATTTCTTTAACCTTTGCAGCCTTACCAACTCTATTGCGTAAGTAGTAAAGTTTAGCTCTTCTTACAATACCACGCCTAATAACTTCTATTCTATCTACACGTGGAGAGTGTAACGGCCATGTACGTTCTACACCAACACCAGAAGCAATACGTCTAACTGTAAAAGTTTCTCTTATTCCTCCATTTTGTCTTTTTAAAACAGTTCCTTCAAACATTTGTAGTCTTTCTCTTGTACCCTCAACAACTTTTGAATAAACACGAACTGTATCTCCAACATTAAATGGTGTAACTTCTTTTTTTAGTTGTTCTGTTTCTATTTCTTTTATAATAGCGTTCATTTATACATTGATTTCCTTTCAGCATATTTATATTGCTGTATTCTATCATAAAAAAACCTTTTTATCAAGAAAGATTTTTATTTTAGACTCTGCATTACTATAAAAAATATAAAAAAGTTTTTAAATAAAAAAAGAGCTACTCTAGAAAATAATTTCTAGAAAAGCTCTTTTAAAATTGTCGATAATTAGATTCAACAATCTGAGCAAAATATAGATTTTGAAATCTATATTTTGCTTTTTATAAAATATTTATTTTAAACTATAGAGCAGCCCAAAGAGATGCAACTAAACCTGGTGCCCAATTTGGGTCTCCACTAAATACAAATGTTTGTACAACTCTGTATAATCTTCCATTGTGAAGAACTATTTCACCTTCGTTGTAAGTAGTTCCAGCAATTCCGCTAAAAACTCTGTCATAATTACCAGTTGGAGGTGTTACAACTTCTGGAGCTGGTGTTACTTCAGGTGTAGCTACTTCTGGAACAGATGGTACTTGTTCTGGTTGTGGAGTTACTACATTAACATTACCGCTTACGAGTCTCCATACTCCCCATTCACCTGTAGTTCCTGGTTCTTCACTTTGTGTCCACCATTGTGCTTCCCATGTTGCTCCATTATGTTCTACTATATCACCTCTGTTGTAAATAAAGTGAGAACGCCAAGCATTTGGGTTGCCGTGGTTATGGTTTCCGTCATTACCATTACCTGGATTAGTTTCAGGTGTTGGTGTTGGTGTTGGTGTTGGTGTTGGTGTTGGTGTTGGTGTTGGTGTTGGCAACGGTGCTACTGAACCATCATTCGAAACATATATATCTTTTATACGGTACCAAGAAACATCGTTGTCGGAAACATGCCATGCCACCATTATAGCGTGTGCACCACTTCTATCTGTCGGAATATGAACATTGTGAGTGTGCAGTACACTTGGATTTGCAGGAGGATTACCACCATAATTAAAAGAAGCCATGTATTCAAAATCTGCAAAGTTTAAAGGTGCTGCAGGATTAAACCCTGGTCTACTAATATAGTAAACAATTGTACTTGTACGATGTGGGGCAGTAAACCACCATTGTATTTGGTTAGAACCAGTAGACATAGGCACACGATGGAAACGATTTGCTCCGAATTCTCTCATACTTGCAAAACCACCTATAGTACCGGAATTTGCAGATATGGCATCATTTAGAGATATTCTTCCATTTTCTACAGAAAATCTCCCACTAACTTCCCCTACACTTTGTGGCTCCCAAGCTACGTTACCCATGTTACTATTTAAATTTCCACCTCTTGCAGAACCAAGATGTGCTCTATCATTTACTACCCAACCATGTGCAAAAACATTTGTAGTAGCTGCGAAAGAAATCGCTGTAGTAATTGCTAAACCTGTAGCAATTTTAATAAATTCTTTTTTCATTATATAACCCCCTTATGGTATATATTAAATTTTTAAGTATTTATACTTCACACAATGTTCAAAGTATTAAATACTTTAACTTTGTCTATAATATATTATATGCAATTAAAAATCAAATTGATACTCCTATTTCTATCATCCCTCCTTTTTACTAACTTTTTATTCAATATTAACTATTTTTTAGCATATTGCCACGAATTAAAAAAAAAAGTATAATGATATAAATAATTTTACAATTCAAAATAAAGAAATTGGAGAAAAAATGAAAGTATTTATATTCGGTCATAAAAATCCAGATACTGACACAATATGTTCTGCCATTGCTTATGCAGATTTAAAGTCTAAAATAGACAAAACTAAAAATTATACAGCAGCAAAACTAGGAGAAATAAATAAAGAAACTAAATTTGTAATAGACTATTTTAATATAGAAGAACCTATTTTATTAGAAAGTGTAGATAATCAAAATGTAATATTAGTAGACCACAATGAAAGAAAACAAAGTGCAGATAGCATAAACAACTCTAACATAATAGAAATAATAGACCACCATCGTATAGCAGATATAGAAACAAAGGTTCCAATATACATAACAATAGAGCCTTTGGGTAGTACAGCAAGTATTATTTACAAAAAATATTTGCAAAACAATTTAAAAATTCCAAAAGATATTGCAGGACTTCTTCTTAGTGCGGTTCTTTCTGATACGTTAATTCTCACATCGCCTACAACAACAAGCGAAGACATAAAAATTGTACATGAACTTGTAAAATTATGTGATATTACAGATTTCAACGAATATGGCACACAAATGTTAAAAGCTGGCTCATCTTTTAAGGGTTATACAACCAAACAAATATTTAATACAGATGTAAAAAAATTTGAATTTAAAAATGTTATTTGTTTTATAAGTCAAGTTTTCACTTTTGATGTAGATTATATTTTAAATCAAAAAAATGAAATTTTAAAAACAATGGAAAATCATATATCAGAAAATAATGCGAGTCTTGCTATTTTTGTTGTTACAGATTTAAAGACAAACAACTCAACAATGTTAGCCACAGGAGAAGCAATTTGGCTTGCACAAAAAACTTTCAATATGGAAAAAAACGAAATATTTTTACCAAATATTGTTTCTAGAAAATCTCAAATTGTTCCTCCACTTACAGAAATAGCACATAGTGTGTAAATTATGAAAATTCATTATAATTCACCAGTTATTTTGACGTATTCATTAATTTGTTTTATTATTGTTGTGCTAGCACATACTGTAAGCGAGGACATAATAAATAACTTTTTTGTAATATACAGAACATCTGCTACTGACCCACTTTTATATATACGTATGTTTACATATGTTTTTGGTCATGCAAATTTTAATCATTTTTTTGGAAATTTAACAATGCTTTTACTTGTAGGACCAATGATAGAAGAAAAATATGGTTCCAAACCTCTTTTAATAATGATGATTTTTACAACATTTATTGGAGGGCTTAGCCATATTATATTTTTTTCTATTGGGGCGCTTGGAGCAAGTGGTATAGTTTTTATGCTTATACTTCTTACTCCTTTCACAAATATGAAAAAAGGTAAGATTCCACTAACATTTATACTTGTTGCTTCAGTATTTATAGGTAGAGAATTTATTTATTCTGTAACAGTTGTAGACAATGTTTCAAGATTTGGTCATATTCTGGGCGGAATTAGTGGTTCTATTATGGGTATGATTACAAATAAAATAAAGTAAGGATTAGTATGATAAAACACATAGTTTGTTGGAACTTTAAAGAAAATGTAACATTTATAGAAAAAGAGAGAGCAAAATTAGAATTAGAAAACCTTTTAAATAAAATAGATGGACTTGAAGAAGTAAAAGTTTATATAAATTTATTAAATACTAGTGATAGGCAAATGGTTTTAGATAGTACATTTATATCGAACGAAGCACTTCTTAATTACCAAATACACAAAGAACATCAAAAAGTAGCAGAGTTTGTAAAAAATATTACTTGTGATAGAGTTTGTTTAGATTATAATATATAGAGAAATATTTAGAATGGAGATTTTATGAAATTTCTTTGGCCAGATATTTATGCAAGAAATATAAGAGTTATCCCATATGAAGAGCTTTTGAAAAATAATATAGATACACTTATTTTTGATATAGACAATACATTAGTCCCATATGATATTTCCCATGCAAACGAAGATTTGACAGATTTTTTAGAAAAATTAAAAGATATGGGTTTTAAAATTTGCTTATTGTCTAATAATAACAAAAAAAGAGTAGATGTTTTCAATGAAAATTTTAGTTTTTTTGCTGTGTGGGATGCAAGAAAACCAACATCTTATGGATTAAAAAAGGCTTTAAAACTAATGAATTCAAGAGCATCTCAATCTGCATTGATAGGAGACCAAATATTTACCGATATTTGGTGTGCAAATAGGAGTAAACTTAAAAGTATACTTATAAAGCCAGTAAATAAAAAGGACACTTTTGGAGTATATCTAAAAAGAGGTTTTGAATCTATAATTGTAAAATCTTTTATAAAAAATGCAAAAAAAAATAAATAAAAAGCAAAATGGTTTTACTATTATAGAGTTAATAATATTTCTTGCAATATTTACAATTGCATCATCTGTTATTTTTCCTAGTTTTAGTACCCGTGGTAGAAGACAAATTTTAAATGCTGCAAGAGTGTTGGCATCAGATATTAGAAATATACAACAAAGAGCAATGCAAGAATCTACAAGATATACTATAGAATTTTTTCAAAATACAAATATATTTATAATATCTAATGAAAATTTTAACGATGTAAATTACCTAATATATGATAATATTATATTTGAGCAAGTAAGATATGCACGTAATAGGTTAGAATTTACAGAACGTGGTACTCCATCTGGTGGAGGTACAATAATACTTAGAAATAATAGTTATATGATAGAATTGACAACAACTGTATCGAGCGGACGAGTACAAATAAGAGATGTAATAAAGCTATATTAAATTAAAATATAAAAAATTGGAGGATTTATGGTTTCGGCAGGAGATTTTAAAAATGGTTTAACAGTAGAAATAGAGGGAGTTATATATCAGATTATAGAATTTCAACACGTAAAACCCGGGAAAGGTGCAGCATTTGTAAGAGTAAAAATAAAAAATCTTGTATCTGGGTCTATAGTAGAAAAAACATTTAGACCACAAGATAAATTTCCAAAAGCTCATATAGAGCGTATGGAAATGCAATATTTATATAGTGATGGTGAACTATATCATTTTATGGATACGAACACATTTGAACAAATAGCATTAAATGAAAATGAAATAGGAGATAGCTTAAAATTTGTAAAAGAAAATGAAAACGTAAAAATGTTATCTCATAATAATAAAGTTTTTGGTATAGAACCACCGTTAATTGTAGAATTAAAAATAACAGAAACAGAGCCCGGATTTAGAGGAGATACAACACAAGGAGGTGCAACAAAACCGGCAATTGTAGAAACAGGAGCAAGAGTTAACGTTCCATTATTTGTAGATAGTGAAGAAATTATAAAAGTAGACACAAGAACAGGGGAATATGTAGGTAGAGTTTAATATACTAGCAAATCAAAAAAACAACTTCACATCTTAAAAATAAAAAAAGCTGACGATTTTTTTATCATCAGCTTTTTTATTTTAAAAATTATTTTAGTTTGTAGAAGCTTCTAAAACAACTTGGTTAAGTGCTTGTATAAATATATTTGCTGTTGCTGTTGCACCAGTGATTGTGTCTAAATCTGTAGTTTGATTTTGTATTACAGTATTTATTAAATCATCTAAATCTGCATTATCAACATGGTCAACTTCTAAATTTGTTATATAATTCTCATCAACTGTTATTGTAAGAGTCATAGGACCATGTACACCATTTACTGTAACACTATATTCACCTGGATTAAAAAATACAAAATTGTCGTCTAAAGGTACAGTGTGGTCTGATTGAGCAGCATTTTCTACAGCTAAATTAAGTGCTTGTATGAAAGCTGTTGTTGTAGCTGTAGCACCTGTTACGGAATCTATCTCTGTAGTTTGATTTTGTAGTATAAAACCAATCAAATCTGCAAGAGGGTTATCTACAAAAGCATTGGTATCTACATGGTCTACCACTATGTTTATAATTGTATCTTCTGTAGTAGTAATTGTTACTGTTAAAGCACCATTAAATCCATCTACTGTAGCATTATGGTTGCCGGTTTCAAAACTAAAATTACCTTGTCCTACTGCTGTAGGTTGTACAGCTATCATATTTTCAGTACCTTGTGCCTGCTCTACAGCTAAATTAAGTGCTTGAATAAATGTAAGCGTTGTAGCTGTAGCACCTGTTACAGTATCTAAATCCAAATTTTGAGACGATAGAACTTGTGATATTAAATCTTCAAGAGGAGCGTTTACTATCATAGGAGTATCTACATGATCTAATTCTATATCTAATATTGTATTTTCACTAACTGTTAATGTTAGAGTAAATGGTCCATGCATACTATCTAATGTAACAGTATGTGTACCAGATACGAAGTTAAAATTACCTGTACCAACTTCATTAGCTATTTCTGCAAAAGGGTCTGCTATTGCTTGTACAACAGCATCATTTAAAGCTCTAATAAATGCTCTAGATGTAATGGTAGCACCAGAAACTACAGCAATATCTGCAGAATTTGTAGAAAGTGCTCTACTTATAAGTTCTGGAAATGCTGTTTCAGCTATACTTGCTGTTTCTGCATGAAATTCTACTTCTATTTCTTCTATTTGTGTTCTACCAAATGTAACATCTAAATGTATATCTCCACCAAATCCTCCACGAGCTTCACCGTGGTATGTTCCCGGCATAAAAGTGTCAAGACCAGTACCTAGACCCATGGCACGAAGTGTTACAATATCTGCACCAGCTTGCACAAGAGCATCCTCTACAGCCGACAAGAACCCACGAGAAGATGCACTAGCCCCAGCTATTATGTCTACCCCTGTAGAGTTCCTATTTACTATTAAAGAGGATAGTTCTTCAAAAGCACTATCTGCTATCTCCGGTGTATCATTATGAGAGGTTACATTAATGTTTCTTATATTACTTGCATCTACTTGCACCTCAACTACTATCTCTCCTAAAAACGAATCTGCTCTGCCAGTATATGTACCTGGAGTTAAGGAAAGGAACAAATTAGCAGTTTCTTCTGCTGCTGGAGTTGCCCAAATACTGTTATCTAAATTTGCACATCCTGTCAAAAACAATGTGCCTAGTGCAAATGCAGAAATTAATTTTTTCATATTTTCCTCCATTATAAATTTATATAAATATATTATATCATATTTTTTCATAAAAAATCAACAAAACGAAAAGAAGAAAGTTCATTTCGTTTTGTTGATTTATTTTTTAACTGGGAACGTATATTACTTATTTTCTTTTATATTCCAATGACCTATATCATTAAAATATTTAACGTACCCTCTAATATATCTCTCATCAATATTTGGCCATTCAAAACCAATTTGCGATAAATACCATACAGTAAAATCGTTATTCAAAGTTATATTACTATGCCTTTTAGAAATAAGTTCTTCTATAGATGGTCTTTCATTTTCAGGTAAACTTATAACATGACTCATTTCATTCAAAAACTTTATATCTCCAACAAATGCCTCATAAATATGGGCTTTATCTTTATCATTAGAAGTCATATTAACTTTATCTATAAATTCTTTAGGTTGTAGAAAATCAAGATTTAAAGCTTCTGCCATATTTCCAAAAGGGAATGATTTATGATTATATGCGTGGAATATTGAAAAGTCGTCGTTATAGTGTTGTGAAATTTTGATAACTGCATAGGCAGATATATCAACGGGAGAGTAACCATATATAGGCAAGTCTTTGAAAAATTCTAAGAAAGAACCTAAATCAGCAAATGCCTTAATTCTATTAAGATTAGCATTTTCGGAGTAATTTTTTTGAAATTTAAAATCACTAAATCTATTAGTCAAATTTCCAACACGTATTACAACAGCTTCAAGACCTTCTAACTTTGCTTTTAAAATTTCATATTCAGCTTCAAATTTACTTCTAACGTAAACATTTCTAAGAGGTTGTCCGATAAATAAACTAGTTTCACTAAAAACTGTATTTGGAAAATCTGGGTCAGAGTCAAATTCGTTTCCAGCTACAGAAGCTGTAGATGTGTGAATCAATTTAGCATTCTTTTCTTTAGCTAAAGAAATTAAATTTTTAATTCCTCCTACGTTTATATCATAAAAATAATCATACTCTCCATAATGTTTAACATTTGCTGCACAGTTTATTATAGTTTTAATATTTTTATCTAAATTTATTTTTTGTGATATATCACCACAAATAACAACTATTCTATCATTATTAAAATATTCTTCACCAAAATATTGTGTTAAAATATGATGAAGTCTATTTTTACTATCATTTAAGTCTGAACCACGAACTAAACAGTATGCTATTGCATTTTCATTTTTCAAAAAAGAATCAAGTATATGTGCTCCTAACCAACCTGTAACACCAGTTATTAGAGTGTCCCCTAAAGACTGTTTTGGTGCAATTTTACCACCAATTTTATTATTTGATAAAAGACTATGAATTTCATTAAAATCATGCTCTTTATATTTACTACTACCTTGACCACCGGTCTCCATTAATTCAATAAGCTGCGCTACCGTAGGATTTTCAAATAAGTCTTGTAAATCTAAAGTTTTTGTAGTTACGTCTGCTTTTCTCCTAGAATAACAATGTTCTATAGTGTCAAGAAGTTTATTTCTAAAGGAGTTTGAAAGTTTATTTATAGCTTTTGAACTGTAATTATTTTTATCGTAATTTATTAAAAATGATAGCTTAGACTTCTGTACAATTCCAGTAATAGAAATACCCTTTTCAAAAATTTTATTTTTTTCAGATATAGGATTTCCTATTTTATAAGTCTTTTCTCCATCTTTATTATTACTATTTATTTCACCTAAATAGTTAAAAGTTATATTGTTGTCTATAGATTTATTTGAAACTAAACTATAGCCTATACCACGATTAGGTATTTTTCTAATCATATTTTTAGTTTTCAATATACTTTCTTCTATTTCTTCATAGCAATCAAGGATTACAGGGTACGTAGTTGTGAACCAACCAACTGTTCTATCTACTTTTATGTCTTTATGAAGACTTTCTCTTCCATGCCCTTCTAATGTAATTGTTATATTATCTTGATTAAATATTTCTTTGATACTATTTCCAAAAGAACTTAGTAACAATTCATTAATCTCCGTATCGTAAGCAGTTCCACTTTCTTTTAAAAGTTTGTAAGTAGTTTCTTCAGTTAGTTCAAAGCTTTCTTCTCCAGAACCGACTTCAAATTCATTATGACTGTGATTTAATCTACCTTTTTCAAAATCTAATTCTATTTTATCCCAATATTCTATTTCTTTTTTTAAGTCATCACTTTTTTTATATTCATCTAACAAATTAGACCATTCTATAAACGAAGCAGTCTTTTTAGGAAGTTTAATTTCTTTATTCTCTTTAACTTGATTTAGAGCAGTATTTATATCTTCAATTAAAATTCTCCAAGAAACTCCATCTACTAATAAATGATGAATACAAATAAATAAGTAATTACCTTCGTACAAATTGAAAAGAACAAATTTGATTAGAGGTCCTTTTTCTAAGTTCATGCTTCTTTGTATATAATCACATTTATTATAAATTTGTTCTTCTGTTGTTTTTACACTTTCATTATTGTTATTTCTATAATCACATACTTCATATCCATATCTTTTACAATCATTTGCAAGAATTTCTAAGTTTGTACCAGTGTATATAGCTCTAAGTATATCATGATGACTTACTATATATTTAATAGCTTCTTCTACATAGTCTGGAGTTGTATCTACTTTTATCATTATAGATTGATTAAAATGATGAGGTTCTTCTAAATTCCAGTTTCTGAACATCTTCATTATAGGTGTTTCTTTAACAGTTCCTGTTACTTCATTTTGCTCATAAAGAATTTTTTCTGCGACAGCGGCTACTTCACTCATAGCTGAAATAGTCTTACTAGACATAGCATCTACAATATTAAGCTCATAACCTGCTTCCCTCATTTTAGAAACTACTTTCATAGCTTTTATAGAGTCTCCTCCAAGTGCAAAAAAGCTATCTTTGACGCTTACCTCTTTTATTCCTAAAACTTCTTTAAATATATTGCTTAAAACTTTTTCTTTTTCACTTCTAGGTTCTACATAATCATTAATATTAACTGCTTCTATTTTTGGCAAAGCTTTTTTATTTACTTTACCATTAACAGTCATTGGTATTTTATCTATTTGCATAAAATAATTAGGAATCATATAGTTTGGAAGCTCTTTTGATAAAAAATCTTTTAACAAGCTTACATCAACTAATTTTTCTGACACTATATACGAATATAAAGCTTTGTCTCCTGCATTATCTTCTCGAGTTATAACGGAAACATCACATATATCTTTGTGTTTTCTAAGAACGCTTTCAACTTCGCCTAGTTCTATTCTAAAACCACGAATTTTAACTTGTTCATCTATTCTTCCTAAAAACTCTATATTGCCATCTTCAAGCCACCTTGCTAAATCACCACTTCTATAGATTTTACCTTCTCCATAAGGGTTATTGACAAATTTTTCTTTCGTTAACTTATCATTATTTAAATATCCTCTTGATAAGTTAGTTCCTGCAATACAAATCTCTCCTGGCATTCCTATCCCACAAAGGTTATCACCATCTAGAATATATATTTGAGTGTTCATAATTGGTTTTCCGATAGGTATTTTGTTATTTAGTTCTCCTCCTTTGTATTCCCAATGAGTCGCAACTATAGTATTTTCTGTAGGTCCGTAAGCATTTATATATCTACTATTCTTTGACTTAGTAACTATATCTTTACTACTTTCAGAACCTGCAGTTATTATAATTCTAGCATTTAATGGCTCCATATTCACATAATAATTAGGAGGAATTGTTGCTATTGAAATTTCTTTTTTATTACAATATTCTGACAACAACTTAGGGTCTTGAATAATATTAGTAGTTGGAATTATAAGAGTTGCTCCGTTATATAATGCCATTGTCATTTCCCATACAGAAGCATCAAAAACATAATTTGCAAATTGTAATATATTATCTTCTTCAGTTATTTCATAATCATTTTTAAAATAATTATTTAAAGAAACAACATTTCTATGTTCGACCATTACACCTTTTGGTTTTCCTGTTGTCCCAGAAGTATAGATTATATAAGCTAAATCTTCTGGAGAATTAACTTTTATAGGGTTATTTTTAGGTACAGAATCATATAGCTCCTTATTCATTAAATTTAAAATTTTAACTTTTAATCCAAGATTTTTATTGAAGTTATCATCAAATACAAAGAGTAATTTCAAATTGCAATCATCTAATATGTATTTAATCCGTTTTTTAGGATACTTAGAGTCAATAGGGATATATGCTGCACCAGACTTTAATATACCAAAAATACCAACTATCATTTCTAGACTTTTATTGCTTAAAATTCCTACTAAATCACTCTTTCCTATACCTTTTTTTCTTAATATATGTGCGATTTTATTAGAACTTTCATTTAATTGTTCATAGCTTAATTTTTTATTGTCATATACTACTGCTATTTTATGAGGAGATTTTTTTACTTGTTCTTCAAATAAGTCTATTATAGTTCTATCCCTTGAATATTCATTTTTAGTTTTATTGAAAGAAAGCAATATATCAGATTTGTCTCTTTCACTTATTAATTGTATATCTTTGATGAAAACCTTTCTTTCTCTACTAACTTGTTCCAAAAGGGATATATAAGAATCCAAAATTCTTTGTATAGTGCTAGGCTTATATAAATCAATATTATATTCTAAAAATACTTCATATCCTTCATCTAATTTTTCTATATTAAAAGTTAAATCAAACTTGGATACAGTATGCTCTAAGTTTATCATTTCTATTTCTGAACCAGCTAATTTATATGCCATGCTTTCATTGTTTTGAAAAACTAGCATTACATCAAACATAGGATTTCTTGATACATCCCTCTCAATTACTAGTTTATCTATTAGCTCTTCATATGGATATTCTTGATTTTCATAAGACTGTAGACAAAATTCTTTTATTTCATTTAAAAAATCTCCATATACTTTTTCTTTTTCTGGTTTTCCACGCATTGCCAAAGTATTTATAAACATACCCAGCATTTTTTCTGTATCCCTATGCGTTCTACCGATTACTGGGCTACCTATTATTAAATCTTCTTGTCTACTATATTTACTAAGCAGAACCATAGCAGCAGATAAAAACACCATATATTCAGTGCTATTAGTTTCTTTAGAAAGTTTTCTAATTAAAGAAGCAACTTCTCCGCTTATTAATCTTCTTTCTAAATTTCCTTTAAAACTTTGTTTTTTAGGTCTTTGGTAATCTAACGGCATATTAAGAATTGGTATATCATCTGAATAAATATTCTGCCAATATTGTTCTTGTGAAGTTAGATTTCTTTCTTTCATCCATTCACTATAATCTTTATACTGATGGGTTAAATTTTCTAATTTAATACCGTTATATAAATTTGAAAATTCTTTTATAAATGTTCCCATACTCATTCCATCGCTTATAATATGGTGCATATCGAAAATTAAAAGAAAATGCTCTTTCCTTTCTATAAGATTTATTCTAACTAGTAAATCCTTAGATAAGTCAAAGGATTTTATAAATCTTTTTACAATTTCTGATTCAGAACTATTTTTATCTACTACATATGAAACATCTACATTTACAGATTCTAAAATTTTTTGTTTAAGTTCATCATCTTTCATTATAAAATTAGTCCTAAGTATTTCATGACGATTAATTAAAGATGAAAAGCTATATTTTATTCTTTCTAAATCAATATGTCCTTTAATTTTAATAATATGCGGCATATTGTAGACGAGATTATTTTTATCCATTTGTTGAATTATATATATTCTTTTTTGAGCTGAAGACATATCATAAAATTCTTTTAAAGTTGCTCTTGGTATAGGAATATAATTGGAATTTTTAATGTCTATTATATTACCTAGCTGTTCTATTGTAGAAAAATTAAAAACATCTTTAATATGAATTTTAACGCCCGTTTCTGATTCAATGCGGTTTACAAGCTTACTTGCCCTTAAAGAATGACCACCTAATTCAAAAAAATTGTCATTTATACTTACTTTTCCTAATCCTAGTATGTCTTTAAAAAGCGTATTTAAAATTTTTTCTGTATTTGTTTTTGGAGCTATAAAAGATTTTTTTAATTCAATATTAAAGTCTGGCAAACTTTTTTTATCTAATTTCCCATTAGCTGTAATAGGCATTTTTTCAATTTTAACAATATAACTTGGAATCATATAGTTTGGAATATACTTTAACAACTCTTTTTTAAGAAAATCTATTTCTAAATTTTCATTTCCAACTATATATGCACATAAAATTTTTTCTCCAGCTGAATCATACTTTACAACAACTGCTACTTCGCTGACTTCATTCTGATTTTTTAAAACGCTTTCAATTTCACCAAGTTCAATACGAAACCCTCGAATTTTTACTTGTTCATCTATTCTTCCTATATATTCTATGTTTCCGTCTTTAAGCCATTTCACTAAATCGCCACTACGATATAATTTACCTTTTCCATAAGGATTATCAATAAATTTTTCTATAGTTAAATCTTCTTTATTTAAATAGCCACGTGAAACTCCATCTCCACATATACAAAGTTCTCCCGGTATTCCAATCCCACAAAGATTATTATTGTTATCTAATATATAAACTTTTGTATTATTAATGGGTTTACCTATAGGTATAATTTTTTTAATTTTTTCACAACTATAACTAGTAGTAAATGTAGTGTTTTCAGTAGGACCATATACATTTATTAAATTTGCAGTTTTTCTATTTATAAGCTTTCTAGCATATTGTCCAGAAAGAACTTCACCACCAACTAGTAAATTAGAAACGCTATCAAATAAACTTTCATCTATATTTATAAATTGATGAAAAAGAGTAGTGGTTATAAAAGTTGTATTTATATTATACTTGGTTAAATTTTCTTTAAAAATACTAATATCGGTCAAATCGTTTGTATCAAGAAGAAATAACTTTCCTCCATTAAGAAGAGAACCATATATTTCAAAAGTAGAAGCATCAAAAGCGAGTGAACCTGTTTGTAATATTTTTGTTTCTTCGTTTAATGGAACATAGTTATTATTTTTGACAAGTCTAACAACATTTTTATGTTCAACCATAACTCCTTTTGGTGTTCCAGTAGTTCCAGAAGTATAAATAACATATATTAAATCTTCTGGTTCATTTATTTGTTCAAAGTTACTAATTTCTACTTCTTTTTCACTTTCAACAATTTCTTTAGTAGACAGCACAAATTTAGGTTTACAGTCTTCTAATATATATTTAACTCTTTCTTCTGGATAATTAGAATCTATTGGAACATAAGCTGCACCTGTCTTTAATATTCCTAATATGCCTATAATCATTTCAAGATTTTTTTCACAAAATATACCTACAAAATCATTACGACCGACACCTTTCTTTATTAAAAAATGTGCAAGTTTATTAGCTTTTAAATTTAGTTCGTTATAGCTTAAACTTTTATTGTTATAAGTTACAGCTATTTTATTTTGAAAATTTTCTACACACTCTTCAAACAATTTAATAACAGTCTTATCTTTTGGATAATTTGATTGTGTATTATTAAAATCTTTTAAGATTTTAATCTTTTCAAAACTACTCACTATCTCTATGTCTTTAACTTTAATATTAGGATTTTCTAAAGTTTTTTCTAAAACTAAATTAATTCTATCTAAAAGAAGAATAATTTCATATTTTGAATATTTATTTGGATTATACATTATACTAATATTTAAATTTTCACTTTTAAAATAAGAACTAACACTTATATCATAATTTGTTTGCTCTCTTCCGTATTCTATTTGAACTGAATAATCCTTCATATAACTATCCAATTTATCTGAATCTACGTGATAATTTTCAAAAACAAATAAAGTTTTAATAAGATTACTACCCTGTGTACTATTTTGTTGTATATCTGCTAAAGAACAATGATGATGACCAATACTAGAATTATACTGTTCCTGTAAGTATTGCCATAAATCTATAGCACTTTTATTATCATTATTATTTACACGAACAGGTATGGTATTTATAAATAAGCCTACCATTTCTTCAATTCCTTTTATATTAGCATCTCTTCCAGAAACAACTTTACCAAATACAATATCATTACTATTATTATATTTTTGCAAAATGATTGCCCAAACAGCTTCCATTATTGTATTAATTGTAATGCCATTTTCTTTAGACAGTTTAAGAACTTTTTCACTAATTTCTTTTCCAATAGATAGTTCTAATCTGTCCATTTGATTTTCAGTTTCTTCTAACTTCTCAAAACTATCAATTACAGAATTTGAGTCATAGCCTGCCAAAAGCTCTCCCCAATGAGAGAGGGAGGCTTTTAGATTTTTGGAAGATATCCACTTAATATAATCGCTATATTTTGCCCCTATTTTTTTATCGTTTTCTATTTTAAAAGAAATATCATTATGTTTACCTTTTTCAATATAACTATAATATTCGAAAAAGTTTACAAATATTATAGATAAACACCATCCATCTATAATAATATGATTAAAATTCCATATTAATTTATGAACATTTTTGTCTGTTTTAATTTTTGTTAATCTTAATAAACTATCATTTGTAAGATTGTATCCCCTATCTAAATCTTTTTTTATAACTTCTTTGATTTTAATCTCTTTTTCTAATTCTTCTAATTTGCTTAAATCTATGCTTTTATACTCTATATTTCTATTGTTCAAAACAACTTGCAAAGGTTTTTCAAGACCTTCATATGCTATTGCCGTTCTAAGAGAGCTGTGCCTTTTACTTAAGAGATCCAATGCTTTCAATATATACTCATCATCAAAATTTCCTTCTACATGGATTATATTTTGAATTACATATGCCGAAGAACTGCTGTCTTCTAAGTGATGAAATAATATCCCCTCTTGCATAGGAGTCAAACTATATATATCTTCAATATTATTTTTAGATTTTTCACTTGTCATTTGATGTTCTCCTTATATGATTAAATTTTATTTATGAAATATTCTGCAATATAGAAAGTACATTTTTTGAAAGATTACTTTCAGTAAAGTCAGATAGTGTCTTAATCGTATCTTCTTTAGAAACACAATAATCAATTTGTTTCAAAAGATTAGTTTCATATGATTTTACCAATTTATTAATTTCAACATTATCATACATGCCTTTGTCATAGCTAACGTCAAAAATAAGACTTTTATTTTTAACTAAGCAATTTATTGCTATACTCCCTCCTGGTTGACGATTTTTTTCTGAAATAGTTCTTCCTATATCATATTGTTCAAAATCTATTCCACTGTTAACTTCTCCGAGATAGTTAAAGCTTACATCGATTCCTTCAAATTTATTTGAAATAAGACCAAACCCTATACCGTTGTTAGGAATTTTGCGGAGCATTTCTTTTGTTTCTATAATGCTCGTCTCTATGTCTTCATAACAATTTAAAATTACAGGGTACATGATAGTGAACCAACCTACGGTTCTATCTATTTTTATGTCTTTGTGTAACTGCTCTCTACCATGCCCTTCAAGTATTATAGATATTTTATCTTGATTAATACTTTCTTTAATTGCAAGAGCAAATGCACTTAATAGTAAGTCATTAATTTTGGTGTTATACGCTTTGTTACTATCCTTTAAAAGTTTAGTGGTGTATTCCTCACTAATTGACATTTTAATAGTTTTATATTCAAATTTAGAAATACCTATTTTATTTTTATAATCATATTCTTTTGAAGAATTTTCTATATGTTCCCAATAATCTTTCTCTTTCTTTAAATCATCGCTTTTTTTATATTCATATAAAGCTTCAGACCATTCTATAAAAGATGCAGTTTTTCCAGGAAATTTAATTTCTTCATTTTTTTTAATCTGTTTCAAAACCATGTTAATATCTTCAATAAGTATTCTCCAAGATACTCCATCTATTATTAAATGATGTGCAACTATAAACAAATAATGACCATTATTTGTAAAAAAGGAAATACACTTAAATAGAGGACCTATTTTTAAGTTCATACTTCTTTGTTTCTCTTCACAAATCAACTTTATATCTTTATATACAGTTTGACTTTCTCTCAAATCACATATTTCATACTTATATTTATTTTGAGCATTTTTAGTAATTTCTAAGGTACTATTTAGATATACTGCTCTTAAAATATCATGATGGGTTACTATATTTTTAATAACTTCTTCTATACTCTCATGTCCAAAATTTATTTTTATAATCATAGATTGATTAAAGTGATGAGGTTCTTTAAAATTCCAATTTTCAAAGGTTTGAATAATAGGAGTTGGCTTTATAGTCCCTATTACTTCTCCTTGTTCATAAGAAAACTCTTCATATTTTTTCATTAATTTACTTATAAACTCGATTGTTTTATTCATCATTATATCACGAACGTTTAATTCAAATCCAAAATTTCTTATTTCAGACACAATACGTATAGCCTTTATAGAGTCTCCTCCGAGTGAAAAAAAGTCATCTGTAATACTAATATTTTCAATTCCCAACATCTTCTTGAAAGCTTCACTTAAAGCCTTTTCTTTATCATTTGTAGGTGCTATAAACTCATTATCAGAATTAAATTCAATCTTTGGTAAAGCTCGTTTATTTATTTTTCCACTCGTAGTTACAGGAATTCTATCTATTTGCATAAAATTACTGGGAATCATATAGTCTGGAATATATCTTGATATAATTTCTCTTAAATTTTTCACATCAACTCTGTCTTCACATACGAAGTAAGCATGAAGAGATTTATCTCCGAAATCATCTTCATAAACTATAACGGCAGCTTCTTTAACCTTGCCATAATTTCTAAGAACAAACTCTATTTCAGAAATTTCTATTCTGAAACCACGAATTTTAACTTGTTCATCTATCCTACCTAAATATTCTATATTACCATCTTCAAGCCATCTTGCTAAATCACCACTTCTATAAATTTTACCTTCTCCATAAGGGTTATTAACAAATTTTTCTTTCGTTAACTTATCATTATTTAAATATCCTCTTGATAAGTTAGTTCCTGCAATACAAATCTCTCCTGACATTCCTATACCGCAAAGGTTATCACCATCTAAAATATATATTTGAGTATTGACAATCGGTTTTCCGATAGGTATTTTATTAATTTTAATATCGTTATGTTCCCTAATCCAGTGAGTGGATACTACTGTATTTTCAGTTGGACCGTAAGCATTTATATAAAGGCTATTTTTAGATTTTAAAACTATATCTTTACTACTTTCTGAGCCTGCGGTTATAACAATTCTTACATCTAAATCATCCATATTCACATAATAGTTAGGTGGAATTGTAACAATAGTAATTTTTTCATTAACACAATATTTAAATAAAAGTTTTTGATCTTCAATTATTTCAAAAGAAGGAATAGCTAGACTAGCACCGTTATAAAGAGCCATTGTCATTTCCCATACAGAAGCATCAAAAACATAATTTGCAAATTGCAATATATTATCTTCTTCGTTTATTTTATAATCATTTTTAAAATAATTATTTAAAGAAACAACATTTCTATGTTCAATCATTACACCTTTCGGTTTTCCAGTAGTTCCTGAAGTATAGATTAAATATAATAAATCTTCTGGGAGATTAATATGCTTTGGGTTTTCTAACGAAAATTCTTCAAATATTTTACTATCAAATAAATTTATTATTTCTATATTTGTATCTATTGTGTCAGCTCTAGGTGATAGTATAAATTTAGGATTACAGTCATCTATAATATGTCTAATTCTTTCGGCAGGATATTTAGAATCAATAGGAACATATGCTGCACCTGCCTTTATTATTCCATAAATACCAACTATCATCTCAATACTTCTATCACTAACTATTCCTACAAAATCATTTTGCAAAATACCTTTTGCTCTAAGAAAATTTGCTATTTTATTAACTTTTTCGTTTAGTTCTTTATATGTTACATTTGTATCCCCACAAATTACAGCTATATTATTAGGCGTTTTTTCTACTTGTTCTTCAAAAATTTCTATCACCGTTTTATTTATAGAATAGCTGGTATTAACTTTATTGAAATTTAAAAGTATCTTTTCTTTATCTTCTGAACTTGTTAAATCTAAATCTTTAATACATAAATTTTTATCTCTACATATTTGCTTAAGTATAGCTACGTATGAATAAAGAATTCTTTTTGCACTAGCTTCACTATACAAATCACTGTTATATTCTAAAAATATATCATAACCTTCACTTGAATAATCTACGTTAAAAGTTAAGTCAAATTTAGAAACAGTATGATTGATATCAATAATTTCAGCTTTGATATTTTCAATTGAAAAATTTATTTTTTCATTATTTTGCATAACGAGCATTATATCAAAAAGAGGATTTCTTGATAAATCTCTTCTTAAATCTATATCATCTATAAGTTTTTCATAAGGATATTCTTGATTTTCATATGAATTGAAACAAAAATCTTTAACTTCATTTAAAAAATCAATATATTTTTTATTTTTATATGGAAAGCCTCGCATTGCTAAAGTATTTACAAACATACCTAGTATTTTTTCCGTATCTTTATGAGTTCTTCCACTAACAGGACTACCTATAATCACATCTTCACAATTACTATATTTTCCAACAAGAACCATAATAGATGACAAAAATATTATATACTCTGTGCTTTTGGTTTCATTAGATAGTTTTTTAATTAATATAGAATCTTCCTTACTAATAGAAATTTTCTTGTAAGAGCCTTTGAAACTTTGGATAAGAGGTCTCATATAATCTGTAGGCATATTAAGAATAGGAATTTCATCTTTATACAAATTATTCCAATATTCTTTTTGAGAAGATAAATCTCTAGTATCCATCCATTCACTATAATCTTTATATTGATGAATTAAATCTTCAAGTTCTTCTTCGTTATATAATTTTGAAAACTCACTAATAAAAAGACCTATGCTCATTCCATCGCTTATAATGTGATGAATATCAAATAATAAAATACCGTAGTCCATTTTATCTACAAATTGCATACGTATTAAACAATCATTCGATAAATCAAATGGCTTTACAAAAGTTTTTAAAAGTTCCGTTTCTTCTTCAAAATCTTTTTCAATTTCTCTTAAGTATGAAAATTCTAATTTATAATTATCTTTTATTTCTTGAATAAATTCTCCACTATTATCTAAATAAAAATTGGTTCTAAGTATTTCATGACGATTAATAAGTTTAATTAAAGAAGTCTTTAACTTTTCAACATCAACTTTACCAATAAGTTTAATTACGTGAGGCATATTATAAGCTACATTATTTTTATCCATTTGCTGTATTAAATAAGTTCTCTTCTGACTTGAAGACATTTTATATGACTTTTTAGGAGAAGCAAAAGGAATACTTTCATACTCACCAGACTTTTTAGATATTAAAATACTTAATTGTTCTACAGTAGGATTAGAAAAAATATCTGTAATAGTGAGTCTTATACCAAATTCAGCTTCTATTATATTTAAAAGTCTAGCTGCTCTTAAAGAATGACCTCCTAAAGAAAAGAAATTATCTTTAATGCTTAACTTTAATATATTAAGCAAATTTTTAAATATTTTGCTTAATATTTCTTCACAATTGTTTCTAGGTCCTATATATTGTGTTTCTGTTTTAAATTTTATTTCTGGAAGATTTCTTTTATCCAATTTACCATTTATAGTTGTGGGTATTTTATCTATTTGTATAAAATAATTAGGAATCATATAGCTTGGCAATTTTTTTGATAGTTGTTCTTTTAAATAATCTTCTTTTACATGGCTTTCTGAAACAAAGTACACATATATATCTATGTCCCCTGTATTATCTTTTTTTGAGATAATAGCCACATCTTTAATTATTTCTTCATTTCTAAGAACACTTTCAATTTCACCTAGTTCTATTCTAAAACCACGAATTTTAACTTGTTCATCTATTCTTCCTAAAAACTCTATGTTACCATCTTCAAGCCATCTACCAATATCTCCACTACGATAAAGTATTCCTTTTCCATAAGGATTACTTATAAATTTCTCTTTAGTAAGTTCTTTTCTATTTAAATAACCTTTTGCTAAGCTGTCTCCTGATATACATATCTCTCCTTGTATACCTATTCCACAAAGTTTGTTGTAATTTAAAATATATACTTTTGTATTACGTTTAGGTTTTCCAATAGGAATTTTATTTCTAATAAAATCATGATTATCTTGTTCAAAATAAGTAGCTGAAACAGTATTTTCGGTCTGACCGTATTCATTGATGTACCTGCTATTTTTAGCTTTTTGTGCAATGTATTTACTACTTTCAGAACCTGCAGTAACTAAAATTCTTGGACTAAAACTTTTCATATTTACATAATAATTAGGTGGCAAAGCTACAATAGAAATATCTTGTTCTTCACAATAATGTTCCATGACATTAATATCTTTAATTTTTTCATTTGAAGGTATTACTAGTGTAGCACCATGAAATAATGCCATTGACATTTCCCAAACAGAACCATCAAATACATAGTTAGCAAATTGAAGTACGTTATCTTTTTCAGTTACTTCATAAACTTTTCCTAAATAATCTTTTAAACAAACAATACCTTTATGCATAACCATTACACCTTTTGGGTTGCCAGTAGTTCCAGAAGTATAAATGACATATGCCAAATCTTCTAATTCATTTAATTTTTCAGGATTTTTATTACTATAATTTTGAAAAATTAAATTGATATTTTCAAAGTCAAAAATTTCAAAATCAACATTTAATTTTTTGTTTGAATTAGTCAAAATTATTTTAGGATTACTATCTTCCAATATGTATCTAATTCTTTCATCTGGATAATTAGTATCGATTGGAACGTAAGCCGCACCAGACTTAATGATAGCATATATAGATATTATCATTTCAATACTTCTTTCAGAAAATATACCAACAAAATCATTTTGCTTTATACCTTTTTCCCTTAAAAAATGAGCAAGTTGATTTACCCTAACATTTAACTCTTTATAAGTTAATTTTTTATCTTCATAAACTATAGCTATATTATTAGGTGTTTTCTCTACTTGTTCTTCAAAAAGATGTATTATTGTTTTACTTCTGTCGTAATTGCTGTCGGTATTATTAAATACAGTTAATATTTTATTTTTCTCTGAAACAGTAATTAAATCAATCATAGAAACTTTCATATTTTCATTTTCACTAAAGCATAAAAGAACTTTATTTATTCTATCTAAAAGCCTTTCAATTTCAGATAAACAATACTTTCTAGGGTCATACATAATACTAGCAATCAATTCTTCATTTTCGCAATACATAGATAAGCCAATATCATAATTTATTTGTTCACGAGCAAAGTCTGATTTTAAAGAAAGTCCTTTCATTCCTTCTCCAAGACGCTCTTCATCTACATGATAATTTTCAAAAACAAATAAAGTTTGAATCAAATTTTTCTTAGGTATAGTTTCTCTTTGTATATCTGCAAGAGAAGAGTATTGATAGCTTATACTATCATTAGCTTGTTTTTGTGTATTTTTCCACAAATCTAATATTTCGATATCTTTATCAGTTTTAACTCTAACAGGTATAGTATTTATAAACAATCCTATCGTATTATCTATACCTTTTAAATTTGCATCTCTTCCAGATACAGTTTTACCAAAAACCACATCATGACTATTGTTATAATTTTGTAAAATAATACCCCATGCGGATTCAACTATAGTGTTTAGAGTTACGTTGTTTTCCTTTGCCTTATTAATTAATTTTTTAGTTAACTCTTTACCAAAACCTCTTTTTAGTTGTGCCATTTGTTCTTCTGATTGCAAATCAAAAGAAATGCTATCAATACTCGATGTTCCTTCATAATCATAAAGAAGATTTCTCCAATAATTAATTGATTCTTCATGGTCTTGATTTGATAACCAACTGATATAGTCAGAATAACTTAAACTATGTCTTATTTCTTTTTCTATTTGAACCAAAATATCATTTTCATTTTTATTGTTTAAAGACAAATTGTAATATTTAAAGAAGTCCCCAAAAACTAAAGATAAACACCAACCATCCATAATTATGTGATGAAAACACCAAATAAATTTATAATTATCTTCGTTGTATTTAACACAAGTTAGACGAATAAGACTATCAATAGTTAAATTAAAGCCTCTTTGCAAATCTTCTTTAACAATTTTTTTAAATTCTTTTTCAAGGTCTTCAATAGAATTTAAACTTAAATCAATAAAGTTAAATTCTATTGGCTTATTAGAAAGAACAACTTGTTTAGGACTTTTTAGTCTTTCATATACAATAGAAGTTCTAAGAACTGCATGGCGTTTTTCTAAATAATCAAGAGCTTTCCTAATAGCAAATTTGTCAAGATTTCCTGTAGCTGTTAATATATTTTGAACAATATAGTCAGTTGACTTGCTATTTTCTAAGTTATGAAAAAGCATACCTTCTTGAAGAGGGGTAAGCGAATATATTTTTTCTATTTTTTTTTCTTCATTCATTGTTAAATAACAAACCCTTTCTCAATTTAATTAATATAATTAAAGTAGCATTTTAAGAGAATTTGATATTTCATCAAATTCTTGATTATCAATCATTTCATCAGAAACATCAGAAATTGTAATAGTTGTCATATTTTTTGTACAGCAATGAAAAATAATATCTTGAAGCATTTTTTTATATTCTTCAAAAAACATGGATATTTTATCAAATAAATATTTGCTCTTATCATATCTGATTTCAAATTTAAGTTTTTTGTCTTTAATAACTCCATCTAGCATTATCCCTTGAGGTAGTATATTTTTTTCAGATATCTCATTACCGATTTTATAATAATTATATTTCTCTGAACTTTCTTCTATTTCTCCAAGATAGTTAAAACTTATATCAATTTCTTTATTAAATTTTGATATAAGGCTATATCCTATACCATTATTAGGGATTTTTCTAAGCATTTCTTTGGTGCTGATTATACTATCTTCAATAGTTTCATATCGATTTAATATTATAGGATATATTGTAGTGAACCAACCTACTGTTCTATCTATTTTTATATCATTATGAAGCTGTTCTCTTCCATGACCCTCTAACAATACTACCATTTTATCTTTATTTTCATAAAGACATCTCATTACCATGCTTAATGAACTTAATAGTAAATCATTAATTTCTGTATTATAGGCTTTACTACTATCTTTTAATAAATTAGAAGTTTCTTCTTCACTAAGCTCAAAAGATATTAAGTCATAAAATTTTTTGTATCCAGTTGATTGTAATTTATAATCAATTTCTGAAATTTCAGATTCTATTTTAGACCAGTAGTTACTTTCTTTTTTAAGGTTTTTACTATTCTTGTAATCTTCTAACATCTCAGACCATTCTATAAACGAAGCAGTTTTTTTAGGAAGTTTAATTTCTTCATTTTTTTCGATTTGTTTCAAAACCGTGTTGATGTCTTCAATTAATATTCTCCAAGATACACCATCTATTATTAAGTGATGCACACAAATAAATAAGTAATGACCTTTTTTAGTTTTAAAAAATGCACATTTAACCAAAGGACCTTTTTTTAAATCCACACTTTTCTGAATATCATTACATACCATTTGAATTTTTTCTTGAGTAATAAATTCACTATCTTCATTTGCATAGTCAAATACTTTATATTCATATCTTTTATAGTCATTTTTAACAATTCTAAGCTGTTTTTCTGAATATACAGCTCTAAGCATATCATGGTGCCTTACTATAGTTTCTATTGATTTTTCTACAGCTTTAAAGTTTCCATTTACTTTTATCATCATAGATTGATTAAAATGATGAGGTTCTTCTAAATTCCAAGATTCAAAAGTTTTAATTATTGGAGTTGGTTTTACAATCCCTATAACTTCTCCTTGCTCATATTTAAGTTCCTTAGATACCACAACTTTTTCGCAAATAGACTCTATAGTACGCTCATTTAAAATATCTCTAACATGAAGGTCATAATTTCTTTCTCTCATTTTAGATACAATACGTAAAGCTTTAATAGAATCACCACCTAGAGCAAAAAAGCTATCTTTAACACCAACTATTTCAGAACCTAAAATTTCTTTAAATGTAATACTAAGAGCTTCTTCTTTTTCATTTCTAGGAGCTATATATTCGTTTTCTGTACGCAACTTTATTTGTGGCAAATTCTTTTTGTCTAATTTACCGTTAAAAGTAATTGGAATTTGTTCTATCTGCATTAAATAACTAGGAATCATATGTTCTGGAAGTTCTTTAGATAAATGTTCTTTCAACTTATTAATTTCTATATTTTCTGAAGAAACCACATAACCATATAAAGCTTTGTCTCCATAAATATCTTCATGAACAATTACAATTGAATCTTTTATTCCAGAATAACTTCTGATTGTATTTTCTATTTCACCAAGCTCTATTCTAAATCCACGAATTTTAACTTGTTCATCTATCCTACCTAAATATTCTATATTACCATCTTCTAGCCATCTTGCTAAATCACCACTACGATATAACTTACCTTCACCATAAGGATTTTTGATGAATTTTTCATTAGTTAGTTCTTTCAAATTTAAATAACCTCGAGCAAGACCTTCTCCTGATACGCAAAGTTCTCCTGGAATACCGATTCCACACAGATTATCTCCATCTAAAATATAAATTTTAAGTGTAGGTATTGCAGAACCGATACTACTTATACCTTTTTTTATTTCATAATCTCCAATTTCTTGATAAGTTGCATGAACTGTAGTTTCTGTAATACCATACATATTTACAATTTTAACGTGAGAGTTTGATTTATACCATTCATATAATTTTTTAGGTTGTAAAGCCTCTCCACCGAATATTAAATATTTTAAATATTTATAACCATTTACTTTTTCATGCATTAAATTATAAAAAGATGATGGAACTTGATTTAGTACAGTAACTTTATTTTTCTCTAGTTCGTCTAATAAAAGCTCCGAATCTTTGATTTTATATTTAGGAATAACGACCAGTTTTCCACCTCTTAGAGTAGCACCGTACATTTCCCAAACAGAAAAATCAAAGCAATAAGAATGAAACATTGTCCAAGTGTCTTGTTCAGAAAAATCAAATTGAAAATCATTATTAAATAAAAGTCTAACTAAATTTTTATGTTCAATCATTACTCCTTTAGGTTTTCCTGTTGTCCCAGAAGTATATATTACATACAACAAGTCATTTGAAGTATTAATATGAAACGGATTTTCTTTAGGATAATTTTCATATATTGCTTCATCTAAAATATTTATAGTTTCTATATTATTTAATATTATATTTTCGATATCCGTTATAATTATTTTCGTATTACAATTATCTATAATATAATTTATTCTGTCTAAAGGATAATCAGTATCTATAGGTACATACGCTCCACCAGATTTTATTACAGCATAAATAGCTATTATCATTTCAATACTTCTTTCTGTTAAAATGGCAACAAAACTATTTTTACTAACTCCTTTTTTACGAAGTAAGTGAGCTAAACTATTAGACTTTTCATTAAGCTCTAAATATGTTAATTTTTTATCTTCGTACACTATGGCTATATTATTAGGTGTTTTTTCTACTTGTTCTTCAAATAAATCTACTATAGTTTTGTATTCTGGATAATAGCTTTCAGTTCTATTAAAAGATTTTAGAATCTTTTCTTTATCCTGAACACTTGACAAATCTATATCCCTGATTAACATATCTTGCGATTTTACAATTTGATTCAAAATTTCTATATAAGAAGAAATAAGTCTGGTTGCAGTATTTAAAGTATATAAATCTGTTCTATACTCTAAAAATAAGGTATAAATACCCTCTTTTTCTTCTATTTCAAATGTTAGATCAAATTTTGATGTTTTATTTGGAAATTTAATTTGCTGAACATTTATATTATTAAAGTTAAGTGAAATATTTTCATTATTTTGTAAAACTAAAGCAACGTCAAATAATGGATTTCTTGAAATATCTCTAGCAAGACTTAAAGATTCTATTAAATTTTCATAAGGATAATCTTGATTTTCATATGAATTTAAACTAAAATATTTTATTTCTTCTAAAAAATCTCTATAATTCTTATGTCTTTCAGGTCTTGCTCTCATAGGCAACATATTTACAAACATACCCAACATAGACTCTGTATCTTTATGAGTTCTAGCACTTATAGGACTACCTATAACTACATCTTCACTATAGCTATACTTACCCAATAAAATCATAACAGCAGATAAAAATATCATATATTGTGTAGTATCAGTTTTTTGTGTTAAATACTTAATTTTTTCTATAAGCTCATTACTAAAAGTATAAGATATTCTATCTCCTTCAAAACTTTGAAATTTAGGACGTGGAAAATCTAAAGGCATATTAAGAACTTCTATTTCATCTAAATAAATTTTCTCCCAATAATTCTTTTGTGCAGAAAAATCTTTATTTATAATCCATTCACTATAATCTTTATATTGAACTGTTAATTGCTCTAATTGGTTACCATTATAAATAGATGAAAGTTCTTTAATAAAATTACCTACACTCATACCATCACCAATAATATGGTGCATATCAAATAGTAAAAGACTATGTTCTCCCCTATCAATTAAGCTAACTCTAAAAATAGGAGCTTTAGACAAATCAAATTTCTGAACAAAATTTTCTAGTATAGATTGTTCTGGTGTATCTTTATCTTCTTCATGGAAAATTTCAAATTCTAAACTTTCATTTACTATTTGTTTGAACTCTTCATTTTCAAAAATGAAATTAGTTCTTAATATTTCATGTCTTTCAATTAGTTTATTTATACAAAACTTTAATTTTTTAATATCAACTTCACCGATTATTTTAAAAACATAAGAAATATTATAAGCTATACTGCTTGTGTCCATTTGCCAAGTTAGGTACATTCTTTTTTGTGCAAAAGACATAGGATAACTAGACTTTACAGAGCATTTAGGAATTTTTTCATACAAAGTATTATCTATATTTATAAGCTTACTTAATTTTTCAATATTTTGATTTTTAAATATATCATTTAGTTTAAGTCTGACACCTGTGTTTTCTTCTATTTGGTTTATTAAAAGTGTTGCTTTTAAAGAATGACCTCCTAAATCAAAAAAACTACTATCTAGACTTACTTTTTCTAAATTAAGAACTTGTTCAAAAATATTACTTAACAACAATTCTTTTTTATTTCTAGGAACTATATAATTAAAAGTATCATTTTCTATCTTAATTTCTGGTAGATTTCTTTTGTCTATTTTTCCATTTATAGTAATAGGAAGACTTTCTACTTGCATAAAATATTTAGGAATCATATATTCTGGCAATTCTTTAGATAAATCTTCTTTCAGATTATCTATTAAAACTTCAACTTCAGAAACAAAATATGCACATAATATTTTATCGTAAGAACTATTTTCACGAACTACTACAGCACAATCTACTACTAAGGGGTTCTTTTTAAGAACACTCTCAATTTCTCCAAGTTCAATTCTAAAACCATGAATTTTGACTTGTTCGTCTATTCTACCTATATATTCTATGTTACCGTCTTCTAACCATTTTACAAGATCTCCACTACAGTATAATTTCCCTTCATCATAAGGGTTATCAATAAACTTTTTTTGTGTTAATTCATCTTGATTTAAATAACCACGTGCAAGCCCATCACCAGCTATACAAAGCTCTCCAGAAACACCTATATCACACAATTTTCCGTCATTTATTATGTAAACTTTAGTATTGTTTATCGGTTTTCCTATGGGTGTAATTTTTCTTTTTAAACTACTATCATAGTAGTTATAACTAGTTGTAAAAGTCGTATTTTCAGTAGGACCATATACATGTATAAATCTCGCTTTATTTCTGTCTATTAATTTTTTTGCATATTTTTCAGAAAGTATTTCACCACCAACCAGTATGTTAGATAAGGAATCAAATATAGTTTCATCTATACTAATCATTTGATTAAAAAGAGCATTAGTTATAAACATCGTATTAATTTCATATTCTTTTAATCTACTCGAAAACTTTACGTTGTCTAAAAGTTCTTCGGAATCTACAAGTGTTAGCTGTCCTCCATTTAGAAGAGATCCATATATTTCAAAAGTAGAAGCATCAAAAGAAAGAGAACCTGTTTGTAATATTTTAGTATTTTCATCTAAGTTAACAAAATTAGTGTTTTTAACTAAGCGAAGAACATTTTTATGTTCAATCATAACGCCTTTAGGTTTTCCTGTAGTTCCTGATGTATAAATTACATATATTAAATCTTCTGAACTATTTGTAATAACTAAATTGTCTTTAGGCATATTAGAATAATTTTCATAAATAGAAATATCAAAAAATCTTTTTATGAAATTTAATTTTTCACCAAAAGTCAATATTAATTTAGGATTGCAGTCTTTTATTATATAATTAATTCTTTCCTCAGGATATTTAGGGTCAATTGGAACATAAGCTGCACCAGCTTTTATTATCGCAAATAAGCCTATAATCATTTCAAGACTTTTTTGAGCAAAAATACCTACAAAAGAACCTCGAGATACTCCTTTTTCTATAAGCTTACGAGCTAATTGATTAGCTTTTTCATTAAGTTCATTATAACTTAAACTTTTACTATTATAGAAAACAGCTGTTTTATGAGAATTTTTTATTACCTGCTCTTCAAATACTATAGAAACATTTTTACTTTTAGGATATTCAGTAGTAGTGTTATTAAATTCTTTTAATATTCTTTCTTCATTACTAATATTCATTTAAATAATCTCCTTAACTATATCAGCAATCTTTAAAATTTCTATTTTTTTTGGAAATTCATCATTTTCTGTGTAAATAGCTAATTTATATTCTTTATAAAAATCAATGACAAAATCTTTTTCAACACATACGCTAAAAGAATCCAAAAGAACTGATAAACCTTTACCTAGAAATTTTATATAACTTTCTTTTAATGTCCATATACTGTAAAAGTAATTTAACTTAATATTTTCCGATACAGACATTAATTTTGTATATTCTGATTTAGAAAAAAAATCTAAAGCTACATTTAAGTCAATAGGAACAATTTTTTCTATATCAATCCCTACTTCAAATTTAGATATAGCACAAACTACCCATTGTCCAGAGTGTGATATATTAAATTCAAATATAGAATCGTTTTTTGAACAATTTAAAATATAAGGCTTTCCAAATTCATTATATCTATACTTTATATGTTTATTTAAGATATTAAAATTTTTACAAACCAAATATCTAATCATTAAATCTCCATATAGAGTTCGTTTTGAATCCTCTATAAATCTAAATTTTTTAATTTTATTAAGATTTTCATCTGCAATATGAGATAGAAAATTTATATAATCATCACTAGAAATAGGTTCGTTAATATTAACAGCATAAACTTTTATCACATAAATTGTACCTTTCTATTTAAAAATTTAATAAATTTATATTTAAAATCTTATAATGAAATAATAACAAATATTTCTTATATATTAAATAAGAAATGGGCAACATTTGCAGTTGCATATTTTTATTTTTTATTGTTATTTTTTTGGTATAAGATAACATAAAAATTTTAAAAGGAGATTTTTATCAATGATAAGCTACATAATAACTATATTAAATTTATCAACGAATAAACCAGAAATAACAAAAATTTAAACTATGTTAGAAATAAATATATTTTTTTTAAAAATAGCCTCTTTAATTAACTGTGCATCATCTTTTCTATCTATTAATAAAGAACCAAAGTACGCCATAGCATAATATGATGTGCTTTCTTCTTCTTCTTCTTTAAAGAATATAAAAGCTCTTATTGCTGCAAACTTAGGTAAAACTCTAAAAGACCTATTTGATATTTCCATTTCCCATCCTCTTTCTACAATTTCGAGTATTCTTTCTGTTTTTTCTAATCCAACAAGTTCATATGCATAATTGAAAAGGATAGAAGTGTAAAATCGTTTTTCCATAAAATTATCTATATAATTTTTATTTATATTTTTTAATAAATAAAATAAAATTCTGTATGCTATAAGAGTTTCTCCCTTGGCAGAATACTTATTAGATATTCCATTTATTATTCTTATTTCATTTAAAGTTAAAAAGCGATTTTTTATATCTTCAATATTTTCTATATCAAAGTTTGGTATTGTTATTTTTATAGATTCAAAAAGAATTTCTAATTTTTTGTCATTATCTTTCGATTCATATTTATCTTCGATAAGTCCTTTACAACTTAATATAAATTGTTTTCCGATATTACTTTTAAAATTAACACTTTGCTCTAAATTGTTAATTAAATCTTTTGCAACTTCATAGTTTTTAATATCAATTAGATTAATTATTTTATTTTTTGCAATATGTTCTTTAAACTCTTTGGAGCTAAAAAATATACTACTATAATTATACACGTCTCTTCCTAATCTTTCGAACAAAGCTTCTATCAAATATATATCGTATTTTTCTAAGCTTCCATTTTCAATTCTTGAAAGTGTAGATTTATTACAAAGACCTTCACATAGTCTATCAATACTAATCTTTTTTTCTTCTCTGAAAAACCATAAAAGTTCGCCTATATATTTGAACTTATAATTTGTAGGTACTATATCATCTATTAATTTTTGAGAATTTATATTTAAATTTCCTATAAAATAATTATTTATTTTTATGCTATATTCTTTTTCAATTTCATTTTTAAGAGATTCTGCTTCTTTTTTTAGACCAAACATAATATACCCAAAATAAGCTTGTATAAAAAATTCTTCTGCCTCTTTAAATTCATCTAATTTGTAAGAACAAATGCCCATAAAATGCCTTATAACAAAAACTTTATATCCCGAACAGTTCCTTATAGAAAACAAATATAATTTATTGAGATAATTAATAGACTCTTCATATTTTTCATTCAAAATAAGCAATTTAGATAGGCTAATAGTTATATCTATATAGTAATATGAATCATATTCACTTTCAAACGGTAATTCTATTAAAGATTTTTCTAAAGTTCTCAATATATTTTCTGATTTTTCTATATTATTGTTTTTTTCATAGGCTAAAGCTAATATATGTAACAAACTTACTTCTATAGGCATAAACAAACTATCTTTTATATTAAATATGTCGTAATTTTTATAAGTAATTTTCATAGCCTCTGAAATTAATTCTGAAATTTTATCTAAAGAATAATTTTCCATAAAAAATATATTTGCTTTACAACTAAGTAAATATTGTAATCTAATTCCTGTTTTAAAAGCTTCTCTATGTTCTAACAAAAAGAGTTCTTTTTTTGAATTTTCTAAATCTCCTATTTCTAAATAATAATCTAATCTTTTGGATGATTTATCTCCTTCAAAATCAAGTTTTATAGTATATAAATTACTTTTTTCATCATAATTATAACCCCAAAATTTTAGTATAGATTTAATGTTTTTGGGTTTAGGTTTTAAATTATCGTCTTTTTTAATTCTTTTTAAGACTTTTTTAACATCAATTTCTTCTTCCTCACCACTAAAAATAAAATTTAACTCTATTTTATTTCTAGTGATAAGAGCAGGTATAAAACTATTAATATTATATTTTAAACCATAAAACATATAGTAATGCCTCCTAGATTATTGTTTGGGTAATTTTGCATATGCAAAATTACCGTAAGTATACTTACGGTAATTTT
>WRGD01000140.1 GCA_009787355.1 Defluviitaleaceae bacterium | reverse complement strand
AAATCCTAAATGCTAATGATTAAATTCATACAGAGGGCAATCAGCAGCGAAGCCTAGAAATAGGAACGTTCAACGACTATGGACGGAAGTCCAGTACACCCAAGTGGGTGGAAGCGGTGTGATACCAAGCGTAATGGCGGGTATGTGATATAGTCTGTGCTTACATGAAAGCGTAAGAAGTTCGTAAGAGAACTGCATTTGATTAACGACCTAATGTGAACACGTAAAAAATATAAAATGATAGAAATTTAGCTTTTTATATACTTTTTACATCAGTTAATAAAAAAAGTTATACTCTTTCTTATAAAAATAAAAAACGCATTATCATTCCTAAAGAAGAACAACTTGTTTTTTATAACACACATGAACCCATAATAGATCAAGAAACTTTTGATATTGCAAGAAAAATAAGAGCTAATAAAAAAAGACCAACAAAATTAGGAGAACATCCTATTTACAGTGGTATGTTATACTGTGCAACTTGCGGTAGTGCCCATTATGTCTGCAGGACAAATAAACAACATATTAAAGATTACAGTTACAATTGCGGAACGTACAGAAAAAACACGAGTAAATGTACTCCACATAGCATACGAATTGGTATGCTGGAGAAGCTAATTTTGCAAAGTATAAATAACATCACAAGTTTTATAAAAAATAATGAAAATGAGTTTATAAAATCATTAGAGCAGAAAATTTTATTCGATAATAATAAATATGACATAAAAATAAAAAAAGAAATAAACAAATCTAAAGTTAGAGTAAATGAACTTGATAAACTTATAGAAAATTTATTTGAGCAATATACTTTAGGGCATTTAACAGAAGAACGTTTTTTAAAAATGAGCAGAAACTATGAAGAAGAGCAAACACGGCTTAATTATTTTATAGAAAAAGAAGAAAATAGGGGAAAATTAGAAAAAGATAATAAAGCAAATATAAAAAAGTTTGTGCAGATAGCTAAAAAATATTTTGATTTGAAAGAATTAAATCATTTAGCTATTCGTGAACTAATTGATAAAATAATTATTCATGAGAAAGTTAAGGTTGTTAAAAATAGAACCAAAAGTCAACAAGTTGATATTTACTATAACTTTATTGGCTTGGTTTAAATATCATTAAATTAAAAAAGTATCACTATTGTAAGGCATACTCTGTTATAGTAATTGTATCTTGAAAATTATCAGATGTATTTACATTTATTTCTATAGGAATACTTACATTGCTTCCTATAGAAATTTGCCTTACATATGGAAAAACAAGATTTGAACTAAATGAGTAGCTAGGAACATTTATTGGAACTGTTTCTGGTAAATCCCCAAAAATCCCCTCATCTTCGTATTCCTCTTCATATAAAAGGATGTCGTCTTCATAATCTTCTCCTTGTTCATTGTAATCACCCCCTTCTTCTATGTATTTGTTTTCGTAAGAGTCTTCTTCCTCTATAGGAAAACTTTCATCGGGATTCTCTTCTTGTTCTGAAGAAGGCGATTCGTTTAATTCGTTAGCTATTGTTTGAGCTAACACTGTTAGTGGTACTAATGGTATTGATGAAAATACCATCAAAAATGCGAGTATAAACGCAATTATTCGCTTTGCTTGCTTGCTTGCTTGCTTTGTATCTACATACATGGGAGACCTCCCTCCTCTATTTTGTTTTGAAAACCTTATTTTGATTTTCATTAAACTCTATTATATAGCAAGTTTAAGAAATTTTTTGTAGAAATCTAGTAGCAATTTAATAAAATATCGAAAAAATCATTTTTTATAAATCAATCTGAAAGGTCATGTAACAAAATAGCAGAAAAAGATGAAGTATGATAAATATCTTTGCTGTTTTTTAGGCGTTTTTTTGAATGACTAGCAAAATTATAAATACTGTTAATTGAAAAAATGTCTTAGAAATTTAATTTCTAAGACATTTTTTTGATAACTTTTTTATTATTATCCTTAGAGTTAATTTATATTATTTGAAATTATTGATATTATGATCCTTTTATTTCAATCTCTAATATACCAAGATTGTTGAGAAGTCCACATTTTTGAATAAACTCCTCCTAAATCAAGTAAAGATTGATGAGTTCCACTTTCAGCTATCTCACCATCTTTTAAAACAATTACACGATCCGCAAACTTTGTAGATGCAAGTCTGTGTGTAACAATAATTGCCGTTTTGTTTTTTGCTAGTTCTTTAAATTTCAAGAAAATACGAGATTCCTCTACAGGGTCAATAGAAGAAGTAGGCTCATCTAGTAGCAATATCTTATTATTTCTGTACATAGCACGTGCTATTGCTATCCGTTGCCATTCTCCACCAGATAAATCTTCTCCAGAAAATTCTGGAGATATCATTGTATCTAAAGTAATGTCATCACGCATAAAACGAACTTTCTCTAAAGAAGATGTTATTTTTACATCTTCATAATTATAGTAAGGGTTACTAATGTAAACATTTTCACGTAAAGTCATCTTATATCTTTGAAAGTTTTGAAAAACTCCAGAAATATCCTTATATAAATATGATGACTTCACTTTAGATGTATCCATATCAAATATTTCTATTTTACCGATTAAAGGTTTATATAATCCCATTAGTAACTTAATAAGAGTTGATTTTCCAGATCCATTTAAACCAACTAGAGCTATTGTTTCTCCGCTATGTATAGAAAGAGATATATTCTTTATAGAATATTCTTCTCTGTTCGGGTACTTAAAACTAACATTTCTAGAAACTATACCTTTATTAGAGTTAGAGGTAAATTCTATACCTCTAACCTCTTCCAAATCCATAAATTTGTAGTAATTAGATATTCTGCCAAATACTTCTATACTAGTTCCTACATTGTCGGAAACAAGCATATGTGCAAGACTAAAAATACTCGAAAGACCCGCAAAAACTGCCATAAATCCACCAAGAGATACTTCACCAGACATTACTGATCTGAAAAGTATAAATATAGAAACACCGAATCCCACTACTGATAAAATATCTAAAGAGAATTTTATGAAAAAACTTTTTTTAGCTGTAATAAATTCTTTCCTTAATAGCAATTTCAAGTTTTCTTTATATTTATCCTCAAAAAATCCAAAAGCACCAAGCATACGTGTTTCTTTAAAGAACCTTTTAGAAACTATGACTTCCTTGTAGTAATTAGATTGTCTTCTTAGAGGAGCATTTTCTATATATAACTTAGAGAAAAGTTTTATCCTAAATACCTCACCTAATATAGCAGGTATAAAAGAAAGTATTATAAGAAAAATAAAATTGGGTGATAGTGAATATAAGTATACATACAATGCTATAAAAAATACTGCATAGTAGCTAAATATCTGTAATGATGCAAACGGCAAGTAATCCAAGGATTCTTCCTCAATTAACTCTTTTATCTCATTAACATTATCTAAAAAATCACTATTCTCAAATCTAATCGCTTCTAGCTTTCCTATTTTTGTTTGTATACTCGACATAAATTTCCCCTTATTTTTATACGAAACTTCATAAAAAAGGAGATTTTCTGCACCATTTAATATTTGTTGCAAAGTCAAAACTGACACAAAAATAATCAGAGGCATAGCTATATCAATAATATTTAGAGTTATATTATCTGAATTTATTATGGTTGTAAAAATTTTCTCCATTAAAACAATTGACAGTACGCTAACTAGAGCATATAGACTTGCAAGTATATGTTGTAATAATCCTAGAAAACCTGAATTTCTAAAATAATCATACCACGACCTTAAAATTATATTTATAAATCTATATTTATTCATACCACCTCTTTTGAGAGTTAAACATATCGTAATATAATGAGCCTAATTTCATCAACTCTCCATGATTTCCAAACTCTTTAATACTTCCCTCATATACTAGTAAGATTTCATCAGCCAATTTTGTTGATCCTAAGCGATGGCTTATAAATATAGTGGTTGCTGTAGTAGATATCTTTTTAAAATCATTGTATATTTGACTTTCTGCAATAGGATCTAATGCAGATGTTGGTTCATCTAAAATCTTTATTGGTGCATTATTCAATAATGCACGTGCAATTGCTATCTTTTGCCAAGTACCTCCAGAAATATTCACACTTCCATCAACAAGTCTACCTATAGGTATATCGATTACATTTTTCAAATCTTTTAGAAATTCATCCAAAGATAGGTCACGTAACACTTTCTCTACATTTTCAAAGCTCACATTATTATTTTCGTTCCCAATAAATAGATTGTCTTTTAATGATATTTCATACTGGGCATAATCTTGATGCACGACAGAAAAAATTGATTTTATTACGGCTAGTTCATATTTTCTGATATCTACACCATTAAGCAAAATTTCACCATCATAATCATCATATAATCGTGTTATTAATTTTGTTATGGTGGTTTTACCAGAGCCATTCACCCCAACAAAAGCGTAGTGCCTTCCTCTTAAAAGTTTAAAAGACAGATTATTAAGTATATAAGTTTTAGAATTGGGATATTTAAAACTTACGTTTCTAAATTCCAAACTTCTAAATTCATAGTCTTCATTACTAGGCTTACAATTGGCTTTATCAATAGTACTTAGCCCAAAAAAATCAGAGAGTTCTGTCATATACTCTTTAGAAATTGACAGTGTGCTGGTAGCATTTTTCAATGAAAATCCCAAGCTATCTACAAGACCAAATATTACTACTATAACACTTGTAAACATACCAGGACTAATATATCCATATATAAATGGATTTACCAAGGTCATACTTAAAATAAAGGCTATCAAGATAAGAAATACGCTTGATATCTTAACAAATGCCCAGTTTTTAAGATTAGTCCAAAATCTTATGACCCTTGTTTTTTCAAATTCATATAAATATCTAGCATTTATATTTTCTGTATATCCGAAGAGCGTGCGTTCTTCCGTAGCTTCACGACTTATTAAAACTTCATTACTATAATATTGGTATCTTCTAACATGTTTGTATGTTTTAACTTCTGAATCATATGTTTTCTTGCCTATAAATGAAGCTAGATATAGAAGTGGTATGCATACTAAAATCACTAGTAAAGCAGACCACCATACATAGGCTATTACAATTGATACTATCAAAAATATACTTATTACAGTCGAAGCATATAGATTATAAGCAACATTGGTGTTTTCAAAAGTATCCATAAATTTAGAGTTTATACGTTCTATCATTTCAAGTGTATTAGAATCTTCCATATGCTTGTATTCTATGTTCGACTGAAAGTTAATAATTTGTGACATAACTTTAGGTTCAAGCAAGGTTTTTATTTTTTTTAATACTATTTCTGGAATACTTGATAGTATATTGTTAAATGAATAAGTGGCGATTAATAATACTATTGGAATATAGATATAACTTGGGTCACGTCCATATTGAAAAATTGATATCCCAGTGTCTATAAAAAATGCCCCAGCAATAGTTAGCACTATTGTTGGGAGTATAGACTGCAAAATTGTAATAACTATATTAAGAGTAGTAAGAAACGGAGATATTTTAAAGGAAAGCAGAATCATATCAAAAGTAGTATACTTTTTCTTTACTGATAACATTATCACACCTCTTTAATGTTGATATTTACCCATAAATAATTCTTCATATGTCGTTTTAGTATCACTATAACCACAGTTGATAAATTTTCTGATAGTATTAAAGAAAATATTTCTGCTACAACAGAAGTTATTAAACGTATAAGTCTACATACTTTTACTGTTTTACCTAAATGTTTAGATTATTGAGCGTACTTTTTCTTGGTTAGAACACTATATATTATTATGGAAAAATTGCGAGCTTACTTTACATAAATATAATAATAAATAGTTTTCCGAGCAAGTTTCTTTAAGCGTGTTCTAAAAGTTGCCAATGCCGTTAAGGACATCTCTATTATTAACCTCTTTGTTTCTGGTTTAGCACCGTTATTACTATACTCGCTTTGAAATCTTTTGTTACAATTTCTATACAATAATTTTTGTATTCATTTTGAGTTTTTACCATTTTTACTTACTTTTTCACTGTTACAATAAATACATTTTATTTTTATATTTGACATAATCTAATCCCTTTTTAGATTATTATACTCTTTTTCTTACCTCACTTAAAGTGATATATGACTTGAATTTATTTGATGTGGTAAATATTGTTTTTTCGATTATATGATTAATTTTTTATTTGTCTACAAAATGCTCCTTGCTGCTGATAATCCTGCCACATATCCAGTAGAAAAGGCTATTTGCAAGTTGTAACCTCCAGTATAAGCATCAACATCTAATACTTCACCAGTAAAATATAAACCATTTACTATTTTAGACTCCATGTTAGATGGATTTACTTCTTTTACTAAAACTCCACCTGCTGTTGCAATTGCAGGATTAAATCCCATAGTATCTACAACTGTCAGCTCTAAATTTTTGAAAAAATTTACTACAGTTAACCTTGTTTCTTTTGTTATATCCCTTATTTTTAAATTCAAATCAACTTTTTCTTTTATAAACATAACTTCTACAAGTCTTTGCGTTGTAATACCTTCCAGTACAGTTTTTAAATTTTTATTAATATTGTTTTTAAAAATATCCAATAAAAAAATGTCGAAAGATTTTTCATTTGGAAAAAAATCTATATATATCTTAGGAGTTGTATTTAATTTTTTGGCAATATGTGCACTTGCACGTAATATTACAGGACCAGAAACACCAAAATGTGTAAAAATAATGTCCCCATTATCTTCAAATATTTTTTTATTATCTAAAAACATTTTAACGTAAACATTTTTAAAACTAATACCTTGTAAATCACTTGTAAATTTTTCTTTTATTTTTAAAGGTACTACAGATGGATAAAAGTTTTCAGTTAAAGAATGACCTAGTTTTTTTGCAAATCTATAACCATCACCAGTAGAACCTGTTACTTTTGCACTTAAACCACCTGTAGAAATTATTACACAGTCAGATTTTATTTCTTTATTTATTTTTTCATTCTCTATTTTTATAATAAACTTGTTATCTGTAGTTTTTAATATATCTTTTACATTTGTATTTAATAGAATATCGATATTTTTTAAGTTCAAATACTGTTTAAAACTACCTATTACATCTTTTGAATTATTTGAAACAGGAAAAACACGTCCATTGTCTTCAACTTTTATATCTAATCCAGTATTTTTTAAAATATCTATTATCATTTCAGATGTAAATGTATATAGAGAACTATATAAAAACTTAGGATTTCTTTGTATTTTTTTTATTAATGTTTCTGTATCACAAATATTTGTAATATTACAACGACCACCACCTGTTATAGACATTTTTTTCGCAAGAATTGAGTTTTTTTCTATTAATATTACTCTTGAATTTGTATTTTCACGTGCTGCTGTAGATGCTGCCATCATTCCAGATGGACCACCTCCAATTACTACTATTGTTTTTGTATTTTGCATTACATTATCCCATTTTTTATTTATATTTTTATTTCTAAATTAGTATATCATGATTTAGTATTATGTGGTATAGTTAAACAAAAAATATATAGGTGGTAAAATATTATGAAAAAATTTCTTTTATTTTTAATTTTTCTTACAGGTTGTAGACCTTCAAATTTAATTCCATCTTTGCAAATACAAGAAGAAAGTATAGAATATATTCAAGAACCAGTAATACCAAATATAGAGCTTTTAGATACAATAAATGAAGGTCTTGCAAGTGGTCCAGTATTTATAGAAATACGTTTTTTGCGTACAATGTTACTAGAACCTAATGGAGATTTGTGGGCATGGGGAGATAATATATCAGGTGCACTTGGAGATGGGAGTTTAATAGATAGATTTTCTCCTGTTAAAATAATGGAAAATGTATATCATATTTCTGCAAGTAATAGCCATTCCATAGCTATAACAAAAGATAATAGATTATATACATGGGGCACAAATCGTGTTGGTCAATTAGGTATAGGTTTAGATATTGCTAGAGTAAATGAACCGATTTTTGTAATGGATAATATAAGGCATGCTCTCGCTATAGATGAATTTACTGTAGCTATAACAAACGATGATATTCTGTTTGCATGGGGATACAATGTACATGGACAACTTGGAGACGGCACAACCACAAATAGAAATAAACCAATTAAGATATTAGAAAATGTAAGGAGTGTGAACGCTTATCGTTTAACAAATCCTAACAATGGTAATTTTGGACATGGTACATTTGCTATTACAAATGATAATATTTTATATGCATGGGGTTTTAATGAATATGGTCATTTAGGACTTTCTCATTATGAAAATATATATAGTCCTGTAATTTTAAAACATAATGTTTTAGATTTTTTTCCAGTACAAGAAGATACAGTAGTAACAAATGTATTACGTGCATTAACAACAGACTATAGATTATATAGTTGGGGTTTTAATAATTTTGGTCAAATAGGAGATGGTACAAATAATAACTCAAATACTCCTATATTTATAATGGATAATGTAAGATTTGCAGAAGGAAGAGGTGCAATAACAAGGGATAACCATTTGTACACATGGGGAAGAAATGATTTTGGACAATTAGGAGACGGCACTTTTTACCATAGAAATTATCCTGAAAAAATAATGGAAAATGTAGTTGAACTAAATAATAGAGGAGCAATAACAGAAGATAAAACTTTTTGGGTATGGGGCAACAATAATATAGGACAACTTGGAGATACAACTACGGTAAACAGAAATATACCAATACCTTTTATGGAAAATATACATTATATTGGGACAGGATTCAATAGAACTTTTGCTGTAACAAAAGACGGTAGCCTTTGGGTTTGGGGAAATGGACCACTGGGACAACTTGGTATAGGTTATGCAGGATTTTTGGATAGTCCAAGAAAAATATATTTGAGATAATTTTTTTTCATTTAGATATTTTTATAAGAATAATCAAAAAATAAAAATGAATTTTAATATTATTCATTTTTGTTTACTAATTTAATAAAATTGTGTTAGAATAAAATAAAAAGGAGAATTTCCATGATACATGATTTAGAAAAAATAAAAGAAGAAATAATCGAAATAAGAAGGCATTTACATAAAAATCCTGAGCTTTCTTTCCATGAAGAAAAGACTCCAGCTTTCATATACGATTATTTAAAAAAACTAGGAAACTTTGATATAAGAAAAAATGTTGGTGGTAGAGGTGTTGTTGCGGAGTTAAAAGGTAAAAATGATGGAAAAACAGTTGCACTTAGAGCAGACTTTGATGCTTTACCAATACAAGATGAAAAAGATGTTTCATATAAGTCTGAGATAGACGGAGTTATGCATGCTTGTGGACATGATGCACATACAGCATCACTTCTTGGAGTTGCAAAAGTTTTATCACAAAATACAAAAAAATTTGACGGTAAAGTACGTTTTATTTTTCAACACGCAGAAGAAGTCTCCCCAGGCGGTGCAATAGCAATGATAGAAGATGGTTGTTTAGATGGTGTAGATGCTATTTTTGGGAACCATATGTCTTCTGAAAAAGAAGTAGGCATTACACTCTATGGATATGGTGAAATAATGGCAAATGCTGATATGTTTCAAATAATCATACAAGGCAAAGGAGGTCATGGTGCTTACCCTCATAATTCTATAGATCCTATAGTTCTATCTGCAAATATTATTACCAATTTCCAGCAAATTGTAAGCAGAAGAACAAGCTCTATAGAACCTTGTGTTCTTTCTGTTTGTAAAATAAATTCAGGTACTGCTTCTAATATAATACCAGATACAGCTGAAATTGCTGGTACTGTACGTACTTATAATAAAAATGTACAGGATAAAATAATAACTGAAATGGAAAAAATAATAAAAGGTATTTGTGAATCTGCAGGAGCAAACTATACTTTTAAATATGAAAAAGGATACCCAGCTGTTATAAATACAAAAGATGAAACGGATTTAGTAAAAGAAGTAATGAATACCTTAGGATTTGAATCTGAAGAAATGAAACCAAGAATGGGTGGAGAAGATTTTTCTTATTATCTACAAAAAGTACCTGGTAGTTTTTTCTATACAGGTTCTGGAAATAAGAAAAAAGGAATAACATACCCCCATCATCATCCAAAATTTGATGTAGATGAAAATTCGATAATAAATGCTGCAAAGGTTCTTTTAACATCTGCACTTGAATATTTAAAAAAATAAATATTTTGTTGTTTTCTTGTTATTTAATTAATAAATAGGAAAACATAAATTAGGACAATTTATACTAAATAAGGAAATAAAAAATGTCATTAATAAATAAAATAAATGTATTTATAGATGGAAATGAAGGTACAACAGGTCTAGAATTAGAAAATAAACTAAAAAAAAGAAAAGACATAAGAATACTTAAAATAGATGAAGAAAAAAGAAAAGATTTAGACGAGAAATCTAAAATTATGGATGAAGCAGATGTTATATTCTTATGCTTACCAGAGGCTGCAGCTATAGAAACAGTAAAAATAGCTCCAAAAAATAAAATAGTAATAGATGCATCAACAGCACATCGTATAGATTATGATTGGGTATACGGTTTACCAGAAATATCGAAAGAACAGAAGTTAGCAATATCAAATTCTAAACGTATAAGTGTACCGGGCTGTCATGCAACTGGTTTTATATCTCTCGTTTATCCACTTGTAAAAGCTGGTTTTATATCTTCTGCTACATACCTTAGCTGTACATCTATAACAGGTTATAGTGGAGGAGGTAAATATTTGATAAACAAGTACGAAACTGAAAATATAAATGCACCTATGCCATATTCATTAGGTCTAATGCACAAACATTTACCAGAAATGCAAATAATGTGCGACCTTGCAAATCCACCTCATTTTCTTCCTATAGTCGGTAATTTCTTTAGAGGTATGCTTGTTACTGTACCTATTTTTGGTGAAAAATCTTTTACTGTTAATGAAATATGGGCTGCACTTGCAAGACATTACAACGATAGCAGATTTATAAGTGTAAAACATTTTGCTGCAGAATCTCATACTACAGATGGATTTTTAAATCCGACTTTGTGCAATGAAACAAACAATATGGATATTTTTGTTTTTGGACACGATGAGCAAATGTCTTTAATAGCAAGACTAGATAATCTAGGTAAAGGAGCAAGTGGAGCAGCTATACAATGTATGAATATTGCACTTGGATTATCTGAAGATACTGAATTATAATCAATTTATAAAGAGACCAACAGCTACACAATAAGTAGTTGTTAGTCTTCTTATAAATCCTTTATTAATAAATCAGCTTTTTATTCTCATTATTTTTTTTATTATGCTACTTAAAAATTTTGGCATTTTTATCACTTTTAATTTCATTACAAATCCCCCTTTAGATATTCCTTTATTTTATAATATTTTTCAGTTCTCCAACTGTTACAAATTCTATATAATTTATTTCTTGCAATATATTACTAATTGCAGTCACTGTATTTAATCCTCCATTTTCTCCAAGTCTTGCTACTATTATACCATGTCCAATTTTCTCTGCCATGTTTATTGCCGTTTTTATATTTTCTTCTATGTAAGATATACTGCTAACACCATCTATATAAATAACTTCAAATTCTATTTCATCTATATTACTGTATACTTCTCTACCACTTAATAAAAGTAACCTTTCATATTCTTCAGCCATAGGAAAATTTTTATTTACTATACCAGTAAAAGCAATATCCATGTACAAAAATTCTCTAGAACCAGAACTACCGTCTCCAAAACCATCTACTACCAAGGCTATTGGTATAGTATTTCTAACTGTAGCCGTTACAACTATTGTATGGTGATTTAAAATACCAACGTATACTATTACTCCCATGCAAAAAAATGCAAAGAATAAATTTGCGAGTTTGTTTCCATTTATAGTAAATATTTTCACAAAAACCCCCAAAAAAACTTCCATTTTTATAAACTGTATTTTGATATATAATGGAAGTTGTAATTATAAATCTTTTAATATTATATTTTTGGTGAAAAATTTTTATTCATAAATATTGAATTTATATGAATTTCTTTTAAATAATTGTATGAAGATGCTATTGATAATAGAAACATAAAATTTTTATAATTTTCTGTTGTTTTATTTAAACTGTCAATTTTTATAATTATATTTTTAAAAAAAATATCTATACCTAATTTTATAGTTTCCTGAATTTCTAAAAACTCTTCATATATATTTTTTAATTCTTTATAATCAAAATCACGTACAAAAAAAAGTATATTTTTTATCTCATTTAAAGAATAAAATTGTCTTAATTCTATTATCATAGTTAAATAAATAATGTGTATTTTTTCATAATATTTCTTATTTGAAAGAGATGGTAGAATACCAATTCTTACATAATTTTGTATAGTTGTTTTTGTAAGACTGATACCCTTTCTTTCAAAAAAAATTATAATCTGACTTATTTTAAGTTTTTCACTATAACTATCTAAATCATCTAATATAATTCTACTGTTCATTTTATATTACGTTTTTTAGCATATTTTCAAAATCGATATTTCCTATATTACCAACAGCACAAAGGCTTACTTTACTTTCATCTAGTATATTTAATGCAAGATTAAATACATCTTCTACTGTTACACTTTCTATTTTGCATAGTACCTGATCTGGTGTTAATACTCTGTTTAGCATTACAAGAGACCTACCTATATTGCTCATTCTAGAACTAGAACTTTCAAGACTAAGTATATAATTACTTTTTAATTGTTCTTTTGTTCTATTTAGTACAATATTATCTATTCTTTGTATTTTTAAGTCTTGTATTTCTTTAAAAATATAAACAAGAACATCTTTTACATTCTCTTTTATAAGACTTGCATATATAGAAAAAAGTCCAACATCTTCATGTGATGAATTATAAGAATATACAGAATAAGCAAGACCATTTTCTTCTCTTATTTTTTGAAATAGTCGAGAAGACATGCCTCCACCAAATATTGTGTTTAATGCTGCCATTGCGTATATATTATCATCTTTTAGATTTATACTAGGAAAACCGAGTTGTAGGTGAATTTGCTCTATATCTTTTTCTTTTGTTACAACTGTAGGTCTATATAAAGCATCTTTAGGAGTATTTACATCTCCTTTTATTTCAAAGTCTTCAAAATGAGATTTTATCATATCTACTATTTCTTCTTTTTTGAAATTACCGGCAACAGCAATAACTATATTTTTTGGTGTATATTTTTCTTTCCAAAAATTTTTAAATGTATCAGAGTTAAAAGAAGATATACTTTTTTTAGTGCCTAAAATAGAAAAACCAAGAGGATAATTTTGCCAAACGCTATGTTGAAGTAAATCACTTGCAACTTCTTCTGGAGTGTCTTCATACATATTTATTTCTTCTATTATTACGTTTCGCTCTTTTTCTATCTCATCATTATCAAAATTAGAATTAAAAAACATATCCGATAAAATATCTAAACCTTTAGAAACGTGGGTATCTAATGTTCTTGTATAATAACAAGTATATTCTTTAGAAGTGAATGCATTCAGCTGACCTCCAACACTATCCATTTCATTTGCAATATCTTTTGCTGTTCTAGTTTTTGTACCTTTAAAAAGCATATGTTCCATAAAATGAGAAATACCATTTGTAGAAACACTTTCATGTCTAGAACCATTTTTTACCCATATTCCAAGGCATACAGAACGCAAATAAGGTATATTTTCTAAAATTACACGAATACCATTTTTAAGTGTTATAATCTCCATTTATAATAAAGCCTTTCTAGATAAGTTGAGTCTTCCTTGTTCATCAATTTCTGTAACTTTAACTTCTATTATATCTCCTACTTTTACAATATCTTCTACTTTTTCTACACGTTTTTTATCCAATTGTGAAACATGTACAAGACCTTCTTTTTCTGGTGCTATTTCTACAAAAGCTCCAAAGTTTACAACTCTAGTAACTTTTCCACGGAATATATCACCTATATTTGGCACTGTAACAATGGCCTTTATAATTTCTAATGCAATTTTCACTTTGTCCATATCATTGCTAGATATAAAAATACGTCCATCATCTTCTGTATCAATTTTATCTACGCCAGATTCTTCTATTATTCTTTTTATTACTTTTCCACGTGGTCCAATAACATCAGCTATTTTTTCTATATCTATAGTTATTTTAGCTATTTTTGGTGCAAAATCCGATATTTTATCTCTTGGCTTATCTATAGTTTTTAACATTATTTCATCTAAAATATGATATCTTGAAATTTTTGTTTCTTCTAATGAATTTTTTATAATTTCTTCGCTTATTCCTTCTATTTTCATATCTAGTTGTATTGCCGTAATACCTTTCTTTGTACCAGCTACTTTAAAATCCATATCACCAAAAAAATCTTCTATTCCTTGTATATCTGTTAAGAGAACAAAATTATCACCAACTTCATCAGTAATAAGTCCCACAGAAATACCAGCAACTGGCTCTGTAATAGGAACACCTGCTGCCATAAGACTAAGTGTACTTGCACAAACACTAGCCTGACTTGTAGAACCGTTAGATGCCAAAACTTCGCTAACTGTGCGTATTGCATAAGGAAAATCATCTTCTTTTGGTAAAACTGGTATTAATGCTTTTTCTGCCAAAGCACCGTGTCCTATTTCACGTCTGCCAGGTGCCCTAGTTGGTTTTGTTTCTCCAACAGAATAGCTAGGAAAATTATAGTGATGCATATAACGTTTGGATTCTTCGCTTAAATCTAATCCATCTAAGACTTGTACTTCTCCCATAGAAGCAAGAGTTGTAATAGTAAGAACTTGTGTTTGACCACGATTAAAAAGAGCTGCACCATGTACTCTAGGAATAGTATCTACTTCTGCTGTTAGCTTTCTCATTTCGTTTAAAGCTCTACCATCTGGTCTTTTATTATCTTTCAAAATCATATTTCTAACAACTTCTTTTTCTAACTTATATATGCTTTTTTCAAAAAGAGATAAAAATTCTTCAGTAGTTAAATTCATTTCATTATTTTCTATAAGTTTTAAAAATTCTTCTTTCGATTTTTCTTTTATATTAGAAATACTTAAATTTCTTTGTTGTTTATCATCTGTAAAAACAGCATTTTGCATATTAGAGATACCAACAATATCTTTTAATTTTGTGTAAAAATCTAATGGAATAGATGTACTTTCATAAGAATGCTTTTCTTTACCTATTTCTTTTACTATTTTTTCTACAAAATTTACTATTTTTTTATTTTGTTCATGAGCTACTAAAATAGCTTCATACATATATTCTTCTGATACTTGATTTGCCCCTGCCTCTATCATCATGACTTTGTTTTTTGTAGATGCTACAGTTAGGTGTAAACTTGATTCTTCTCTTTGTTTTGAATCTGGATTAATTATAAATTTTCCATCTACAAGTCCTATATTTGTAGAACCTGTTGGTTCTTTGAAAGGTATGTCAGATATTGCTAGTGCAATAGAAGAGCCAATCATAGCTGCTATTTCTGGACTACTATCTTGATCTGCACTCATAACAGTAGCTACAATGGAAACATCATTTCTATAATCTTCTGGAAAAAGTGGACGAATAGGTCTATCTATAAGACGTGATGCAAGTATTGCTTTTTCTGTTGGTCTTCCTTCTCTTTTTACAAAACCACCCGGGATTTTACCTATTGCATAAAATCTTTCTTCGTAATCTACAGAAAGAGGGAAAAAGTCTATACCTTCTCTGGGTTTTTCAGATGCCGTGGCAACAACAAAAACAGTGGTTCCTCCGTAAGATACAATAACCGAAGCATTTGCAAATTCTGCAAATTTTCCTGTTTCTACAGAAAAATCTTTCCCAGCTAGATTCATTGTATATTTATTTTGCTTTATTTGCATAAAATCTCCTAAATTAAAATTTTTACAAAAACCAGCAGAGAATGTCTGCTGGTTTTATTTTTTTGTTGATTTATTTTATTATTTTCTTAATCCAAGACTAGTTATAAGATCACGATATTTTTCTATATCACGATTTTTCATGTAATTTAATAAACCTTTTCTTTGACCAACCATTTTCAAGAGACCACGACGAGAATGATGGTCTTTTTTATGTGTACGTAAATGTTCAGTAAGATGATTAATTCTTTCTGTAAGTAATGCTATTTGTACTTCCGGAGAACCTGTATCTGATTCTGTTCTTCCAAATTTGCTTATTATTTCTGCTTTAGATTTCATTTTTTTCTCCTTGCCTTTTGGCTATTTATAATACGCCATATGCCTAGAATGGGTTGGAGTGTCCCATACCACGCATAGGCTTTTACTGATAAATATTATCAGTAAATATTATTAAAGTCAAGTAAAAACATTTAAATAATATTTGTTTAATTTTTTTACTACACTATAATATCTAATGTGTTTCAAAAAAAATCAACCATGAATTATATTTCTCATAGTTGATTTATTAGCAGTTAAGATTTCTCTTTATCAATTAATATTTTCATAAAGCTTACCGAAAATTTATTAGCTTTGAGGTCATCACTTATCTTTCGAATTAGCGATAAAAGAAACAAGTATACTAAAAACAATTGAAGCACTAATTCCTGCTGCTGTAGCTTTTACTCCTCCTGTAAAAATACCTATAAATCCTTCTCTATCTATTTCATTTATTACGCCTTTTACCAAAGAGTGTCCAAAACCTGTAATAGGTACTGTGGCACCTGCACCTGCAAAATTAACTAAAGGTTCGTATAATCCAAGAGCACTTAAAATACAACCAATTATAACAAAAATAACTAATATTTTTGCAGGTGTTAATCTTGTTTTATCTATTAATATTTGACCTATAGTACATATTAAACCGCCAACAACAAAAGCTTTAATCATTTCACACCCTTATTAAATATATTTATTTTTATATCTCTATAGCTACAGCGTGGGCAATCCCTGGTATACTTTCTTTTTGTAATACACTTAATGGACTTAATAATGCTCCAGTAGGTACAAATAATAATTTTTTTATTTCTTTTTCAATCATTTTTTTATATAAATACCCAGCAAATGTAGTTCCTGCACAAGCACATCCACTTCCACCAGAATGAGTATCTTGTGTGTCTTTATCATATATTAATATTCCACAATCTTTATAATTTTTTAGTAAATATCCTTCTTTTTTTGATAAAGTTAAAATTATTTCACTTCCTATATGACCTAAATCTCCAGTAATTATTAAATCGTAATAGTCTGGTTCTATATTTAAATCATTAAAATGTGTAATAATTGTATCTAATGCTGCAGGTGCCATTGCAGCTCCCATATTAAAAGGATCTGTTATTCCCATATCTACAATTTTACCAGTTGTTATTGCTTTTATTTTTGGTAAATCGGAATTATCATTACTTAAAAGAGCAACTCCACAACCTGTAACAGTTGTTGTAGATGTTGGAGGACGTTGCGAACCAAGCTCAAGTGGAAATCTAAATTGTTTTTCTGCAGCACAAAAATGACTGCTAGAACTCGCTAAAACATTTTTTGCAAAATTGCTTTCCAAAAATGTAGCACCAAGACCCATAGAAAGACCCATTGCAGAACAAGCACTAAATATTCCAATAAAAGGTCTGTGTAAATCTCTAATACCAAAAGTGCTTCCAGTATTTTGGTTTAATAAATCACCTGCTATTATATAATCTATATCTGTCATAGCTAACTTAGCTTTTTTTGTAGCTAATTCTAACGATTTTCGTACAATTATACTTTCTGCTTTTTCCCAAGTATTTTCGCCTGCCATTATATCTTCAAGAACAATATCAAAATAATTTTTAAGTGGTCCATCTCCCTCTTTTGGACCTACTATAGATGCTGTTTCTAAAATACTTATATTTTTTTTGAATTTTATCGTTTGTTTACCTATATTAGCCATATTTACTTCACCCCATTATCAAATAAAACATTTCTATATTAATTTTTTATTTATAATTTTTACAATAATTTTATCTAAAAATTTTTAAGAAATCACCATTTCAAATAATTTTGCTTATATAATATATAATACCGACGACAAAAGAACTAAAAACACCATACGCAAGCACTGGACCTGCTAAAGAAAAAAGTTTAGTGCCAATTCCGATTATATATCCTTCTTTTTTAAATTCTATAGCCGATGAAGCTATTGCATTTGCAAAACCTGTTATAGGTATCATACTACCTGCCCCTGCAAACCTTCCAAATTTACTATAAATGTTAAAACCAGTTAAACAAACTCCACAAAATATTAATATTATAACAGTAAGTAATGACTTTACATCTTCTGAAATACCTAAATAAATTAAATATTTTGATATAAGTTCTCCAAAAACACAAATACATCCTCCTACAAAAAAAGCTTTTATACAATTGGTTAAAACTGGGCTATTTGGAGAGAAAATTTTTACCATATGTTCATATTCTTTTTTAGACATTTGTGTCATAAAAACCTCTTTCAAATTTCAAATGATTTGAAATATTTTGCTATTTTAAATTTATAAAAAAATATAAGAAAGTTCCTACAGATTTTCCAATTGCTATTACTATCATAAATATTCTTATAGCATTTAAAGCTTTTATACGCCTTGCCATAATTGGTATAACATCTAAAATCTCTGTAAGAGATACTGCCAAACAACCAATAAAAATACCATTACATAAAAATGCAAAAGCTATTATGATAACTGGCAAATGAAAATTATAAGGAATCATAATAGAAGAAGCTCCTAAAACACCAGAAAATATTATAATCTCTTCATAAAATTTTATATATTTTATTGTTTTTGTTTTTTGTGCAAGTCTAGGAACAACACCTATCATAGATATAAAAGAAAATATAGCACCACTTACTATAACTCCTAAACTAAAACTTAATAAAATAGATAGAAAAATCATTCTTCTTCCTTATCTTGAAGTAACATATCATCTACATCTTTTTCATAGCTATACATTTCTAGTTCTATTGGAGTCGGATCGTCTGTTATTTTTTTGCCAAATAAATGACTAAAAAATACAATTATTCCAATAGATATACCTATGGTATATGGAAGTTCTAAATATAATTTTACCGCTTTATGATTTTTATCTATATTTACCATATGTGCATAAGTATTGAAAAGTCTATTAAGCTGAGTATCCATATGAAAAGTAATAATTGCTGTAGCACAACCCATGAAAAGTATGGAAGAAACAAAAAACACTTTAGCATATTTTAAAATAACATTTTCTTTTTTAGCCGAAAATTCTATTAAAGTTATAGTCTCTCCCATATTTATTATTCTACAATTATTTATTTTACTTTTTATAATTCTAACCAAATCCAAAGATGATACTTTTGTATGAGATATTTTCAAATCTTTTATAATTTCAATATCACCTATATTTTTTCCGTCATCTATAACTTCGCATATATCTTTGATATATACATTTTTCTTATCTGTTTTAAATTTTTTAACTGGCTTTATATATATATCCATGCTTTATTATTTTTTTTTTTATATTTTTTTATACAATTTTTTTCACAATTATTTTTTATCATATCTCATTAATCCGAATATAGAAGATATTTTCTATATTCGAATAGATATTTGATTGTTAAAATTCTATATATTTAAAGCATTTAACAATTAAAAAGTAAAATTATAAATAAATTTTGTAATTTATTTATAATTTTATTCGATTTTTATTTTTACTTTATATAAAACAAAATTATGATATACAAAAAAATAAACTAATCAAACCAAAAGATATATTTTTAAAATCATAAAATATTTTAAATAATGAAAAAATTGATATCAATAAATACTGTATATTAAACGAAATAGTGATTTTTAATACTTACAAATTCAAAAAAACAAACAAATAGATGTATTTTTATAAATAAAAATATTATAACTAATAGATTATTTTTTTGAAAATGAATTTTTAACAAATATTTATAAAAAAATATTATGTTTTAATATTTTAATTAAATAAAACTTCTAAATACTTATCTTTTTTTGAATTATAAAAATACAAATATAAAAACAAAATACAAAAAAATAACTAATAGCTATATATTTTTTTTTCAAAAAAAATTCTAAAATAATATTTTTTGTTTTTTTTGTATATAATAAAATTTTTATTTTAAAAATTCGAAAAATAAATTATAGAAAATACTTGAATAATATCTAAAATAATATTTTGTTGTTTATATGATAAATTAGTAATATAATTATAAAAAACAAAACTTTCAAAATGAGGTTTTTATGAAATTATTTTTTGTTCCTGTTCCAGTATTCGATGAAAATATGTTTGTTCATTACTATAGATTCAAATTTAAAAATAGTAATGATTTATTATTAGATGGTCAAGGTGCACGAATGTTTGACGGAAACATAAATCCGAAAATTTTACAAATACTAGATGACGTTGGTATACAGACTCTTACACTAGGAAAACCACTTTTAATACCTTTCACAAATTTGTTACTTTTAAGTGATTTTCATAAAACAACAAAAACAGAGCCTTCAAATATTATTATTGCATTAGATTCAACTGTAACAGATGATGAAATCTATATAAAAAAAATTTTAGAATGTAAACAACTTGGTTACAAATTTGCTATATTATTTTCAGGTATAGAAAATTATAAAAATATTATAAAATTTGCGGACTATATTATAATAAAACAAACACTCTCAAACAAAGAAGCGTCAACTTTAATTAAAAAGTATCCAGAAAAAATACATATAGCTTCAAATATTAAAAATTTTAATATTTTTAGAATTGTGAAATCTATAGGTTATAAGAGATTTGAGGGAAAATTTTATACAACACCAATTAGTATATCATCTGTAAATGATGTAAAGCCGAATAAAACTATTGCAATACAACTTTTAAACATTATAAAAGATGATAATTTTGAAATTAATGATGTATCAAAATTGATAGAGAAAGATATTTCTATATCTGTTTTATTTTTGAAGTATATAAATAAAATTGTAATTGGTACAAAAATAAAAACAATTAGACATGCAGCATCTATGCTTGGACAAAAAGAAATAAAAAAATGGGTTATAACTGCTGTATTTATGAATATATCTTCAGATATACCATCAGAATTAAATAGAGTTTCTCTTATACGTGCCAAATTTGCAGAAAATTTGGCAAAATATTTTAATTTAGAAGAAGAAGCAGAAAGTTTATTTTTAATGGGATTGTTCTCTTTAGTTGATGTTATGCTTGGTTTGAATTTACAATCTGCATTAAAAATGCTAAATATATCAGAAAATATAATAGAAGCACTTGTAAATAATAAAGGGATTTATTTTCCTGTATATGAATTTATAGAATTATATGAAGCTGGTAACTGGACAAATGTTTCTAGATTTTTAATAATACAGAATATACCTGCAGAAGAATTATATAATATGTATATTGATAGTTTGAATTTTTATAAAAATGTAAGCTTTATGTAATATGAAAAAATATCTAATGAAAAATGTGAGTAAAAACAAATACCCACATTTTTTAATTATTTATAAAATTAACAACAACTATTTTTATTTTCTCTTATATCTCTAAAACCATTATTGTTTTGATTATGACCGTGGTTATGATTATTTAAAGTAGGTGGTATATCCGAACTAACCCCTGCTAAAAACTCTGTTTTTTGAGGTGGTGCGAAAGAATCCATAGGAAAAGCTAATCCATCAAAGAAATCACATGGATCTACAGCTACAGAATTTTCACATTCTTTTGGTATTGCAAAACCACGAGATTCTACTCTTAAATCTACTATTCTAAATAATTTTACTATATAGAATAGTCCGATTGTTACAGACACTTCTCTGTGATGATGGAAAACTGCACGACTATCATCACATTTATCATGGTGTTTTCTACTAATTATAGAAGACTCCAAAACCATAGCTTTTGCCTCTACATGAACAAAGGGTTCAGAGCCAAGTAAGTTTTCTGCTTCTCCTCTAAACATATCTGTTGCCATAAACAAATCAGAGCCTTCAGAACCAAAAAGAGTTACTTTTTTATTATAAATACTGTGTGCTTTTAAACTTCCTATTATACATCCATCTGCTTCTCTAAATATAACTCTATATTCAAAAACAAATTTTAGTTCTATATCCCAATAACCTTTTTTAAAATCATTTTTTTCTTTATCAACTATTAGTATTTTTTTTATTTTTAACTTATCAACACTAACAGACGCTGCATCATGTGGAGGAGTTATTACATCACCCTCATTTATTGTATATTGACCCATCATTACACTTTCAGCTGCTCTAGCTGGTCCAAGCTGTCTTATTGTTAAACAATCTTGACTTCTACAACTATCGTATATTTTCATTGTTATTAAATTTTCTTCCCTAAGTCTATTTGGGTCTAATGGATTTTGGGATGGAATACAATGTGTAGGTTGTTTTAAGTTGTTTCCGAAACTATTAGTATTAAAATTATTGCTATTAGATGAATCTCTAAATTCAAAAGCTCCCATAATTACCTCCTACGTATGAAGTTATACTTCACTTCATTCATTTGTACCTCTTGTCTTTATATATTATGTAAAAAAGTACAAAGTGTGATTATCTAAATTTCGCTATAATATAAAAAATCATGTAACAAAAATATACTTTTGATACATGATTAAATATACATTAAATTATTATTTACTTTCAAAAACTATTTTTTGCAAAATATTTGGACTTTGCTTCTTTTAAAATACTATCCATTATATTTTGATAATCTTTTATATATCCTTTCGCTTTTTTTATTTTTGCCTCTTCTATTTTTGCCAAATTATTATCTGGCATATTTACAGCCATTTTTATAATTCTTGTAGCTGTTTCTAAATCTCTATTTTGTCTATGATATGATGCTAAAATAGCTAAATGTTTAGAACTTTTGGATATACTATAAGCTTTATTTACACTAGATATTGCAGACGAAAAATTACCACATAAAGCATATATTTCACTAAGTTTTTCATAATAATTTTCATTTTTTGTATTCATTTTTTTTAATATAATCAATGCATTTTTATAATCATTTTCTAATATATACAAATTTGATAAATAATAAAAATAATTGTCTTTACTTTCTACTGATATTGCTTCTTCCATATGACATATTGCCGAGGCAATATCATTATTTTTAAAAGCTATTTTTGCATTTAAATAATGTATTCGACTATTATTTTCTATACTTCGAGCTTTCGAAATATATTTTATTGCAGTTTTTATATCTAATGTTTCTATTAAGGCATTTGCATAATTTAATATTATATCTATATTTTCTTTGTCTAACCCATGTGCTGTTTTAAATGCTATAACTGCTTTTTCATATTCGAAATTTTTCATATACGATATTGCTAAATTGTTATATACAGTTACATTAGATTCTATTTTTATTGCTTTTTCATATTTTTTTATCGCTTCTTTTGGACTTTTGAATATTATTGTATCTCCTTCTTTTTTTAGTAATTTTGATTCATTTATCTTTTCCCATTTCATCACTTCACATCTTATTTTTTCTAACTGATTCTTATTGAAATAATATATTATTGATAAAAAATACATAAGTTTTTCGCTATATTTTGTAAGCTCTTTTATTTTTTCTAATTTTTGTACTAAGTTATCTAATTTTAAAATCAAAAGCCAATCAATAAAATCTTTAGTTAAAAAATCGTCGAAATGCCAATTATGATATGTATAAAAAATTGCTTCTTCAAAGGAATATACTTTCAATCCTGTAGCTTTGAAAGTATAAGGTACAGTATTTTCTTCTTGACTTACTGCTAAAAGTAAATCCATATAACCTCCATTTTAATTATATAAAGTTTTGCTATGGATACTTAATCCATAGCAAAACTTATATTTTATCCAATTTTAATTAATATTCATCATAAGATTATGTTTAGACTTGTTAAAAACAAGTTTGTCATTTTTTTTACCTTTTCTAAGTATTTTTCTTTCTTCTTCAGACAATTTCATTATTTCTGTACATTTTGTACTACAACAATTTTCATATTTTTCTTTACATTTTTCGCATTGTATAAATAGTATATGACAATTATCATTTGCACAATTAATATGGCTATCACATAATTCTCCACATTGATGGCAATTAGATATTATATCGTTTGTAATACGCTCTCCCATTCTTTCATCAAAAACAAAATTTTTACCTATGAATTTGAGTGGTAAACCTTGTTCTTTTGCTTTCCTTGCATACTCTATTATACCACCTTCTATATGATATATATTTTCAAATCCATTGTGCTTCATGTAAGCGGTTGCTTTTTCACAACGTATACCGCCTGTACAATACATTACTATATTTTTATCTTTTTTACCTTGTAACATATTTAGTGCCATAGGAAGTTGTTCTCTAAAGGTATTCGATGGCACTTCTATAGCTCCTTCAAAATGACCAACTTCGTATTCGTAATGATTTCTCATATCTACAAAAATAGTCTGAGTATCTTCTATCATATCGTTTACTTCTTTTGCTTTTAAATATTTTCCAGTATTTAAAACGCTAAAATTTTTATCTGTTATACCATCTGCTACTATTTTTTCTCTTACTTTCATTCTAAGTACCCAAAAAGATTTTTGATTTTCTTCTATTGCTATATTTAGCCTTATTTCGTCTAAATCTTTATGGGAATCATATAATGTTTTTTTGAATTTTTCTATACTCTCAGTAGGTACACTTATCTGACCATTTATACCTTCTGAGGCTATATAAACTCTGCCAAAAACATTCAAATCAAAAAATTTTTTGTATAAATTATCCCTATATTCTTTGGGGTTTTCTAAATTAAAATATTTATAAAAAGATATCGTAGTTCTGTGTATTTTTTCTTTTTTGATTTCTTCTTTTAGTTGTCTGTTAGAAATGGTATTGTGTAAGAATTTCATATTTTTGCCTACACTCCTCTTCTCTTTTCAATTTTTTCTCTATTAGTTTTCTTATCATAAACATTTCTAAATGTTAAATTCTTATCTTCGATTAATATCTCTTCTTTTGCATTTCCTATACGCAGTATAACTCCTGGGAATACAGAACCACTAACTTTTATTGTTCCTGTTCCTTTGTTTTGTTCAATTGTTTCTTTTAACTGTTCTAGTTCTACTTCTAGAATTTCCTTTTCAGATTTTAATTCGTTTGTTTTATTAACAGTATTAAGAAGAGAGCTTTGTAAAGTTTCATTTAATGAACCCTCTTCACTTTTTTGTCTTTCTATCATACCGTTTATATATTTAATATTTTCTCTATACTGGTGTGAAATTTTATTGTATTTTTCTAACTTTTTGTTATAGATATCTTGATAATCTACATCTTCACCTATTACTATTTCAGTTTTTGTACCCATATGTGTACCTAATGTTTTAGCTTTTACCCCTTTTAATGTTACTGCTCTTCCTCCTATTAAAATCCCTTTTGAACCATTTATTTCTAGTGTACCTCCACAATTAATGGTACTATGAAGTATAGATTCAGAAAAAAGATCTCCCTTTATATCTAAATTTGCATTTTGTATAATCTTACTTGTAAGATTACCCATAGATTTTATAATATTATGGCTATCATCATTTGAACCATTTATACCGGTTTTGATAAAGATACTTCCTCCAGCAGTTAAACTAGCAGCTTCTACATTACCGAAAATTTCTATATTTCCAGTAGCATTTACAGAAAAACCTGATGTAACATTTCCACGAACTATTACAGAACCATTAAAATTTATATTACCAGTACCTGCATTTACGTCTCCTTTAATTTCGTATACGTCTAATACAGATATTTTTCCATTTTGATATGAAACTTTTCCAGATTTCTCTGCCAAAAGCTTTGTTCCATCTTCCGAAATATAAGTGCCTTTACCTTTTGGAGATGCTATTTTTTTACCTTCTTTTCCTTTTAATACATCTCCTAATACAGTATATCCACTTTTACCCATAGTTGGTTCAAAAATATTTGCAACAACGTCATCTTTTTCAGTCATAATTATATTATCAAGATTCTTATAATCTACACTACCATCTTCTTTTACCACGGGCTTGAAAGATCCTCCGGAAATATCAAAAGTCGGTTCTACTTTTCCAGATTCACCAGTTTCTGCTTTTAATCCTTGTGCTATAAGATATTTTTTATTATACATTCTATTATAAATAATATCTCTAAGAGTGCCTTTTATAATACCACGCTTTATATTTTGTCTTTCTAATTGTTCTATAATATCTTCTTTTGTTAAACCATCTCCACCGTTCATAGCTTCTTTAAATGTTACATTTGCAATCATTTTATCTGGACTTATTTCTATTGTCATCGTTTCGTTTATAGGTTTTGTAGTGTTTATCATATTTTACCTACTTTCTTTAATCTTTGATAATAAATTTTTTTCGATAATAACAATTCGAAAAAACGACAAGTGAAAATCAAAGTATCTTGTCTAAATATCTTTAAAATTACATATTGGTTTGTATTCACAATATTCGCAATCTTTTTTATTCCTATTTTTAAAAGAAAAAGGACTAATATTTCCAGATAGTATTTCTTTTCCTATATCTTTTAAAACTTCTGTTGCATTATCCATTATTCTTTTAAAATCTTGTATCTCGTATTTTGAATTTTTAGATTCCTTTATAACTTTTATTTCTTTTTGAATTGCATCTAAAACTATTGTGTCATCTAAAATAAAACCGTTCATAGAAAATTCTTCTAAAATTTTTTTTTCTAATATATCAGTATGACTTATAATATCATTTGTCAAATTTTCTAAAAAAGGATTATCTAATACAAAATAAAAAATACCTGCAGGAATAATATTGTCGTTTTTAAAAAATTTTTTTTGTTCCAAAATAGATTTTAAATATACAATAAGCTGTAACCCTATACCTATATTTATATCTTTCTCTTGTAATCTTCTTTCGCTAGATTTATAATCGATAATTTTTACAAATTTGTTTTCATCTTTTTGTAGAATATCTATTCTATCTATTTTACCATTTATTACAAATTTGTTTTTATCATTTATGTCAACCACTATACTCTGTATATTTTCTTTTCCAAATTCTACTTCTGTATCAAATATTTCGAAATCACCTTGTGCATATTGTTTTGAAAGAGCCCAAATAGACTTCATAGCTATATTTTCTAATCTTTTCAAAATATGTGATTCTTTTGGATTTTCTACAAAAACTTTATATTTATCTTTTATATTTATCATTATTTCATTTACAATTTTAGCTATATCATCCCTTGTTATAGTTCTCAAATTGTAATTTGTATTTTTGAAAAAATCATTTAATAATTGGTGATATATATCTCCTGTTTGCAATTTACTAAACTCGAAAATTTTACGTTCCGATGCTCTCAAATTATATCTTGCAAAATATGAATATGGACATACAGCATATTTTTCTAATTTCGAAATACTTGTATTTATTCTTTCTTTATATAGAAGGTTTATATTTTCTTTTGATAGAGTTGGAATTTGTATGCCTTTTGATAGTTCTTCTATTTTTTTTAAATTGTACCCTTTTTTCAAAAAATATGAATATAACTGTAATACTTCTTTTGATACTTCATTTTTAGATATATCTTTGTAATAATTATGTATATCTTCACAAAGCTTTTTAAAAAGTAGATTTTTAGTTATTTTTTTATGTTTTACATCGTCAGATATATTTTTATTTTTTAATATTGTAACAATTGGAGAAGTTTGAAGTTCAGAGCCTTTTATATCCTTTTTTGAATATGATATAAAAAGTTTTTTGCTAGGTTTTGAAAAATGACTATAAAGTTTAAAATTATTTTCAAACAATATATCATTTTCTAATATTAAATTTGCTCCAAAACTATTTACTTTTGCTTTTTCAATATCACTATATAAAGAATAATTTGAATTTTCAAAAGCAAAAGAGATACCAACAGCAAAAATACAAGATACATTTGGCAATTTACTTCTTTCAAAACTTGCTACTAATATAGAATTTGAAATCTCCGGTATTTTTCCTCTTGTAGATTTTAAAGAGCCAGAGTCTATTATTTCCAAAAACTCTTTTTTACTTATTTTTTTATCTCCTAAAAATTCTGACATTATTTCAAATAAGTTTACAAGTTTGTTATATACCAAAATATTTTCTTTTTTTAGTTCTATATTTTGATCGATTAAGATATTTTTAAAAATATTAGCACTTTGCATTGCTTTAAAAATACCTAATACCGTTTCTTCCACAGTTTTGTTTTTAAATGCTTCTTCAAATGGAACCAAAATTCCTAATATATCCAATTTCACTATATTAATATATTTTAATATTTTTTCGTTATCTTCTTCACTTGCCCAAGGTACTTTGTATTGCCAATCTAATTTCCATTTATAATTTTTTATATTATATGCAAGCACATAATTTTCCACTAAATCTATATCTTCATATTCTATATCAATTAATCCACTTTTTAAAAAAGAAAATACATTATCAGCAGACCAACCATTTATTACAATCTCTATAGCATTTTTTAAAGTATTTATAATTGGATGAGTAGATATATCCTTTGTTTTATCTATAAAAAATGGTATTTTTACTTCTTTAAAGATATTTTCTACATATAAATGGTATTTTTCTGGAATTATTATTGCTATATCCGAAAATTTATAACCATCTTCTAAGAGTTTAAATATATCTGTTGTAATCCCAAAAACTTCGTCATAAATTGTATTATATTCGTGAAATTTTATATTGTTTGTTTTATATGAAAAGCTATGATTAATTTCGAATATATTTTTTTCAAATTCTAACATTTCATCGTTGTCTTTATGGCGAACATTTTTTGTTAAAAATATATTTTCTATTTTTGCGTTTAATTTTTTGCAAATGCTATATAATTTAGACAAAGTTGTTTTTGTTTCAAAAAAAATATCGCTTTTTTCTATTTCAAAATTATCTATATCTGTTGTAAGTATAATTGTAGATTTGTTAGATATAGCAAATAATTCTGTCAAAACTTTATATTCTAAATTTGTAAAAGAGTTAAAAGAATCTATATAAATATCTGTGTTTTTTAAAAAATTACTATTTTTAATTTTCTGAGCTGTGATATCTAATGCCTGTTCTGTAGATATATAATTATTTTGTGTATATTCTATAAAAGTATTGTATATTAATAATATATCTTTTGTTTTGTAGTAAATATTTGTATCTAGAGAATTTATAGATGTATTAAGTTGCCCAAGTCCACCAGCTTCTAACATAGATATTGTATGACTTAATTTTTGTATAAAACCTTGTGTTATTTTTATATTTTTATAATATACTAAATTTTTTTTAACATCTATCATTATTTTTCTAAGTAACATAGCCTTTGCAACATCATCTAGTATTACTTTATCTTTTAATCCAAATTCGTAAAAAATTTTAATACTAAGTCTTTTAAAGCTAAGTACATTTACATTTGTTGCTTTTGTAAAATCAAGTAAATCTTTTTCAGCGGATAATGAATATTGTTCTGGTACTATAAAAACTGTATTATTTTTATTTTCTATCATTTCCTTTAAAATTTTTGTACTTTTTCCAGTACCAGCTCTACCTAGTATAAAATTAATATTCATAAATCCTCACAGTTATAAAAGTCCTCTATTTTATATCGTCTAAAACCATTCCTTAAATTATACCACAGTTTATATATTTTTATCATGTACCCAGATTTAATATTTTTAAATCTTTTTAAAAATTAAATATTATTTGAGAATTTATTTTACTCTATTGTAACAACATCTACACCAGTATAAAAATGTAAAAGTATTTGCAAATAATTATATCCTCTATCTAACATACCTCTGGCTCCGTATTGACTCATTCCTACTCCATGACCAAAGCCTCCACCTACAAATCTTACTTCCAAGATATCGCCCTCTGCATTTGTTAATCTTTCAATTGTGAAAAATGCACTAGGTAACATATTAAAATTAGTAATATTTGTACCATCCCATCTTCTTAAAATTATATCTTCAGTTTCACTTCTTGGAGCTAAAAGCATTCGTATATTAAATTCTGTTATTATTTTTATTGTATTTTCGCTACCATGTACTACAAGCTCCATTATATTACCACCAGTTCCTCTTTTAGCTACTTCTATATTTACAAATTCACCTATTGTATGTATAGGTTCACTTTTAAAAGTGCCATCTGTCATTAATGTTTTTATTAAAAATGGATTAGTATTAAATCTATTTTGTAATTCTCTATTAATACTATTTGTAATTTGCTCTGGTGTCATTGTCACGTTCCATCTAAACCATGGGGAATTATCATCGTATGATTCGATTTCAAGATTGTTAAAAAAAACTCTTGCATTTTCTTCGTTCGATAAATCACCAAAATCATTGTTTAAATATTGTCTAACAGATGTTAAAAAGGGTTGTGTAGCAGAAGGTAATCTACCAAGATTTGCCCAAACATCTCCATTATTTGCTGTAACTCCTGCTGATGTAGAAAAAAAGTTTGCATTTATTACATTTCCATTATACGATAATATTTGACCTACTGTATTTCTGACAGCCTCTACCGAAACATCATTTTCAGGTATATTGTTATATACTTGACTCATAACAGAATCTTCTAAATTAGCCCCTATATTTGACATTCTATTTGCTAAAAATTGTCCGTAAGCGTAACTTCTTGCTGTTACAGCTTGAATCATAGATGCTTCTACACCAAAACTACTAGGCATTTCACTAGGTACAACAGATTTTAAATATTCTTCTAATGGTACTATATTTATTACAGAAAAACCTGTTCCCTCATAAGTTATTTGTATACTACCATAGTATTTTGGACTTTCGCTACTTGGCCATGCTCTTTGTATACTCAAAATTTGTATTCTTCCTTGATATGGCTGTATGTGTGCTCTATAACCAGCTATTTTGTTTTCTGTGCTAAAAGTTACTATTTCATTTGGAGAATATGTTGTAGTTCCGTTTTTATCCGTTATTGTAAAATAAGTATCAGAGGTTACAGTAACTTCATTGTGGATAAGACTTTCAAAATTTGTTGTATTTAAAGCGACACGTAAATACCTAGGTATTGGTCTTTGTGTTATTACTGCTGCTACTAATTCATCGTTTTCAATAATAAATCTTGCAATACTTGTACCTACTATTAAATTTTGTCTATTTTGCCAACGCAAATTTTGCGTTTGATTATAAACAGAAAAATTTTCAGCTGTTGCAATTCTGCCATACCCAGATATTTCTATAAAATTGCTTCCTACTCTTTCTATTGTATTATTTTGTATAATATTATTGTGTAAAACATATTCTAAAACAACTCCATTTTGTATTTGTATACTTGCAATATCTCCAAAAGATAAGGTGTTTTCACCACTAAAAATACGCTCAACACCACCTTTAAAAATCGTGAAATTATCACCACCATTTATAACATAAACATATTCTAATATTGGAGAATTTGTAATAATATCTATAACTGTTATTATGTCTTGTCCTTTTGTTAAAGCTGTTATTTCTGTGTCTAGAAAATCTCGGTTTGATATTCCTACAGATGAAAAAACACCTCTATTTGTTATTACATTGCCATTTTCTAGAGCTGGATTGTTCTCTTCTGTTGCAAGTATTATTATATTTTGCTCTCTTATTCCAAAACGTTGTTCTACAGTTTCTTCACCACTTAAATTTTGTAGTGCTCTTATATAGAGTCTATTCCATAAAGCATGAGATATAGGAGAATCTTTATTTTCTTCTGTTATGTTTAAATTTATGTTTGCATTTATATTGTTTAAAATAATTTGTGCTTTCTCTAAGGTAAGAGGTTCATTTGGCTCGAAATTTATACCTGTACCTCTCATTATATTTCTTGCATATACTGTGTTAATATAATTAAAATACCACATATCAGATGAAACATCATTAAAATTTGCATAAATGTCCATACTATAAATAGTCCTAATATCATCTACTATATGTGATAACATTTTTGCAACAAAAGCACGAGATACTGGAGTATTATCTCCTACAGTTTCTATGTAATCTTGTTTTATAAAATTTGCAGATGCTTCATTAGAACAAGATGTTAAAAATATAATAAAGAATAAAAAAAGTAGAGTTTTCATTTTATTCCTCCGAAAAATAAAATATTGTTTTTTAAAATGATTTTTGTTATTAAATATATTCAAGAATTTATGTGTATATACTTAGGATTATAAGGAAAGTTCAATGAGATTTTTGTAATTTTATTTTAGAATTTTTAAAAATATAAAAATCCAAGATGTCGGTCCCGTATTTTGACTCCTAGCAAAAGCTAGGTGGGTATCCGCAATTGTACATTCTCCTTCCACTAACATCGAGGCCCGAAGTTTGCACAAATTATGTTAGAGTCCCAGTTTAAAAGTGTAGGTTCAAAATAAAGGTTTGTCGAACATCTTAGATTGTAAATATATTATATCATTTATTTTATATTTTTTCAATAAGTATATTAAGTAATTTTTTTAATTTTTGTTAACTTAATTTAGTATTAATTTATTTATGTTTTAGGTTTTTTAAACCATACAAAAAAATATATTAAAAGTAAATAATAAATTAGAATTACTAAAATGTGTGGAGTATTAGTACGTATTGTTGCAAAAGGCATATTATATACAAAATTTGCAACTAAAATATAAAAGCTAGATATAAAATATATACTACCAGAAAAAAAGCTAGCAATAACAGGGAAGAATACTCCAAATATGCCAACTAAAAATCCTATAATAACTAGTATCTTTCCAAGGAACATAACAGCTATATTTGTAATAATAGAATATGTCATAATTCTATTAAAATAATATGAAAAAATAGGACTAAGAACAAGAAAAATACAGACAGTCGTAGCTATAGATGTTATTAAATTTTTACTCAACATCTTCTTTATTCGTATTTTTATAAAAATATAGGACAAAAAATTTTCTGTAGGCTTTTGTCCTATTGCAATTGCAAAAACAGATGAAAAAGATAATAAAAAACCAAGGTCAAATAAAAATAAAGGTCTATAAAACAGTAACAATATAGCGGAAAAAGATATAGATGTAATAAAATCTTTATCTCTATCTACTATTTTTGAAAAAACTAATACAGCAGCCATAATACTAGCACGATATACAGAAACACTACCTATCATAAAAGCATATAAAATTATAATTAACAGACTTATAATAGCACTTATTTTTTTGTGAAAAAATTTAGAAAGTAAACTATTTATAGAAACCATAATAATAGAAATATGAAGACCACTAACAACAAGTATATGATAAAGCCCAGATACTCGAAATGCTTCTAAAATCTCTGGTTCTATATCACTTCTATCTCCCATAATCATAGATTTTAATACGGATGCTTGATCATGTGGTAGATTTTTATCAAAAACATTTAAAACTCTATTTCTAAAACTTTGCAAAATAGTATTCAAGTTTGTTATTTGGCCTATATAGTCTACTTTTCTTGGAAATATTGTATAATATATACCACGTGTACGTAAAAATCTAAATTGATTAAAACCATTTAATGTTTCATCGATTGGGATAAGTAAATTTCCATATAACAAAAGATTTTGTCCTATTTCTGTACTCTCTCCATGCGGCAATATTACTTGTATTAATAAACGTTCATATATTCTGTAATTTTCTGTATAAAAAGATTTAGCTAAAAAATTTACACGTTCTCTACCATTATTTGTAATAGATATAGATTGTACTACTCCATTTATATAAAAAAAGTTATTATCTAATGCTAACTCTTCTAAAAATAAATTTTTGGGAGTTATATTTTGCAAAATACCAAAATATCCAACAAAATAAAATACTATAAACAATATTACAATCTTTGTTTTGTACGATTTGTAAAGAACAAAACATATACAAAGTATAGAAAAAGTAAAAACATAAAATATATTTGAAAAAAACAATCCTGTTAAAATTCCAAAACACAAAAAAATTAAAGATAAAAATAAAGGTCTATTCATCAAAACCTCTTTATTTTTTAAAATTGTAAGATTAAAAATTTAATTGATAATGATTCCTTTCGATTTTCCAAAATCTATTTCTATATTATTTGTTAATACAAATGCCTTGTTTGGTTCCACTTGTTTTTTTATATCACCTATTGTGTAATTCCAATTGTAATTTGTAAGATTTCGTATTCCCCACTTTCCACTCGGAGATTTTGTAACTTCACCTACAACTTTATTTGCAAAATTTTCGTCGTATCCTCCTCCCTCTAGTTGATATGAGTATAATTTTGTGTCTTTGTTTAGAACTATGTATCGTTCTCTTTTACCTATTGAAATTTTGATTTTTGGTGGATTGTCCAATTTTTTCTTGCAATTAGAACCCCAACATACAGTATTTATATTTTCACAAGCAATATTTTCACGACCACAATAAGGACAAGGAAATATATTTTCTTTTAGCTTTCTAAAAGAATCCATCCAAATTTCTTCCATTAATCTACCATTTTCTCTATCTATTAGACCTTTTGTAAATACTTTTATGAAATTATTTTTAATGTAATCTGGATACATATTCCAAAATATTTCAGCATTGTCCTGTACTCCTGGCATCGGTCTATTTTCTAGATTATTTGGATCGAATATAAATATTGGTTCTGTGCCATACAATTTTTTCTTTGCGAAATCATCCCAACAAGCTATTTTCGTCCATCTTTTGCCATTGAAAGGATGTTCTAAAAAAAGAAGCTGAAACATAAGAACAGCCAAAGAAAATAAATCACTATACTGGTCAGGCCCATGGTCTCCACGTACTATTTCTGGTGCCATAAAACCATATGTTCCACTTATTCCTACTTTTCCTTGCCCGTGCACAGATACATTGTCATTATCACATATCAATATTTCACCATTTATTGGGTCTATAAATAAATTTCCCCAAGATATATCTTGATACGACAAACCTTTTACATGTAATTTTCTAAAACTATCACATAAACTAAGAACAGCATTACAAACAGATGTATATGTTAGAGAAAATTCTCTATCTAATAATTTTTGTGATTTTTTATAATTATCCGGTCTAAGGTTCATTATATACCCAAAATGTCCTTTATATTCTACTATTTGTATTGGCCAAAGAAAAGTATGGTTTGGAGAACCTCTATTTATTAACTCTTTTAAAGAATTTTTCAAAAATTTTGTTTGATTTCTCTTAAAATACCATTTAAGTGCAAACTTACCTTTAGAAGTAGAAATCATATATACTTCTCCCTGACCACCTCCACCTAGAAAAGATTCTACAATACAAATATCATTATCACCAATATCAAGTCTTGTGTTTATATTTATAAGTGTGTTAGACATATAATGTACTCCTACCACCTTGCTAATATACTTTATTTAGTTTAATTAATCGAAAAAATATTATACAATAATCATAAAAAAGTGTCAAACCGTGGAAATTGAGGTCATGTCCTAAAAAAGTTTTCTCGTAGATTATAGAAGTGTCAAATAATATGTAACCATGGTTACATATTATTTGACACTTAAAAAAGATTTTTTTGAAAATAAAAATCATTCACTTACAATTTTACTACTTTATCTCCAAATAGGTTTTTTACCTTTATTCCATCTAAAACTACAATATCTATCACCTTTAGCTAAACAATATTTTCTATCCAAACCACTCTTCATATATTCACTTCTTATATAATCTAATTCACATATATGAATCATTAAATCTGATGCATTATGTTTTATAAAAAAATCATTTATAGGACATTTGTGTGTGTTATTACCAAAGTTATAAGAGTTTTCTTTTTCATCAAGAAATTCAACAATATAATCATCTTTGAATTTTATTTCTTCACTTAAATAAGCAGATTCTCTCAACATATCTATGTTTTCATTTGTAAACATTCTTATTCCAGTAGATAATAAAAGTTCTTTGTTATCTTCCATATATTCTTTATAATACTCGTGTATTATGTTTTTAATATCTTTTAATTCTAAATACTCAATTAAAATTTTGTAGATTGATAAATAAATCATACTCTCAATAAAAGAATCCATAAATAAAGAACTGTGGTCTATATCTAATTCGTAATATTCATCAATAAATACTATATATTTAGAATAGCAATCCTTCTAAGAAGTTGTCTAAAGTCTAGTCAAAAGTAAATGAATAAAAGCAAGGGAAAGAGCTTGAAGAGAATTATGTAAAGTACGCTCACAATTTTTCCATAAT